>LNEH01000206.1 GCA_001464505.1 Verrucomicrobia bacterium Ga0077533
ACGCTGGTATTAGTTTGCAAAACGCCTTGTCATCGCGAGGCCCGCAGCAGCGGGCCGTGGCGATCCAGCCGTTTCGACAAGCTCAAGGTCCCGAGCCTGTCGAGGGGCGGGATTGCTTTGGCGGGCCATTCTGTGGCCCTCCTCGCAATGACATTTTGAAAACACGCCCTGGAATCCACCGATCAGGTCGGCACGGCGCCAATCGCCTCGTCGAGCACCGCGAGCAGGAAGTCGGCGTCGGCCTTCGTGATATTCATCGGCGGCGCGAAACGGATCGTCTGGCCCCACAGGCCGCCCTTGCCGAGCAGCAAGCCGAGTTCGCGGGCGTTTTCGACCGCCTGGGCACAGGCCTCCTTGGCGGGTTCCTTGGTGGCGCGGTCCTTCACAAACTCGATGCCGAGCATGAGGCCGCGGCCACGGACATCACCGATTACCTTGTGCTTCGCCTTCAGCTTGTTCAGTCCGGCGAGGATGTAGTGGCCGAGCTCCAGGCAGTTGGCCTGCGTCTTCTCGTTGTCGATGACCTCGAGCACGGCCTGGCCGATGGCGGAGACGACGGGGTTGCCGCCGAAGGTGTTGAAATGGACCTTCTGCGCCATGACCGCGGCGATCTTCGGTGTGGTGACGACGGCCGCGAGCGGCGCGCCGTTGCCGATGCCCTTGGCCAGGGTGACGATGTCGGGGATGACACCCTGCGTCTCAAAGCCCCAGTAATGCGTGCCGGTGCGGCCGAAGCCGGTCTGCACCTCGTCGGCGATGCACACGCCGCCGGCGGCGCGGACGTGCTCGTAGGTGTGCTTGAGGTAACCCGGCGGGAACTCAACAAAGCCGCCGACGCCCTGGATGGACTCGGCGATGAACGCCGCGACCTTGCCCGGCGTCGTGTAGTCGATGACCTGTTTGACGTCCTCGGCGTATTTGCGGCCGGCGTCGGGGTCGTCGTAACCGAAGTGTCCGCGATACGGATAAGGGGCGACGGCGTGGTGCACGCCGAAGGAGTGCGGCGTATTGAACTTCCAGTTGCTGTGCGCGGTCACGCCCATGCCGGCCGCGTTGCCGCCGTGGTAGGCATTGCGCAGCGCGATGACATCGTAGTTGCCGGTGGAGAGCCGGGCCATGAGGAGCGCCAGGTCGTTGGCCTCGGAACCGGAGTTGACGAAGTAGCAGACCTTGAGGTCGCCGGGCATCTTCGACGCGAGTTTTTCCGCGAACGCGCCGATGTTCGGGTTGAGATAGATGGTGGTCGAGTGCTGGAGCACCTGGTTTTGCGCGTTGATGGCCTTGAGCACGTGCGGGTGGCAGTGGCCGACACTGACGGTCACGATGCCGCCGAGGCCGTCGAGGTAGCGCTTGCCGGTGGAGTCCCACACATACTGCATTTTGCCCTCCACGATCATGATGGGCTGCTTGTAGTAGAGGAAGAGCCCGGGATTGAGGAACTGCTTGCGCTGCGCGAGCACCTGGTCGAGCGAGGGTCCGGCGTAGGGCGCGGGCGTGTGGTTGGTGGGCGGGAGGGGGATGGATTTCATTTGGGAAAGGGGGCGGGTGAAAGGTGGAGGTAGATTCAGGGGAAAAGCTCCAAGCTCCAACATCCAATATCCAGAGAAACAACAAACAGCCAGATGGTTGTCGCGCTCGGGTGATTGGAGTTTTGGGATTGGAGCTTCATTGGAGCTTGGAGGTTGGAATTTGGAGCTTCCGCAGCGTTCAGCCGTTCGGCGCAAGCCTCCGCAGGAGCAGATAGACGGCAAACGCCAGACCGAAGCCGACAAACCACGCGTAATGGTAGAGGCCGAGCAGGAACGCCGGCAGGCCGGCGCCGTCGATCAGCTGCACGGTGACGAGGAAGCCGGGTAGGCTGGGCAGGGCGC
>LNEH01000207.1 GCA_001464505.1 Verrucomicrobia bacterium Ga0077533
GGACGTGGAGACGATGGAGGAGTTCTACGGCCAGGTCGGTTATCTCCAGACCCGCGTCCGCCTCGTGCGCAAACCCAACCTGGCCACGGGCGACATTGACATCGAATACCAGATCAACGAGAGCGAAAAATTCCAGGTCGAGTCCATTGTCATCGAGGGCAACAACAAAACCAAGAGCATCGTCATCCTCCGCGAGCTGGTCCTGGGGCCCGGTGACGTCTTCGACTCCCTCCGGATGAAGATCAGCAAGCTGCGCCTCGAAAACACGCGCTTCTTTGAGGAACCGGTCAATGTCACGGACGAGTCGACCAACATCCCCGGGCGGCGCAACCTGAAGATCTCGGTCCGCGAGGCCCGCACGGGCAACCTGACCTTCGGCGCCGGCTTCAGCTCGCTGGAGCGGGCGGTGGTCTTTGCTGAGATCACCCAGTCGAATTTCGACCTGTTCAACCGCCGCTCGTTCTTCCAGGGCGACGGGCAGAAGTTCCGCCTCCGTTTCCAGATTGGCTCGCGGTCCAGCGAGGTCATCCTGGCCTTCGAGGAGCCCTACCTGTTCGAGCGGGAGCTTGCGCTCGGCTTCCAGCTTTACCGCCAGACTTCCGACTTCAACAGCGCCTACTACGAGGAAATCCGAACCGGCAGCGAAGTCTACCTGCGCAAGCGGCTCTTCAACTGGCTGGAGAGCCGCATGTCCTACACCTACCAGGTCATTGACATCGCCAACGTGGCCGCCGGCGCGCCGACCTCGATCCGCTTCGCGGAAGGCACGTCGACCACGTCCAGGCTCGGCTTGTCCTTCACCCAGGATACGCGCGACAAGATCATCAATACCACGCGGGGCAATTACGGCTCCCTCGACCTCGGTCTGGCTGGTGGCGCGTTGGGCGGCGACAACAACTATTACAGCCTGGAGTTCCGCGGCTCGAAGTTCTTCCCGGTCGCCGAGTTTCAGGAGCAGGTTCTGGCTGTCCTCGGCCGCGTCGGCGTGGTGAGCAGTTTTGGACGAAGCAATGAGACACAAACGCGCACCATCACTGATCCCACGACCGGTCTGCCGGTGACCAGCGCGCCCTTTGTGCCGGGCGTGCCGTTCTACGACCGCTACTTCCTGGGCGGCCCCCAGACCCTGCGCGGCTTCGAGTTCCGCACTGTCGGCCCCAAGGATCCCAACGGGGAGCCCATCGGCGGCAGCACCTACGGCTTCTTCAGTCTGGAATACTCGATGGATATTGTGAAACCCGTGCGTTTCGCGGTCTTCTACGATGCGGGCTTTGTCAACAAGGACGCCTACGATTTCGGTCCGGCATCCTACAACGACAACTTCGGCTTCGGCCTGCGCCTCTTCGTGGCCGGCGCCCCTCTCAGCCTGGATTTTGGCGTGCCCCTGACCGGCGACCGGTTCAACAAGAAGGGCACGCAGTTTAATTTCTCCTTTGGCACCCGCTTCTAATCCGTCAACCTCACCCTCACTATGAACAAGCTGATCCGCACCCTCCTGACTCTGGTCGCATTTGGCGCCGGTTCCACCGCCCTGCTCGCGCAGCCGGCGTTGAAACTGATCACTGTCGACATCGGCAAAGTCTTCGACGGCCACTACAAATCAGAGGAGAACAACATCAAATTCCGCGACGCCGAGCAGAAAGCCCGGGAGCAGGCGGAGGAACTCCGCAAGCAGGGCCAGACCATGGTGGATGAATACAAGGAGCTCGCCGAGCAGGCGAAGAGCACGCTCCTCAATGCCGAGGCCCGGACCAAGGCCGAACAGGCCGCCCAGAAAAAGATGGAGGAGATCCAGCGCAAGCAGGCCGATTTGCAGGGTTTCCTGCAAAACACCCAAAACTCGCTCCGGCAGCGCATCGACAATTTCCGGGAGATTCTTCTCGAGGAAATCACCAAGACCGTGAACGAGATCGCCAAGCGCAAGGGCGCCACGCTCGTCGTCGACAAATCCGGTCCGTCCGCCTTCCGCATCCCGGTCGTGCTCTATGCCGACCCGGCCTATGACATCACCGAGGAAGTGATCGCGGAAGTAAACAAGGACCGCCCGGCCGCCAAGCCGGCCGCTGCGGCCCCCCCGGCCCCCTCAACCCCGGCGCCAGCCTTCTCGGTCCCCAACGTCGGGGCCAAGACCGAGCCCAAGAAGCCGTAAGAATTCTTGCCAAGCCCTGTTCCACCGAACAGGGCTTTTTTGTCGCCATGCAGGTCGCTTACACCACCGCCGAGATTGCCGCCTTCATCGGTGCCCAGCGCATCGCCGGGTCGACCCGGCAGCCGGTGCGCGATATCGCGGCTCTGAGCTCCGCGCGCCCGGGCGACCTGTCCTTTCTGGGCAACGCGAAATACCGTTCGCAGGTGGCCGACAGCGCCGCCACGGCGCTGTTGCTGCCGCTTGATTACACCGGCGAACCCAAGCCGGACCAGGTCTTCCTCTTTGTCGACAACCCCTCGGTGGCGCTGGCCAAGGTTTGCGCCCGCATCGAGCAGGCCCTCTGGCCCAAGCCTTTGCCGGGCATCCACCCAAGCGCGGTGGTTGTCCCCACCGCCAAAGTGGATGCCACGGCGCACATCGGTCCGCTGTGTGTCGTGGAGGATGGCGCCCAGATCGGTCCCGGCAGCGTGCTGCAGGCCTCTGTCTTCGTCGGCCGCGAGGCCCGGATTGGCGAGGGTTGTTGGCTGATGCCTGGTGTCGTGCTCGGCGCCGGCTGTTCGCTGGCCAACCGGGTGCGGCTCCAGCCGGGTGTGGTGGTCGGCTCGGACGGTTTCGGTTATGAGTTCGTCAAGGGACGCCACGAGAAGATCCCGCAGATCGGCGTCGTGGAGATCGGGGACGACGTTGAGATCGGGGCCAATTCCACCCTCGACCGCGCCCGCTTCAGCCGGACGGTCGTGGGGGAGGGCACCAAGATTGATAACCTCGTGCAAATCGCCCATAATGTCGTCATCGGCAAGCATTGCATCCTTTGCGCCCAGGCCGGGGTCTCCGGCAGCACCACGCTCGGGGATTATGTGATCTTGGGCGGTCAGGCGGGCTTGGGTGGCCACATCACCCTGGGCAAAGGCAGCAAGGTCGGCGGCGGCGCCGGGCTCGCCTCCAGTATTCCGGCCGGCGCCTACGTCAACGGCACCCCGGCGATACCCTACATGCTGGAACGCCGGATCGCCGTGTTGCAGCAACGGCTGCCCGACCTCTTCAAGCGCGTGGAGGCGCTTGAGAAAAAAGCGGAATAATCTTCCCGCTCCCCGCCATCTCCGTTACCACGCCTGAGCAATGAGGGACACGAAGCTCAAGATTTTCTCCGGTTCATCCAACCGCCCGCTCGCAGAGGAAATCTGCCAGTCCATCGGCGTCCCGCTGGGCGATGCGACCGTCACCTGCTTCCCCGACGGCGAGTCGTTCGTGAAGATCAACGAGAACATCCGCGGCGCGGACTGCTATTTCATCCAGTCCACCTGTCCCCCGACCAACCATCACCTGATGGAGCTGCTCATCATGATTGATGCCGCCAAACGCGCGTCGACGCAGCGCATCACTGCCGTCATCCCGTTCTACGGCTACGCCCGGCAGGACCGCAAGGACCAGCCCCGCGTGCCCATCACCGCCAAGCTCGTGGCCAACCTGCTCATGTCGGCGGGGGCCAACCGCATCCTGGCGATGGACCTGCACAGCCAGCAGATTCAGGGCTTCTTCGACATTCCGGTGGACCACCTCTTCGCCTCCCCGGTTTTCTTTCAATACCTGGCGACCAAGCGCAGCAACAATCTCGTCGTCTTCTCCCCCGACGTCGGCGGCATGAAGATGGCCTCGGCCTACGCTGACATCCTCGGCGCCACCCTCGGCCTCGTGGCCAAAAAGCGCGTCAACGCCAACACGGTCGAGGCCATCAACATCGTGGGCGAAGTCGATGGTTGCGATGTCCTGCTGGTGGACGACATCACGGAGACGGCCGGCACCCTCACGGCCGCCGCCAAGATCCTGAAGGAACATGGCGCCAAGAGCATCCGCGCCGCCGTCAGCCACTGCGTGCTCAACGAAATCGCCTACGAGAGGCTGAAAGGCGGCCTGATTGACGAGCTGATCACGACCAATTCCGTGCCGATCGACACCCGGGGCCTGCCCATCACCGTGCTGAGCATCGCCCCCTTGCTGGGTGAGGCCATCCTGCGCATCAATACGAACGAAAGCGTCACCAGCCTGTTCAAAATCAAGGGATTCTAAGTGGCAAGAGGCTCACCCTCCTTTGTAGGTCGGGCTTTATGCCCGACTCCAGACACTCTGTCGGGGATAAACCCCGACCTACAGGCGAGCCAAAAGAGAAGCTGTTTTTTGGACAACCCGGCTGCGGTCCCGCTTGCGGAACCACCGGTCCCGGTCAGTGTCATGGTTCGCTCCCATTCCCTATGAAAATCAAGTCGGTTGCCCTGTCCCTTGCGCTCGTCACTTCCCTTCTTGGCTTGGCCGTCGGCCTGCTCGCGGCCGACCCCAAGTCAGCCCCGGTTCGGCCGGCCGGCAAGCAACCCACGCTGAAGGTTGACGCCTCGCCGATCGGCGATTCAAAAACCGTCGTCACCAGCTACGCCGACGCCCTGGAGAGCATCCGGCCGGCCGTGATCTCGGTCTATTCGAGCAAGATCGTCCGCCAGCAGGTGCCCGACTTTCTCCGCCAGTTCGGCGCGCAGGGTCGCGAACAAAAGCAGCGCGGCCTGGGTTCCGGCGTCCTTATTTCCACCGACGGTTTCATCATCACCAACAACCACGTGATTGATGAAGCCGATGAAGTGAAGGTGCTGCTCAACGACGAGCGCGAATTCACCGCCAAGGTCATCGGCACCGACCCCAAGACCGATGTGGCCGTCATCAAGATCGAGGCCGAAAATCTGCCGGCCGCCACTCTGGCCGACAGCACCAAGCTGCGGGTCGGTGACGTGGTCTTCGCCATCGGCAACCCCCTCGGCGTCGGGCAGACGGTCACGATGGGCATCGTTTCGGCCACCGGCCGCCGGGTGGGCATCCTTGACGAGGTGGGCGGCTACGAGGATTTCATTCAGACTGATGCCGCCATCAACCAGGGCAACTCCGGCGGGGCGCTGATCGATGCCCGCGGCCGGCTCGTCGGCATCAATTCCGCCATCATCTCCACCTCGTCCGGCAACATCGGCATCGGTTTCGCCATCCCGGTCAATCTGGCGAGCAATATCATGCACAGCCTGATCGACACCGGCACCGTGGCGCGCGGCTACCTCGGCGTCTCGACCGATGCGATCACGGCCGACATGGCCGAGTCATTCGGGCTCAAAGCCGACCAGAAGGGCGTGATCATCACGGACCTCAATCCCGCCGACGGCCCGGCCGCCAAGGCCGGCCTGAAACGCGAGGACATCATCGTCGCGATCAACGACAAAGTCGTGACCACCCGCGATGACCTGCGACTCATCATTGCGCAGACACCGCCCAACACGAAAATCGCGGTTAAATTCATCCGCGACGGCAAGACGCAGAGCAAGGACGTCACGCTGGGCAAATTGCAGGACGACAACGCGCCCGAAGGCGAACTGATCGCCGGTATTTCGGTGTCACCGCTGACCGCCGAGTTGCGCCGGGAGCTGCGCGTCGACGATCGGGTTGACGGTGTCGTGGTCACCGAGATCGCGCCCGGTTCGCCCTACCGGGAGACGTTTCCCCAAGGCGCGGTGATCGAGCAATTGAACCGGGTGCCGCTGACCGATCTCGCCACGGCCAAGCGCGCCTTGCGCGACGGACGCAACATCGCCTTGGTTTATTACCGCGGGGTGTATCGCTACGTGATGTTCACCGTCCGCTGATTTGCCTCGGGGTGGAGCGTGTTGACCCCAACGCGCTATGGGGCGTGCGTCTGCGGAAAGCGCGCTGAGGTCAGCGCGCTCCACCTGCAATGCACGCCGTCAACTGCCTGGTTTTGACGCCGGCAGCTTGGCCAGTTCCGGCGGTTTGCCTTGGTTTCGCGACGAATGGTGCGCGTGAACCGGGGACAAATCCCGGGCCGCCAGCTCAGCCGTGGCGAAGGCCACGCGACTGATCCCGGGCTGGCAGCAGCCAGCAACAGGAAGGCGGCTACGGGACTTACATGTTAACTACCGGGTTTACTCGCCGGGATACGTGACAGATGTTCGGGCAACTTGTCAGCAGCATAGGTGGGGTAGCTCATCTCCAGCAGCGAAAGGCAGGGCACGTCGAACTTGGCCTGGCCGGCGCTGCGATCCACCAGCACCGCCACCGCCACCGCCGTGCCGCCGTGCTGGCGCACGATGGCGAGGCATTCCTGCACCCGTCCACCGCGGGTGATCACATCTTCGACCACCAGCACCCGCTCGCCCGGTCTGAAGGTGAAACCGCGCCGGAGCACGAGGACGTCGTTTTGCTTCTCGGCAAAAATGAAGCGGCATTTGGACTGGCGGGCCACTTCCTGGCCGATGACCAGCCCGCCCATCGCCGGGGCCAGCACGGTGTCGTAGGGCAAGGCGCCGAGCTTTTGTTTCAACAGGGTGCCGAGCCGCTCCACCGCCGGCATGTCCTGGCAGACCTGGGCGCATTGGAAGAAATGCCCGCTGTGCAGCCCCGAGCGCAGGACAAAGTGTCCTTGCAGCAGCGCCTTGGTGCGCAGGAAAATGTCCGTGACCTCTTGCTGAACCGCATCCATGCGGAAAACGTGGGAGAATCCTGACGCGAAGGGAATCACTTTTTGACCACAGATTTCACGGATGGTCACGGATAAGACTTGTTTCCGTCATCCTGAACGAAGTGAAGGATCCAGAATCACTACCGTCAGCGGATATCCTGCTAGATTCCTCACTGCGTTCAGAATGACAGGAGTCGGACATTGTCAATTCTGCTGGCCGGTCCTACGTTCCTCTCATGCCTCCAGTCACCGACAAACCGCCGCTTGAAGACGAGCTGGGCGACGTGCTCGAGAAAGCGGTCCGCCATGCCGCCCTCACGGTGGAAAACCTGGCCAAGGCGAGCGGCGTGGAGCTGGCGCGCATCCAGGATGCCATCGATTACCGCCCGGAACTGACCCAGGCTGAACTCGGCCGGCTGGCGCGCGTGCTCGGCTTGAACGAGATCGGGCTCAACGCGCTCGCCCAAGGCGCCTACCCGCCGGCTGAGCTCACCGGTCTGCCGTTCTTGGTGCATCCGCTGCGCATGCCCTTCGGCGTCGGCGTGGCCAACGCTTATGTCGTCTCCACCGGCGGCAACACCGCCATCCTTTTCGACACCGGGGCCAGCCACGCGGAGCTGCACCGGGCCTGGCCGGAACGCATTCAGGAGATCGAGTCGGTGTATGTCACCCATTACGAAGCCGAGCATATTGGCGGCCTGGAGGTTGTGCTGCGGGAAACCGGGCTGGACCATTTCTACGGTCCACCCAACGGCCGTTGGACGCAATGCCGCGGGTTGGGCGAGGGCGAGACCGTGCAATATGACCGCATCTCGGTCACGGCCTTCCACACCCCGGGCCATGCGGCCGAGCACAATTGCTACCTGATCCGCGATACTTCGGGGACGAAGGGGCCGGGTCTGCTCATTTCCGGCGACCTGATCTTCGCCGGCTCACTCGGCGGCGGGTATTTCTGCTGCCAGCGGCAGCTGACGCATTCCCGGCGCATTTTGGGCCTGCTGGCCGACGATACCATCATCGCGCCCGGCCACGGCCCGTTGACGACCGCCGCCATTGAGCGGCGCTATAATCCCTTCCTTGCGGTTTGAAGCCATCGCAGCCCAGGGGAATCCGGCAAATGGGACATGGCAGTTCTTCGCCAGCGGGCGGCAGGCCGGTGGAAATGGCGGCGCCATTGGCCACACCCTGATCCACCGCCAAATTTTGTGGCTACACGTGAAGGGCGGCCCGGCGGGGCGGACAATATTGGCGAGCCATTTGCCTTGCGGGCACGGACCGAAAAGCTGAGTTAAACTGATTCCACTACACGCATGAAACTGCCGGTCGTCGCTTTTATTGGTTTGGGGGTCATGGGACGCAGCATGGCCGGGCAGTTGCTCCGCGCCGGCCATACGGTCCATGTCCACAACCGCACGAAGGAGAAGGCGGCCCCGGTGCTCGAGGCCGGCGCCATCTGGCATGACTCCGTGCGCGCCACGGCGGCGGCGGCGGATGTGGTCGTCACGATGCTTGGCTTTCCCGCCGACGTGGAGGCGGTCTATCTCGCCCCGGATGGGTTGGTCGCGCACGCCCGGCCGGGGGCGCTGTTGATTGACATGACCACCTCCAGCCCGGTGCTCGCCCGCCGGATCGCGGCGGCGGCGGGCCAGCGCGGACTGGAGGCACTGGACGCACCCGTTTCAGGCGGCGACATCGGGGCCCGGGAAGCCCGGCTGGTGATCATGGCCGGGGGTGAACCCGCCGCGTTTGCCCGCGCCCGGCCAATCTTCGATTTGATGGGCAAGAACATTGCCCGGCTGGGCGGTCCCGGCGCCGGCCAGCATTGCAAGATGGCCAACCAGATCGCGGTGGCGGTGGGCATGGTCTCCTGGTGCGAGGCGCTCACCTACGCGAAACGCGCCGGGCTGGATCCGGCCGCCGTGCATGCGAGCATCAGCGGCGGCGCGGCGGGCGGGTGGGCGATGACCAACCTCGCGCCCCGCGCCCTGGCGGAAAACTACGCCCCCGGTTTCTACGTCAAACACATCCTGAAGGACATGGGGATCGCCCTCGAGAGCGCCGCCGAGCTGAAGCTCGCGCTCCCCGGCCTGGCCTGCGCGAAGAAACTCTACGACCAGGTGGCGGCGCGCGGCTGGGAGGATTGCGGCACGCAGGCGCTCTACCGGCTCTACCTTTCACTCTAATCCTCACATGAAAATCTCCGGAAAATTCCGCGCCCGGGTCCTCGCCCGCGAATGGCTCATCGGCACCTGGCTCAACCTCGGGTCGTCCGTCACCGCCGAACTGGCGGGGCAGACGGGTTTCGACTGGGTGGTCCTTGACCATGAACATGGCCCGGGCGGCGAGGACACGATGTTGCACCAGTTGCAGGCCGTGGCCGCCACGCCGGCCGTGCCCATTGTGCGCATCGCCGCCAACGAGGCGCCCCGTTTCAAGCGGGCCCTTGACCTGGGTGCCCAGGGCATCATGGTGCCGTTCGTCAACACCGCCGCCGAGGCCGCAGCCACGGTCGCCGCGCTGCGCTACCCGCCCCGCGGCTTCCGCGGGGTGGCCAAGAACCAACGCGCGGCCGGCTACGGGACGGACTTTGAGGAATATTACCTCCATGCCCACGAATGGATCGTGAACATCGTGCAGATTGAAACGGCGCAGGCCGTCGCCAACCTCGACGCGATTGCCGCCGTGGACGGCGTGGATGTCCTCTTTGTCGGCCCGACCGACCTCACCTACGGCCTCGGCATCCGCGACCAGTTCGAGCATCCGCTCTTCCTGGACGCGGTGCAGCGGGTCGTGGCCGCCGCGCGGAAGCAGGGCAAGGCCCCGGGCATCCTGGTCCACAATCCCGCGCTGGTGGCCAAATGCCGCGACTGGGGCTTCACCTTCGTCGCCCTCGGCTCCGATGGCGGCGTGGTGCAGAAGGGCCTGCAGCAGATCGCGGCGACCCTGCGGGAAAAACAACCGGCGGCCGGGCCGCTTCGTTAAATGGCCCGCCATTCATAACTCATCGCATTGCGCTGAGCGACGAATGGTCGCTCAGAAGACCCGTGGCCTTCGGGCGGATAGGGTGTCCGCAGCACCCCCCGGTTTATCGTGAAATGGCCCGCCATCCATAGCTCATGTGAATCACATGAGCGACGAATGGTCGGGACGGAGAGATTCGAACTCTCGACCTCTTGCTCCCGAAGCAAGCGCTCTACCAGGCTAAGCTACGTCCCGTTTTGTCGACCGGTCTGACCGGAAAAGAGCGGCCAAGAGACCCCAAAGGGCAGGGGGTAGCAAACAAAATATTCCATCCGCCTAACTGCCTGCGGGAGGCGGGTATGAGCCGTTTACCGGCCCGGTCTTATGACAGCCTTTGCATCTGCGCTGCGCCTCGCAACTGTTCAACGTGCCTGCGATGCCCGCCCATCCGCTGCTTCTCCCTAATTCCCTCGCGCACCACTGGATGCTCCGGCCGTATCTGCCCGGCCTGTGGCATAAAAGTAGCTTCTGACCGTCCGGCAAACCCTCCCTCGTGAGCAAGATCATCCCCTCTCCGTTGTATAACCCCGAGTTCGAGCACGACGCCTGCGGCGTGGGCTTCATCGCGAAGATCAACGGCGAACGCAGCCACGATGTGCTGGTGCGCGCCCTGAGCGCCCTCAAGTGCCTCGCCCACCGCGGCGCCATCGATGCCGACGCCATCACCGGCGACGGCGCGGGTGTGCTCACGCAGCTGCCCTACGGCATCTTTGCGGAGTTCTTCGCCGCCCAGAAAAAGACGGCCCCGGCGGACAAGGATCTCGGCGTCGGCATGATCTTCCTTCCGCGCGGCAACGACCTCGCCCAGGCCCACTGCCGCAAGATTGTCATCGAGGCCGTCAAGGAGGAGGGCTTGGCCTTCGTGGCCTGGCGCGAGGTGCCGGTCGATGTCTCCATCCTGGGCCGCAAGGCCGCCGAGACCGTCCCGCTCATCATGCAGGCGCTGGTCGCGCGGCTCGACGACCTCGCCGACGACGAGTTCGAGCGGAAGCTCTACCTTGCCCAGAAGGTCGCCGAGCGCCGCTGCGCCGAGGCGCGGCTCGACGGGTTCTACGTGTGCAGTTTTTCCTGCCGCACCATCGTTTACAAGGGCCTGCTCAACGCGCCGCAGGTGCGCCGCTTTTTCCCCGACCTGCGCTCGCCGGCCTACCGCACGGCCTTCGCCATCTTCCACCAGCGTTACTCGACCAACACCTTTCCGACCTGGCACCTCGCCCAACCCTTCCGCGCCCTGGCCCACAACGGTGAGATCAACACCATCCGCGGCAACCGCGTGCGCATGCACGCCCGCGAGCGCTCCATGGCCGGCGGCGTCTGGGGCCCGCGCTTCGCCGACCTCCACCCCGTCGTGCAGCCGGGCATGTCCGACTCCGCCAGCTTCGACAACGTCCTGCAGGTCCTCACCCTCGGCGGCCGCTCGCCGCTCCACGCCATGATGATGATGGTCCCGATGGCCTGGGAGAAGGACAGGAAGCTCTCCGCCGAGGCGCGTGATTTCTACCGCTACCACTCCCACCTCATCGAGCCGTGGGACGGTCCCGCGGCGCTTGTCTTCTCCGACGGCCGCTACGTCGCCGCCTCGCTCGATCGCAACGGCCTGCGCCCCGCGCGCTTCAAGGTCTATGACGACGGCTATGTCGTGCTCGCCTCCGAGGCGGGCGTCATCTCCGACCTGCCGGGGCGCGTCGTCCAGTCCGGCCAGCTCGGGCCGGGCCGCATGATCGCCGTCGACCTTCAGGCCAACCGCCTCCTGATGGACGCGGACATTAAGGGCGCCCTCACCGCGGACCGGAGTTTCGGCGAATGGTGCGAGAAGCGCCTCGTCAACCTGCACAAGTTCGCCGAGGTGCATGCCAAGGCCACCGCCGCCACCGCCGCGCCGTTCACCCCGCCGGCCGCGCCGCTCGACCAGCAGCTCGCCTTCGGTTACGACCTCGACGAGCTGGAAATGGTCCTCACGCCGCTGGCCGAGGGGCAGGAGCCCATCGGCTCGATGGGCGACGACACGCCCTTTGCCGTGCTCTCCCGCCGGCCGCGCCTGCTCTACCAGTATTTCAAGCAGCTCTTCGCGCAGGTCACCAATCCGCCGATCGACTCCATCCGCGAGAAGACCGTCATGTCCATCTCCACCGGCATCGGCGGCCGTCTGAACCTCTTTGAAAAATTCCCCGACTTCGACGGCCTCGTCGACCTCGACACGCCCGTGCTGCGCGACCACGAGGTCGCCGCGCTGGAGGAGATCAAGTTCCTCCGGGGCCGCGTCGCGCGCTTCCCGGTGCTGTTCAATCCCGCCAGCGGGCCCGACGCGCTCGAGAAATTCCTCGCCGAACTCGCCAACCGGGCGCTCAGCGTCGTCGAGTCCCACGGCTCCCGCCTCATCATCCTCTCCGACCGGGGCATGACGCGCGACCTCGTCCCCGTGCCCATGCTCCTCGCCGTCGGCGCCGTGCAGACCCGGCTGGTCCGGGCCGGCGTCCGCCTGCGTTGCGATCTCATCGTCGAGACCGGCGAGGCGCGCGACGTCCACCACATCGCCTGCCTCATCGGCAACGGCGCCGCCGCCGTCAACCCCTGGCTCGCCCTCGCCACCGTGCGGGGCCTCGCCGCCGCCGGCAAGACCTCCGTCCCGCTCGCCCCGGCCGACGCCGAGAAGAATTACCAGGCCGCCATCGAGGCCGGCCTCCTCAAGATCATGGCCAAGATGGGCATCAGCACGCTGCTCAGCTACCGCGGCGCCCAGGTGTTCGAGGCCATCGGCATCGGCAACAAGGTCATCGAGGACTGCTTCCGCGGCACGCCGTCACCTATCGGCGGCATCGGCTACCGGCAGATCTCCGACGAGGCGATCGCCCGCCACGAGCGCGGCTTCCCGCCGCTCGACCTCGCCAATCCCGCCGGCCCGGCCACCGCGCCCGCCCTGCACAACGAGGGCTACTACCGCGTCAACAAGCGCGGCGAGGGCGAGTTCCACGGCTGGAATCCCAAGGTCGTCGCCGGCATGCACAAATTCGTCCGCAATCCCGACGCCGGGTCGTTCAAGACCTTTGCCTCCGTCGCCGACGAGCACCAGCCGGTCACGCTGAAGGACCTGCTCAAGATCCGCTTCCCGGAAAAACAGGTCGACATCGGGCTCGTCGAGCCGGTTGAGGACATCCGCCGCCGTTTCACCACGGCGGGCATGTCGCTCGGCGCGCTCTCGCCCGAGGCGCACGAGACGCTCGCCATCGCCATGAACCGCATCGGCGGCAAGTCCAACTCCGGCGAGGGCGGCGAGGACCCCGCGCGCTTCGTCGTCCGCGCCAACGGCGACAACGCCAACTCCGCCATCAAGCAGGTCGCCTCCGGCCGCTTCGGCGTCACGGCCGAATACCTCTCCAACGCCCGTGAGATCGAGATCAAGATGGCGCAGGGCGCCAAGCCGGGCGAGGGCGGCCAGTTGCCGGGCATCAAGGTCTCGCCGCTCATCGCCCGCCTCCGCTACAGCGTGCCGGGCATCATGCTCATCTCGCCCCCGCCGCACCACGATATCTACTCCATCGAGGACCTCGCGCAGCTCATCTTCGATCTCAAGGAGGTCAACCCCCGCGCCAAGGTCTGCGTGAAGCTCGTCGCCTCCTCCGGCGTTGGCACCGTCGCCGCCGGCGTCGCCAAGGCCTACGCCGACGTCATCCTCGTCTCCGGCCACGAGGGCGGCACCGGCGCCTCGCCGCTCGGCTCCATCAAGAACGCCGGTTCCGACTGGGTGCTCGGCGTCGCCGAAGCCCACCAGGTCCTCATGATGAACGGCCTCCGCAACCGCGTCACGCTCCGCACCGACGGCGGTATGAAGACCGGGCGCGACATCGTCATCGCCGCGCTGCTCGGCGCGGAGGAATACAACTTTGGCACCGCCGCGCTCATCGCCGCCGGCTGCGCCATGTTCCGCGTCTGCCACCAGAACACCTGCCCGGTCGGTGTCGCCACCCAGCGCGAGGACCTGCGCGCCAAGTTCCGCGGCAAGCCCGAGAACGTCATCGCCTACTTCAACGCCGTGGCCGAGGAGGTGCGCCATTATCTCGCGCGGCTCGGCGTTCGCACCCTCAACGAGATTGTCGGCCGCGTGGACCTGCTCGAGCAGATCGACGACCCGGCCAACCCCAAGACCCGCCTCATCAACCTCTCCGGCGTGCTCCACGATCCCGACCCCTCCGGCGAGACCGAGCGCTACCACACCCGGGAGCGCAACGCCCGCTTTGGCAACGAGGGCACGCTCGACGAGGCCATCGTCATCGAGGCCCGCGACGTCCTCACCGGCCACGCCGCCCGGCTCACGGGCAAATACAAGGTCGAGAACGCCCACCGCGACATCGGCACCTACCTCTCGGGCCAGATCGCCTACCTGCGCGGCAACAACTCGCTGCCCCCCGGCGCCATCGACCTCACCTTCACCGGCAGTTCCGGCCAGAGCTTCGGCGCGTTCCTCGTGCAGGGCGTGCGCCTCCGCCTCATCGGCGAGGGCAACGACTATGTCGGCAAGGGCATGGCCGGGGGCGAGATTATCGTGCGCCCCAAGCCCGAGGAAACCTACGCCTGGCGCGACAACGCCCTCATCGGCAACACCTGCCTCTACGGCGCCACCGGCGGCTCCCTCTTCGCCGCCGGCACGGCGGGCGAGCGCTTCTCCGTCCGCAACTCCGGCGCCACCGCCGTCGTCGAGGGCGTGGGCGACCACGCCTGCGAATACATGACGCGCGGCACCGTCGTCGTGCTCGGTCGCACCGGCCTCAACTTCGGCGCCGGCATGTCCGGCGGCCTCGCCTTCATCTACGACGACGCGGAAAAATTCGCCGAACGCTACAATCCCGCCCTCATCTCGGCCGAGCGCCTCACTGAAGCGGAGGAGATTGAGTCCCTTAAGAAACTCGTGGCGCTCCACGCCACGCTCACCGGCAGTCCCCACGCCAAGCAGCTCGTCGACAATTGGACGACGGAAGTGGGGAAGTTCTGGAAAATCGTGCCTCACGCGCCGACCCCCGACTGGCCCAAGCCCTTTTATCGTTTCGCCCCCGCCGAGTCCGCCCCCGCCAAGATCGAAGCCTGAACCACCTCGGACTCGAGCAGGCGCTGCTCAAGGACCTCAACCTCGAGACCGATCCCCGCTCCAACGTGAAAGCTGAACACTAAAAATACACCACCTCCGTGAAAGGTGTCTTCGCGGCGGGAGACTATCGTAGAGGACAATCGTTGGTAGTGTGGGCTATAAATGAGGGACGTGGGGCTGCCAGGGAATGTGACAGATATCTCATGGGCAGCACTGATCTGCCCTGATTTGTCATCGCGAGGCAGGTGCTAAGAAGCACTCTCTGCGGATCCTAACGGGGCAACACAGTAACTTCTACTGGCACTTCGGCCTGCACTGGGACCTGGGCTTCGGCGACGAGCGTATAAATCGGTAGCTCCGCACCAACCGCCTCGAAACTGACCACGAGGCAATACCGCGCAAGGCCCTCCTCTGGTCGGTGATCCCAGCCGGCGTGCGCACGCACCGCGATCCCCAGTATTTCCGGGAGGTCATGGGCATTGACGAGGGCCCAGTCCTTCTGGACGGTGCCGCGGCCCCGGTGCGTGTCTTCCGCTTCTCCATGTTGGTCCACGTAGTGCAAGGTCCATGCCGGCTGCGTGTAGGTTCGCCGCCGCGTAGCCGATGGTCCCGTCATGCGCTGCTTGAAAGCCTCGAACGGTTCATTGAGCCCGCTGGAACGCCAATCGAGCCAAGTTCGCAGGTAGCCGTTCCGGCTCCGGCGGGTTCGACGCGGCTCTGAGGCATAACTCAGTGTCACTTCCATCCGCACTTGGCTGTCCGCTCCCAGATTGCGCAGCCCCGCTGGAATCCTGACGGCATAAAGGTGAAGATCCTTGTTCCGGATCTCGACCGCATCGGGAGTGATCAGCGTGATCCGCGTGGTGGCGTTGTCAGTCGCGCGCAGCGAATCGGGCCGACCGAAACCGATCAGCCTCAACACCCGGTCCTTGTCTGGCGCGGCCTCGGCCCAAGCAGGCCAGCGCGCGCTTTGGACAATGAGTGCCCGATAGAGCAAGGGCGAGGCCGTCGGGAAAAGCACCTGCAGCTGCGCCGCCACGTGCGCCACCTTCGGCGCAGCAAAGGAGGTGCCCACGCCGTCCTTCGCATAGGCCGCCGCGCCGTTATGCGTAGCGCAAAGCAGTTCGACGCTGAGGTCTGTGTGGGGTGCCGGCATAGCAAGGCCCGCGGTGTTACGCAGCAGGTCTCCCCCAATCTCCACGACCTCCGGCTTGACCGCCTGCCACATTCCGAAGCCCGCGCGGGAAAAAGGGGACGGCTGCCCCGGCTCGTCGGTAAACGATTTCTGGTTTGCGACGGTCAGGATCGCCCCTGAAACCGCGCCAACCGTCAGAGCCTGCAGACTCTGCGCGGGATTGGACACACGCGAGGAACCCTCCAGTAAGTAGTCGGGGTAATTGCGATTTGCCTGCAGGTGCTCGTAGATTCCGGGGTTTGCCGCGTTGGCGCCCGACGTCCACAAGTTGCCTGCGGCCTGAATGAACAGGACGTCACGGAGCGCCGAGAGTTCGTCCATCTTCGCTGCCCAAGCGGTCATCCGGCTGACCGGGCAGGGCACCTCTCCACCGATAGAGTGGTTGAAGATCTTTGTGGCCCGCTCCGAGGCCGCGCAGTGCTCGACCACATCCTGTAGGTAGCGTGGCGGAGACAGCTCGGTGGGGATCTTGCCTGCGGCGTTCAGCACGCGGGCATTCTGGATCCAAGCGATTGGCTGCACTGCACCCGCGGGCGGCACCGTCGCGGGATAGAGCACGGCCCCGGCCACGCGCGTGCCATGACCGGCCCCCGAGGTCTCGTCCTGCACAGCTTCCCGCGTCACTCCGGGCAGGAAACAACGGGAACTGGCTGTGTCGATTGCCGGGGCGAGCCAGAGATGGCCCTCCTCGATGCCGCTATCGATCACGCAAACCGTCGGGGCCCCGGCCATAGGCGCAGACACCTGCACCTGCGCGGTGGCTCCGGGCGCTGCCACGGAGTCCGGCAGCTGCGCTTCTTCGGGCTGCGCAACCTCAAATAGATGCGGCGAGTTGAGGACTACGTCCTTGAAACCCCGGCCCGACATCCGGACGCGGACTTGGAAGCAGTCCGCAAATACAATGCCGCGCGCTGCCACGCGTTCCGGGTCATTGGCCATACCGATTAACAGCGTGCCCTCGTAATAGTTAACCAGCGTCATCAGCTGGTGGAAACGTTGTTCCGCAGCCTCCGCCCATCGGTCACTGGCTTGAACTAGGATTGCATCTCGCCCTGCCCGTTTCCGGACTGCGAATTCCTCAGGGGTCTCGGTTCCGCGCTTCTTCAGTCGCGGAAAGGCAACGGTCCGCAGGCTGGGCGCGGTCTGGAACGACAAGTCGAAAGTGAAGACCTGGTCGTCTGCCCACGGCCAGAGCGACAGGACGTCCGGGCTGAGGATCCGACTAAGTCGGCGCGGATCGTCCGGTCCGGTGAAGACCTCCAACATCGACGCGGCTGCGCCGCCGCCTCGCTGGTCCGCTTCGAACTGTGCCAGCACTTCCCTGATCCGAGCAAAAGTGAGGTCCTCCGACGCAACTAAGATGAAGCCGCCGTCCGCCTCCGCGACCAGTTCTACGCCGAGTGCATGCGCGATTCCGTCGGCATTGGCCCCTTCCGGCAGCCGCAGAAGGAAACCCGCGTTCGCCGGGACCGGCGGTAGACCTGACTCGAACCGCGCCACGCTCATCACCTCGTAATTGCCCTCCAACCCCTCCAGCAAGCCGCGCAAGGTGGCAGCGTGCTGACCCCGGCGTCCCTTGATTGCGGTGACTTCGGCATTCTGACGCCGGTCCGGCCGGAAAATAGCCCGCAGCTTGCCCACGTAGGCTAGTTGGAGATGGGGAAAATTCGCCACTGGCCGCCGCTAGTTATGGCCCCGTTCCAAGCTTTCCTCCAACGCGTGGCGGATGTCCTCGGTGCGCACCGGACCTCGCCCGCACAAAATCGAGCTCTTCGCGGCGTTGCGCGCAATCGACACCACCTCGGAACAGGACATGCCATCGACTTGCTTGGCCAAGGAATCCCAAGCGACGTCGGGCTCGGTCTTGATCGCGGAAAGAGTCGCCTTCAGTAGCCGGAGCACCTCCGGGTGTCCTGGCAACGGGATTTTCAGCACCTCGTCGAACCGCCGGAAAAGCGCGGGATCGAGGGCGCTGTCTAGGTTGGTTGCGGCAATCACTAGGCCATCGCCGCGATAGCCCTCAAGCAATTCCAGCAGCGCATTGGTGATGCGATTGATTTCCCCAATGTCGTTTCGCTCGGTGCGGGCCCGTGCGAGGCTGTCGCATTCGTCCAGCAGCAGGGCGCATGGCTTCTGAGCTGCGTCGTCAAAGATCCGCCGCAGGTTGGCCAGCGTCTCACCGAAGAAGGAGGAGAGAAGGGTGTCGAACTGCACCTTCCGCAACGGCAGCCCGGTGGTCCAGGCTAGCCGCTCGGCCCCGAGAGTTTTTCCGCACCCCGGTGGCCCGTAGAGCAGGATTTTTAGGTAGCGCTTCGGCGAATCTCCGGTAGCTTGCCGCAACATCGGGCCCCACCAAATCATGAACTCCACTCTGCTCAAGCGCTTGGCCCGGGCCGCTCATTCCGGTCAGACCAAGGATGTCGACTTGTTGCTCCGGCGTATCGCCGAGCAGGAGAGGAAGCGCGGCCATAAGCGGGTGGCTGAGGACTTGGAGCAGGTGTTACAGGAATCGGCGGACACGTCGTTCGCTTCTCCGAAGGCGCTCAGCTCCATGCCGGTTAGCCGACGGGACTCCGCCCCGTTGCTCAAGGAAATCCCGCACAGCGAACTGCGACACAACATGGTTCTGCCAGCACATGTGGAGCGACGCTTCGCACGTATCGAAAAGGAATTTGCCGCCCGCAGCCGGCTGGCC
>LNEH01000208.1 GCA_001464505.1 Verrucomicrobia bacterium Ga0077533
CACGTCCTCCGGCGCCTCGACCACGCCTTCCTCCAGGCAGCGCGCCGCTTCGTTGACCATGACGAGGACCATGCGATCCACCAGCGTGGCCGCATCCTGCTCCGCGCCCTTGCCTCTCGTTTGCAGGAACCCCAACTCGCGGTTGGGTTGCTCCTTTGCTCCTTTCTTGTCGCTGAAAACATAGAAGCCGCGGCCGGATTTTTTCCCCAGCCAGCCCTTGGCGATCATCTTAACCAGGGTGTCATTGATCGGCACCGGTTTCGGCAGGCGGGTTTGCAAGTCGGTGGCCACGTGCTGGGCGACATCAAGCCCGACCTCATCGCTCAGCCGCAACGGTCCCATGGGCATGCCGAAATCGAGCATCAGCCGGTCCAGCTGCGGGCCGTCGCAACCTTCGTTGAAGAGGCGGATGGATTCGACCATGTAGGGCAGCAGGATGCGGTTGACGAGGAAACCGGGGCTGTCCTTCACCAGCACGGGCAGTTTGCCGATCGCCTTCACGAATTGCAGCGCCGTATCGAGCGCGGCGGGTGAGGTGCGCGGCCCGCGCACGAGCTCGACGAGCTGCATGCGATGCACGGGATTGAAAAAGTGGATGCCCACGACGCGCCCCGGGTCGGCCAGGCCGGACGCGATGGCGTCGATCGACAAGGCCGAGGTGTTGGTCGCCAGCACCGTGTGTGCATCCGTCCGGGCCTCCAGTTGCCGGAATATTTTCTGTTTCAGTTCCAGCTTCTCGACGGCGGCTTCGATCACGAGATCGACTCGGTGCAACGGCACATCCTCCGCGACCGGTTTGATGCGGTCGAATCCGGCCGTGGCCTCGGCTTCGGTGAAGATGCGGCGCTTGGCCGCATCGCGAAAGATTTTCTCCGCCGCCTTGAGGCCTTTGGCGAGCATCTCCGGCGCGATGTCCTTCAGGGTGACGGGATAGCCGCGCGCGGCGCTCCACTGCGCGATGCCGGCGCCCATCACGCCGGCGCCCACCACGGCCAGCGAGCCCACCTTGCGGCCAGCGCCGTCGGCACCCGGGGTC
This sequence comes from Verrucomicrobia bacterium Ga0077533, assembly GCA_001464505.1. Classification (GTDB taxonomy): domain Bacteria; phylum Verrucomicrobiota; class Verrucomicrobiia; order Opitutales; family Opitutaceae; genus Lacunisphaera. The sequence goes on from LNEH01000208.1 coordinate 1,037, forward strand.
TTCAGTTTCTTGGCGCGTTCCTGCAAAAAGAATATCCCCATCAGATTGCGGCAGGCCGCCGTCTTGGACAGTTCCAGAAAGGCCGCGCGCTCCAGGGCCAGACCCTGCTCCAAGGGCCGGCCGTAGGCGGCCAAGCAGACCTCGAGTGCTTTCAGCGGCGCCGGATAATGGCCGTGGGTCTTGGCCAGCACGTCCTTTTTCGCCTTGAGCGCGACAATCGGACGGGCCAGCGCGGAATTGATGAGCCCCTTCGGCGAGGACGCGGGCCGTTTGCCCTTGGCGACCATTTTCCTGGCAACCGCGAGCAGGTATTCGGGATGGGCCAGCTCGTCGAACAAACCGGCCTTGTGCGCGGGAATGGCCGCGAGCTGTTTGCCCGCGAGGATGATCCCGAGCGCCGCCGGCAGGCCGATCAGGCGCGGCAACCGCACCGAGCCGCCCCACGCCGGCAGGATGCCGAGCTGCGTCTCGGGCAGGCCGATCTTGGTGGACTTGTCGAGCGAGCCCACGCGCCAGTCGCACGCCAGCGCCAGTTCGCAACCGCCGCCGAGGCAGACGCCGTTGATCGCCGCGACCGACGGGACCGGCAGCCGCTCGAGCCGCGTGAATATCCGGTGCCCGAGATCGACAATCCGGCCGAGTCCTTCGGCCGTGAAATCCTTGGTGAAGGAGTTCAGGTCGGCCCCCGCGATGTAGATTTTGGGCTTTGCACTGACGATCACGACGCCTTTCAGATCACGCCGGGCTTCGAGCGTGCCGAAGTGGGCGTCGAGTTCCTCCAGGGTCGCAACGTCAAACAGGTTGGCCGAAGAATTGGGCCGGTCGAGCGTGAGCACGGCCACACCGTCGGCGCCAAAGGATAGGGTGGTGTTCATGGTCGGCAGGTTCAGACGGTTTCGAGCCAAAGCGCGCCGCCCTGGCCGCCGCCGACGCAGAGTGAAACGACAGCCCGCTGGCCACCCCGGCGACGGAGTTCGCGCAGCGCCGTGAGCACGAGGCGCGCCCCGGATGCCCCGACCGGATGACCGAGCGCGATGGCACCGCCGTTGACGTTGAGTTTTTCCATCGGGATCTCACCGAGGGCGCTCTCACGGCCGAGATGCTGGCGGCAAAACTCCGTCGACGCCGCGGCGGCGCGGCACGCGAGCACTTGCGCGGCGAAGGCCTCGTTGATCTCGACCAGGTCGGCGTCCTGCAACCGGAGGCCGGTGAGTTTTTCCACCTTGGCCAAGGCGTAAACCGGGCCGAGGCCCATGCGGGCGGGCTCGCAGCCGGCGTAGGCGAAGCCGACGAGTTTGCCGATGGGCTTCAGGCCCGTGCGTTTGAGTCCGGCTTCGGTCATCACGAGCAGCGCCACGGCGCCATCGGTGATTTGCGAGGCGTTGCCGGCGGTGACCGTGCCGCCGCGCTTGTCGAAAACCGCCTTCAGCTTGCCGAGCGCCTCCATCGTCTGGCCGTCGCGCACGCCGTTGTCACTCTCGACGGCCGCCGCTTCGCGGCCGCCGCGCGGGTAGACGGGTGTGATCTCCTCCCTGAACTTGCTGCGCGCGGCCTCGGCCCGCTGGTGGGATTGCAGCGCGAACTGGTCCTGCATGTCGCGGGTGAGCTGCCAGTCGCGCGCCAGCAGCTCGGCCGTCTGGCCCATGCCCAGGCCGCAGACCGGATCGGTGAGGCCGAGCATCAGCGCGATGCGGGGGGCAAAATCGGACGGGCGGAACGCGAGCAGCGCCGCGGTCTTCTGGCCGGCGGTCTTCGCCTTCCCGAGCGCGGCGTATTTCTTCACGGCGCTGGCGTTGTAAAGCAGCGGGTAGTGGCTCATGCTCTCGGTGCCGCCCACGAGAAAGATGTCCCCGCGGCCATTGGCCGCCTTGTCGGACGCCTGCGTGATCGCCTCGAAACCCGACGCGCAGTTGCGCGACACGGTGATGGCCGGCACCGACTCCGGCACGCCGGCGCGGAGCGCGATGACCCGGGCGACATTCGCGGCATCAACGGGATTCCCGACGCACCCGAAGACAACCTCGTCGATCATCGCGGGATCAAGGGCGGTGCGGGCGAGCACGGCGGCGGCCGCGGTGCGGCCCAGCTCGGTGGCATCGCAGGCGGCGAGCGTCGTGCCCATCTTCGCGAACGGCGTGCGCACGCCGTCGACAAGGTAGAGGGGTTCTTTCATGGGCGGACGGCGTTTTGCGGGCTTGGACCGGTGGTCGCGGCAGCGGCACCGGGACTGGCCGGCCCCGTGGCCTTGGGCCGGTTATCCACCACCCGTTGTTCCTTGAGGGCGACGCCTACTTTTTGGAGCGTGCGCATCTGCTCCTGGTTGTGGAAATTGATCTTGTTGGGCCGCATTTCAAACCGGGAGTGGAGCATGTTGCTCAGCTGTGTGTTGAGGGTCTCGTTGGCCTGGTCGCTGGTCTTGGTGACGTGCAGATGGATCTCGTCCAGCTCGAGCGGATCATCCTGCGCCTTGCGCAGCTCGATCTGCCACGAGCCGATGCCCGGGACGTCGTCGAGCGCGTGTTCGAGTTCATTGAAGTCAAGGATGGTGCCCTTGATCTTCTGGAAACGCATCGCGCGGAAATCGGACACGCGGGAGATGCGGCCCATGAGGCGCGGCATGCGGCGGCCGCAGCAGGAACACGGCTTGTAGGTGAGCCCGTGCTCAATGTGGTCGCCCGTGCGATAGCGGAGCACGACGGTTCCGCGTTGCTCCAGCGGCGTCCAGACGATCTCGCCGCCGGTGTCATCGGGCTGCACGCGGCCGGTCTCGGGGTCGATCACCTCGAAGATGCCGAGGTCGGGATAGAGATGGTAACCCGGCGGTGTCTGGCCCGGCGGATAGGGGCACTCCGCCCACGCGAGTTTGGCTTCGGTAAACCCGTAGGTGGCGATCACGGTCACATCGGGCGATCCCAGCTGGGCGCTAAGCTCGGCCAGCTTGCGTCGCATGCCCTCGGGGACTTTCTCGCCGCCGAGCAGCAGGACCTTCGCCCCCTCGATCCGCAGCCCTTCCTGCACGGCCTGGGTGAGCGCATGGTAGAGGAAGGTCGGCATGCCCGAGATGACCTGCGGCTTGATTTTTTGGATGGCCCGGAGGTTGCCTTCGGTGCCCATCACCTTGCCGCCGCCGGTGGAGAGACAGAAAATGTTCCGGTCGATGCCGGCATAATACATATACCAGAAGGCGAGATGCGGCGCGAAGGGAAACATGTTCAGCATCCGGTTCTCGCGGGAGTGCGGATTCATGTCGGCAATGCGTCCCGCCCCGAGGCCGAGATTGCGGATGTCGTGCTGCGAATAGAGAAAGGCCACCGACTCCGTGGAGCGACCGGTGGTCGCCGTCATGAACGTCGGCCGCCATTCGCGGTCGAGTTCGTCGCGCACCCGGGCCCGGCCATGCAGCAGGGCGCGCAGAATGACCGAGGGGCGGCGGGCGAGCTTGGCCGGATCGGGTTGCAGCACAAATTCGAGCGACTTGCGCGGAGCCTCGGGCGTCGGCAGCAGATCCACTTTGCTGGTGAAGGGAATTTTGTGCAGATCACCGACCGTGCGGATGTCACCGGCTGTGAGACCGTGTTCGGCGAAGACTTTCCGGTAGTGCGGGGAGAACGGCAGCACGCAGTCGCGCAGATACTCGTGCAGCTTGCGTCCTTGCAGTTCAAGGCACGTGTCCCTGTCCAAGCTGTGCCATTTTTTTGTCAGTTTGGCGTGCGACATGGCGTCAGATCACAAAGCGATTGGCTGTAGGTGAGCGTGAGAAACTTGGCTTTAGCCAAGACTGCAAACTAATCAGTCGGAGAAGATTAGTTATTACAAGCGAATATTCGCCAAGGACGAATATTCTCCTCGCCATTTCGCAAGCCGCGCATTCGATGGGCATCAATCGACCCATGGCTGAGTCGTGGAAAATCAAACTGCTGCGCTGGCGCATGAACTGGTATCCGGCCTTCCGGAATACCGGGGCCCGCATCATTTATATTTCAGAGGACCTGCTCGAAACCCGGGTGCGGTTGCCCTTGTGCCGGGCGACCCGCAACATCCATGGGACCATTTATGGCGGCTCGATGTATGCGGCCGTGGACCCGCTGCACGCGGTCATGATGGCGGCTCATCTCGGACCGGACTATCATGTCTGGATGAAGTCGGCGAAAATCGAGTTCCGCCGGCCCGGCACAGGTGATCTTTACGCTCATGCCCGCCTGCAGCGGCAGGACATTGAGGCCGTCCGGGCCGCGCTGCTTCACGAGGACAAGGTCGACCGCGATTTCGCCATCTCCCTGGCCGACAAAGCCGGCGCTGTGTCCGCCCTCTTCACCCTCACCTTGCATTTCTGCCGCCGGGCGGCGCACGAACGGCCGATGCAATCCCTTGTTTTCCCATGAAGCGCCTGCTCGACCGCACCATTCTGATCACCGGCGCCAGCCGCGGCATCGGCCGGGCCATCGCCCTCGCCGCCGCGCGGGAAGGCGCAAACATCGTCATCGCCGCCAAGACGGCGGAACCGCATGCCAAACTGCCCGGCACCATCCACACGGTGGCCGCGGAAGTCCGGGCCCTTGGGGTCCGGGCACTCCCGTTGCAGATCGATGTCCGCGAAGAAACCCAGGTCGCCGATCTGATGACCGCCGTCGAAAAGGAATTCGGCCGGCTCGACGCCCTCATCAACAACGCCGGGGCGATCCAGCTCACGAACGTCGCCAACACCCCGGTCAAGCGCTACGATCTCATGCAGCAGGTGAATGCCCGCGCCGTGTTTGTCTGCGCCAAGGCCGCCCTGCCCCTGCTGCGGCGGGCCGGCGGCGGCCACATCATCAGCCTGTCACCCCCGCTCAACCTCCGCGCCAAATGGCTGGCCCCGCACGCCCCCTACACGCTGTCCAAATTCGGCATGACGCTGCTTTCCCTCGGCCTGGCCGGTGAGTTCGCCGCCGACAAGATTTCCGTCACCACGCTGTGGCCGCGCACCACCATCGCCACGGCCGCCATCGAGTTCGCCGTCGGCGCCCAGCTCCTCCCGCTCTGCCGCACCGCCGAGATCATGGCCGATGCCGCGCTGGAAATACTCGCCACCGCCGACCAGTCACTCACGGGCCAGACCCTCCTCGACGAGGATTTTCTCCGCACGCGCGGCTGGACGGATTTCCGCCGCTACGCGCACAACCCGGCCTACGCCGACCAGTTGTTTCCGGATCTCTTCATCGACCCCTGACCCGTCGGTCGCCTCCTCGCCATGTCCGCCGCCACCCTTCCGCGCCCGCCGGCCCGAACCGCCCCTGCGGTGCCGCCGAGCGAGCAGAACCTGCGCTTTATCCTGGGCCTGAAACTCAACCAGTTCCGCAAGCAGCAGGATCTTTCGCTGGCGGAGCTCGCCAACCGCGCCGGCATGGCCATCTCCTACCTCAGCGAGATAGAAAAAGGGAAAAAATACCCCAAACCCGAAAAAATCCTCTCCCTCGCCAAGGCCCTCGGCGTCAGCTTCGACGATCTCGTCTCGCTCCATCTCGGGGACAAGCTCCATCCGCTCTCCGGCGTGCTCAAGTCCGGCATCCTGCAGGAGATGCCGCTGGAGGTCTTCGGCCTCACGCCGACCGGCCTGCTCGAGATGATGTCCGACGAGCCGCAGAAGATCAGCGCGCTCTTCGACACCTTTGTCAAAATCGCCCGCCGCTTCGACGTGAAGATCGAGCACCTGCTGCTCGCCGCCATGCGCTCGCACGTCGAGCAGAACAAGAATTATTTTGAGGACATCGAGCAGACCGCCGAGGCGTTCCGCCTCGCGCAAGGCTGGGAGCGCCGCCCCGTGCCCGATTTCGCCTTGCTGCGCGATCACCTCGTCACGGCCGGCGGCTACACCATCGACGAGCACACGCTCGCGGGGCACGCGGAGCTGCACGACCTGCGGGCGATCACCCTGCGGGGTGACACCACCCGCCCCCGCCTGCTGCTCAATCCCCAGCTGGGGGAATGGCAGCGCGCGTTCCTGCTGGCCCGCGAGATCGGCCGCCGGCAGCTCGGCCATCACGAGGCCGTCTCCACCTCGCCCATCGTGGAGGTCGGTTCCTTCGACCAGTTGCTGAACAATTTTCGCGCCTCCTACTTTGCCGGCGCCCTCCTGCTCGACCGGCAGTTGCTGGTCGCCGACCTCCGTCAATTTTTCGCCCAGCCCGCCTGGGACGGCGCCGCGCTCATTGCCATCAAGCGGAAATACCAGGCGACCCCCGAAATGTTTTTCCACCGCCTCTCGCAGATCGTGCCGCGCTTCTTCGGTCTCGAGCAGATGTTTTTCGTGCGCTTCGACCACCGCCGCGGCACCCCGCAGGTGCGCATCGGCAAGGAACTGCACTACCAGCGCATGCATGTATCGCACAGCCTCGGCGTCAACGAACACTATTGCCGGCGCCTGGTCTCACTCGAGGCGCTCCGGCTATTCGAGGAGCAGCAGGCCGCCACCGGCTCCGCGACCACCGTCGCCAGTGCCCAACGCTCACGCTATTATGCGTCCCACGACGAATACTTTTCCATCGCCCTCGCCCATCCGCAGAATCTCGACGCCGGCCTGAATTCGTGCGTCACAATCGGTTTTCAGATGAACGACGCCTTCCGGCACGCCGTGAACTTCTGGAACGACCGCGCGCTGGCCACCCACATCGTGGGCGACACCTGCGAGCGCTGCGGCATCGCCGACTGCGCCGTGGCACGCCCGGCAGCTTACCGCGCTTTGCCAACTTGCCGGCCGTGTGTGAGCCTGTTTGCGTCATAGCCCGTCCCCTTCCTTAACTTCATGAAAATCCTCGTTCCCCTCAAACGGGTTCCCGATCCCGACACCAAAATCCGCCTGAAGGCCGACGGCTCGGGCATCGAAACCGATGGCGTGAAGTTTGCCGTCAACCCCTTTGATTCGATCGCCCTCGAGGAAGCCCTGCGCCAGCGCGAAAAGACCGGCGCCGCCGAGATTGTCGTTGTGACCATTGGCGGCGAAGAGTGCGCCGAACAACTGCGCACCGGCCTGGCCATGGGGGCTGACCGCGCGATCCTGGTAAAAACCACGGCCAACCCCGATTCGCTTGCCGTCGCCAAGGTGCTCGCCGCCGTCTGCCGGAAAGAGCAGCCGGCCTTCGTGATCATGGGCAAGCAGGCGATCGATGATGACTCGAACCAGGCCGGCCAGATGCTCGCCGCCCTGCTGGGCCTCGGGCAGATCACCTTTGTTTCCAAACTCGAGCTGACCGACGGCAACCGGCGCGCCCGCTGCAGCCGCGAGACCGACGCCGGCATCGAAAATCTAACCATCAGTCTGCCGGCCGTCCTGACGGCCGACCTGCGGCTCAACGAACCGCGCTATGTCTCGCTGCCGGGCATCATGAAAGCCAAGAAAAAGCCCCTCGAGGAGCTCACCCCCGAGTCGCTCGGCGTCAGTGCCGCCAGTCGCACCCGCGTCCTCAAGCTGGAGCGGCCCGCGGGTCGCAAAGCCGGCGTGCGCGTCAAGACGGTGGACGAACTCATCGCCAAACTCCGCCACGAAGCCAAAGTCCTGTGATCATCCGTCTCCCATGAACCGCATACTCGTCATCGCCGAACACGACCAAGGGCACCTGAAGCTCGCCACCTTCGCCGCCGCCGGCTTCGCGCAGAAAGTCTGCGCGGCGGCGGGCGGCACGTTTGATTTTCTTCTTCTCGGCTCCGGCCTCGCTGCCGCCGCGGAGGGATTGCGCCGGTCCGGCGCCGCCGCCGTGCTCGTCGCCGACTCGACCGAGCTGACGCAGCCGCTCGCCGACCGCTGCGCGCAGGTCATCGCCGACACCGTCCGCGCGCGCGCGGCCACCCTCGTCGTCGCGGCCACCTCCACCTTCAGCAAGGACATCCTCCCGCGCGCGGCCGCCCTGCTCGACGCCGGCATGCTGAGCGACGTGATCGACGTGCGCCGCGAAGGCGACGACCTGACCTTCCGCCGCGTGATGTTCGCCGGCAACGTGATCGCCACCGTGCAGCTCGATGGCCCCATCAAGTGCGTTGCCGTGCGCAGCGCCGCCTTCGCCGCCCCGGCCGCCACCGAGGCGCTCTCGCCCGTCGAGGCCGTCGCCGTCGACGCCGCGGCCCTTCCCAAATTCGCCGAATTCATCAGCCGCGAGACGAAAGTCAGCGCCCGCCCCGACGCCACCGAGGCGCGCATCATCGTCTCCGGCGGCCGGGCCCTGAAGAACGCCGCCGATTTTGAGCGTCTCGTGGGCGGACTCGCGGACCAGCTGGGCGCCGCGGTCGGCTCCTCCCGCGCGCTGGTTGACTCGGGCATCACGCCCAATTCGCTGCAGATCGGCCAGACGGGCAAAGTCGTCGCGCCCGATCTCTATTTCGCCCTCGGCATTTCCGGCGCCATCCAGCACATGGCCGGCATGAAGGACACCAAGGTCATCGCCGCGATCAACAAGGATCCCGATGCTCCCATCTTCGAGATCGCCGACTACGGCCTGGTGGCCGATGTCTACGAGGCCGTGCCGGAGCTGATGCAAAAACTAAAAACGTGACCCCCACCCGCGAGACGTTCGGCAACATCCCCCTCTCCTCCCAGCTCGCGTTTTACGCGCTGGCGATGGTGGCCATGGGAATTTTTTGCTGGGGCGTCTGGCGGCGGTGGAAACTCTGGCAGCTCGGCACGCCGATTGACTTCCGCGGGTTGATCACCGGCAATCTCGCCGCCGTCTGGCAAAAAATCCGCCCCGGCGCCAGGCGCGTCGCCGTCGATGCGGTCGCCCAGCAGCGCGTGCGCGGCCACGGCCTCGGCACGGTGGCGCACCTCAGCCTCTACCTTGGTTTCATGGCGCTGCTCGCGGGCACGACCTTGCTTGAGCTCGACAACATCCTTTCGCACATCTCCCCGGCGTTGAAATTTCACCACGGCCTCTACTACGTCGTTTACGAGTTCACCCTCGATGTGCTCGGGCTGTTTTTTATTCTGGGCACGATCTTGTTTTTTGTCCGCCGGTTGTCCAAGCCGGCGGCGCTGGGCCACCGCGCGACCGACTGGTATGTGCTCTGGTCCTTCCTCGCCATGGGCATCACGGGTTACCAGGTCGAAGGGCTCCGCATCGTCTGGCAGCAACCGGTCGGGCTTGCCGCCCATTGCTCGCCGGTGGGTCTCTGGATCGCGGGTTGGTTTGCCGGTTGGAGCGAGGCCGAGGCGCGCTCCGCCCACTTCGCGGTCTGGTGGATCCATGCGTTCCTCGTCTTCGGTTTCATCGCGTCGATCCCGTTCACGCGGCTGTTCCATTTCATCGCCGGGCCGATGAACCTCTTCCTCGCCCAACCGTCCCTCGGCGTGCTGCCGGTCGTGACGATGGCGGAGGTCGAGCAAACCGGGCGCGTCGGCGTGGGCGACATCCGCCATTTCTCCGTGCAGGAACTGCTGAGCCTCGACGCCTGCATGGAGTGCGGCCGCTGCGAGGAGGTCTGCCCGGCCTTCGCCACCGCCAAGCCCCTGTCGCCGAAACGCGTCGTGCAGGATCTCAAGAGCCTGATGGAGACGACCGCCGCGGATCTGGCCGCCGGCCGGAAGGAAACCCGCGCGCTGCACACGGAGACCATCCAGGCCGAAACGCTCTGGAGCTGCACGGCGTGCAGCGCCTGCGTGAACGTCTGCCCGGTGCGCATCGACCAGCTCAAGTTTATCGTTCACCTGCGCCGTCATCTCGTGGCCGAGGGCGGCCTGAGCGGCACCGCCGCCACCGCCCTGCGCCGCATGCAGTCCAACGCCAACCCCTGGGGCCTGCCGCCCGCCGAGCGCGCCAACTGGACCGAGGGCCTGACCGTCAAAACCACCTCATGAGCACCGCCCCCGCCGTCCCCGCCGCCCCGACCGTGAAGGAAAACCCGTCCTTTGAGCTGCTCTACTGGATCGGTTGCGCCGCTGCCTATGACCGCCGCGCCCAGCGCGTGGCGCGCGCCGTCGTCAAGCTGCTCAACCACGCCAAGGTCAACTTCGCCATTCTGGGCCGCGAGGAGAAATGCACCGGCGACTCGGCGCGCCGCCTCGGCGACGAGTTTCTTTTTCAGGAGCTCGCCACCGCCAACATCGCGACCCTCGCGCACTACAACGTGAAGCGCATCGTCGCGCACTGCCCGCACTGCGTGAACGCGCTGCTGCGGGACTACGCGCCGTTCGGCGGCCAATACGAGGTCGTCCACCACACGCAGTTGCTCGCCTCTTTGATCAAGGAAGGCCGCCTTCCCGCCGTGCCGGGTGCCGTCGCCCCGCCCCCGGGCGAAGTCACCTACCATGACCCGTGTTACCTGGCCCGGGTGAACGGCATCCACGAGGCGCCGCGCGAGGTGCTGCAGACCGCGCTCGGCGGCGGGTCGCTCTGCGAGATGAAGCGCAACCGCACCGGCACTTCCTGTTGCGGTGCCGGCGGCGGGCGCATGTGGATGGAGGAGGATCCGAAGCACCGGGTCTCCACCGAGCGCGCCAAGGAGGCCTTGGACACCGGCGCCAAAACCGTGGCGGTCGGCTGTCCGTTCTGCCTCACCATGATGACCGACGGCGTGGCCGCCCACGGCAGCGAGGCCCGCGTCCTGGATGTCGCCGAACTCCTCGTGGAAAAACTCGGCCTCTGACCAATTTCCCGTCAACAAGAACCCTCAACCCAGCCTGCGTCATGTCCGCCCAAAAAGATCTGCCCGCCCATCTGACTGGCGGTAATTTTCTGTTTACCGAGACGAATCCCGCTCTCGTTTTCACCCCCGAGGAACTCACCGGCGATGAGCGCGAAATGGCCTCCACCGCCGAGAAATTCATGGACAAGGAGGTGTTCCCGCACCTGGAGGCGCTGGAACATCGCGAGGAAGGTCTCGCGCCCAAACTTTTCCGGCAGGCGGCCCAACTGGGGTTGCTCGGCCTGGAGGTCCCCGAGGAATACGGCGGCCTCGGCCTCGGCAAGGTCGCCGGCATCGGCGTCGCCGAGCAGATCAGCCGGCTCGCGGGTTTCGGCATCACCTGCGGCGCCCACAGCGGCATCGGCACGGGCCCCATCACGTATTTCGGCAACGAGGCCCAGAAGAAAAAATACCTCCCGCGCCTGGCGCCCGGCGAGCTGATGGCCGCCTACTGCCTCAGCGAGGCCGGCTCCGGCTCCGACGCGCTGGGCATGAAGACCAAGGCCGTGCTCAACGCCGCCAAGACCCACTACGTGCTCAACGGCGCGAAGATGTGGATCACCAACGCCGCCTGGGCGGATGTCTTCGTCGTGTTCGCCAAGGTCGACGGCGAGCACGTCACCGCCTTCATCGTCGAAAAAACCTTCCCCGGCGTCTCCACCGGCCGCGAGGAACTCAAGCTCGGGCTCAAGACCTCGTCCACCCGCCGCGTCATCCTCGAGGACGCGCAGGTGCCGGTCGAAAACGTGCTGGGCGAGGTCGGCAAGGGTGCCTACATCGCGTTCAACATCCTCAACCTCGGCCGCTTCACGCTTGGCGCCGGCGCCATGGGCGCGGCGAAGGACCTCCTCCGCACCGCGGTGAAATACGCCGGCGAGCGCCAGCAGTTCGGCCGGCCGATCGCCTCCTTCGGCCTGATCCAGCACAAGCTCGGCGAGATGGCCGCACGCATCTACGCGCTCGAAAGCGCGCTCTACCGCACCGCCAGCCAGATGGACCAGGTCAAGGCCACCGGCGAGCTGGTCTACTCGATGAAGGCCGGTCACTTCCGCGCCATCGAGGAGTTCGCCCTGGAGTGCTCCGCCGTGAAAGTGGCCGGCAGCGAGATCCTCACCTTCGTTGCCGACGAGGCCCTGCAGATCCACGGCGGCTTCGGCTTCACCGAGGAATTTTCCCCCGCCCGCGGCACCCGCGACGCGCGCATCAACCGCATTTTCGAGGGCACCAACGAAATCAACCGCCTCTTCATTCCCACCAACCTCCTCCGTCGCGCCGCCAAGGGCAAACTCGCCCTCATGGCCGCCGCCATGGCGGCGTTCGCCGACGCCCAGAAGGAATCCGCCCCGGAAAAGACCGGCGACGACCTCGCCGCCGCCCAGTTCGTCCTTGGCCGCGCGAAGAAGGCCGTGCTCCTGCTCTTCGGCGGCGCCCACCAGAAATTCGGCGACAAGATCATCCATGAGCAGGAAGTCCTCGCCGTGCTCAGCGACCTCGTGATCGACATCTTCCTCGGCGAAAGCGCCGTGCTCCGCGCCCTGAAGCTCCGCGGCCAGAGCCCCAACGCCGGCACGCACGCCGACCTCGCGCTGGTCTTCGTCAACGACAGCGTCGCCCGCATGGAGAACCGCGCCCGCGACGCCATCGCCCACATGGCCACCGGGGACGAGCTGAAGATGCAGTTGGGGCTCGCGCGCAAGATGCTCCGCTGGACGCCGCTCGACACCGTCGCCCTGCGCCGCCGGATCGCCGCCCGCCTCGGCACGGTCGGTTCCTACCCGGCGCTCATCGCCGCGAAATAGAACCCGGCTTGCCTCGCGGCCCAACTCCCGGCAACTGATTGCCTGCGCGTCACACCCAGCGGGTGCGCCGCGCAGACGGCGTGCGCCGTCCCGTCGTATCCCTCACCTCCTCTCCTGCCATGAAAAAATCCGCCACTAAAGCCGTCTTCCGCTGGGAAGACCCGTTTCTCCTCGAGGACCAACTGACCGAGGAGGAGCGCATGGTGCGCGATACCGCGCGGAATTACTGCCAGGGCAAGCTGATGCCCGGCATCATCGAGGCCAACCGCCACGAGAAGTTTGATCGCGCCATCCTCCACCAGCTCGGCGAACTCGGGCTGCTCGGCTCGACCATCGAGGGCTACGGCTGCGCCGGCGTGAACTACGTGAGCTACGGCCTGGTCGCCCGCGAGGTGGAGCGGGTGGACTCCGGCTACCGCTCGGTGATGAGCGTGCAGTCCTCCCTCGTGATGTTCCCCATCCACGCCTACGGCTCGGAGGAGCAGCGCAAAAAATTCCTGCCGAAGCTCGCGGCCGGCGATTGGGTCGGCTGCTTCGGCCTGACCGAGCCCAATTCCGGCTCCGATCCCGGCAGCATGACCACCCGCGCGCGCAAGGTCGCCGGCGGCTACCGGCTCAACGGCACCAAGACGTGGATCACCAACTCGCCCATCGCCGACGTCTTTATTGTCTGGGCCAAGGACGACGAGGGGGAGATCCGCGGTTTCATCCTCGAAAAAGCCATGAAGGGCCTCACCGCGCCGAAAATCGAGGGGAAGTTCTCCCTGCGCGCCTCGCCCACCGGCATGATCGTGATGGAGGACGTCGCGGTGCCCGACGAAAACCTGCTGCCCAACGTCAAGGGCCTCAAGGGCCCCCTCGGCTGCCTGACCAAGGCCCGCTACGGCATCTCGTGGGGCGCGCTCGGCGCCGCGGAGTTTTGCTGGCACGCCGCGCGCCAATACACCCTCGATCGCAAACAATTCGGCCGGCCCCTCGCCGCCAACCAGCTGATCCAGCTCAAGCTCGCCAACATGCAGACCGAGATCACCCTCGCGCTGCAGGGCGCGCTGCGCGTCGGCCGGCTGATGGACGAGGGCAAATGCACCCCCGAGATGGTCTCGCTGGTGAAACGCAATTCCTGCGGCAAGGCGCTCGACATCGCCCGGCTCGCCCGCGACATGCACGGCGGCAACGGCATCGTGGACGAATACCACGTCATCCGCCACGTGATGAATCTGGAATCCGTGAACACTTACGAAGGCACACACGACATCCACGCGCTCATCCTCGGCCGCGCCCAGACGGGCATCCAGGCCTTTGGTCCGGAGTAGGGCGTGTTAAGTTGAATGGTCTCCGCTGGAAAGGTGGAGCGCGCTGACCTCAGCGCGCTTGCCTTGGGAAAACGCCCTGAGCCGGAACGAGGCAGTTGAAAACTGTGGGAGCGAGCTTGCTCGCGACTGTTCACTCTGAGTCGCGAGCAAGCTGCTGTGTCCGGTCCGCTCTCAAACCAGCGTCTTGAGGTCAAGCCGCTCCACCTCAAACGGCATGATTCCGGCTGAGGCAGGGCGTTCCCCCTCACACAATCCCCCGCTCCACCCACTGGTGCTCGCCGGCCAGCACCTGTTGGGCGAGGTCGTAGCCGTGCTGGTCGGCGTTGCGGCCGATGCCGCGGAAATTCTGCTCCACGCGGACGAGGGCCTGGGCCCGGAAGTCATCCACCAGCATGAGGATTTTCGCCGCCGGTTCGCCGTCCTGCAGCAGCTTCTGCGCGTAGACGCAGGTGGCGGCGAGGGCAAAGAGATCGCTGCCGATATCGGCGAAACGACCCAGCAGCACCTGGCGTTTCTCCAGCTTCACTCCGTGCCGCAGCATCTGGTGGAACAGCGTGCGCGCCATCCGGCGGCTGAGCGCGGCGACCTCATCCATGCCGCCCGCCAGGTGCGGGTGCATGCCCGCCGGGCTCCCTCCGCCGAAGGGCAACCACTGCCGCGGATACCAGAAGGCGTAGAAGACGGCGGCATTGAGGGCGCTCTTGATCCGTTCACCCCACGTCCGCTCGGAGTTGAGGGCGATGCCCGCGATTTTCAAATGCGGGTCGAGCGCCTCGCGCATGATGAACAGCCGCATAATTTCGGAGGAACCCTCGAAGAGGGTGGATACCCGGTTGTCGCGCATCAGGCGTTCGACGGGATAGGGCTTCTCGCCGCGCGCGATCAGCGACTGCTCGGTCTCGTAGCCGCGACCGCCGCGAATCTGCATGACCTCGTCGAGGCACATCCAGGCTTTCTCCGTGGCCCACAGTTTGCACATGGCGGCTTCGAGGCGGATGTCGGCCTGCTTGTCGCGATCGACGATGCGCGAGGTCGTGGTGAGCATGGCCTCCATCGCGAAAGTGTGGGCGGCGATCCGGCGGATTTTCTCCGCCACCGCCGCGTGCTGACCGATGGGCACGCCCCACTGGATGCGTGCCCCGCCCCACTCGCGCGCGATCTGCAGCGCGCGCTTCGCCACGCCAATGCTGGCGGCCGGGATCGAAAGGCGGCCGGCGTTGAGCGTGGTGAGCGCGACTTTCAGGCCGCGGCCCTCGCCCCCGACGATGTTGGCCCGGGGCACGCGCACGCCAGTGAAACGGATCACGCCGTTGTAGATCGCCCGGTGGCCCATGAACTGGCTGCGATGCACCACCTCGACACCCGGCGCCTTTGCTTCGACAACAAAGGTGGTGATCTGCGCGCGCGGTTTGCCGTCGACCATCTTCGGCGGCGTCTGGGCCGCGACGATGAGCAGGCCGGCGCGGGTGCCGTTGGAGCACCAGAGTTTCTCGCCGTTGAGGATGAAGGCTTCCCCGTCTCCGGTGGGCACGGCCTGGGTGGTCATGCGCGCGGGATCGGAGCCCACGCCGACCTCGGTGAGCGCGAAGGCCGAGATCTCGCCGCCGGCGACGCGCGGAAGGAACTTCCGCTTTTGCTCCTCGGTGCCGAACAACATCAGCGGCTGCGGCACGCCGACGGACTGGTGGATGGAGAGGTGCGCGAAGGTGTTGGTGCAATGGCTGGCGATCAGCTGGCAGGCGCGGCCGTAAGTGGTCTGCGAAAAACCGAGGCCGCCGTATTCCCGCGGCACCTTGATGCCGTAGGCGCCGAGCTTCGCGAGTCCGGCCAGCACCTCGTCGGGAATCTCGCCCGTGCGGTCGATCCGGTCCCCGTCCACTTTCTCGCGCAGGAAATCCGCGAGCTCCGCGAGGAATTTGTCCGCCCGTGCCTTCTCGTCCGCGTCAACCTCCGTGAGCGGGTAAAGCTTGCCCGGCCGCCAGCGCCCCATGAACAGGTGCGCGACAAAACTCAGGTCATCATGCGACTCGCGCGCCGCCTCGGTGACCTGCAGGGCCGCGCGCTGGCCCTCGTTCATCTTCGACATGTCGATGACGGACTTGGTCTCCGCGGCGGGAGCGGGTGGTTCTTGGGTGACAGGGGGCATGGGACGGAGCGGCCCGGGAGCCGCTGAAGTGCGTTGTGTTGGGCGTGAGATAACCGCCGGTTCCCGGCCCCGTCAACCGGCCGCGCCTCCGGGGGCCGCATTTAACGCTTTGGGGGTAGGCGGCGGTGTCGCTCGGCTCTCGCCGCCCTATTCCCGTGTCAGTTGCAGGCCCGCTATCTTATCGTCCTTCGTCATTTGCACCGTGCAGAAGACCGTCTTTCCGAGATCGGTGAGCATGTAGCGATAATGACGGACACCGTCCTTTTCGCGCCGCTCAACCAGTTCGGCCTCGTGGATCACCTCGATGGGCAGATTGAGGGTGTTCAACAGCACGCCCATCTGCGCGGCCTGGGCGGGGAACAGTTCCGCCTGCGCGTCCGGGGTGAAAAGCGTCCGGTCCGTCTCACCGACCGACAACTGCAGGAGGAGTGCCTTGATCTTGCGGGTCACGGGTCGCTCCTGGTCTGCGATCACCTTTTCGGCGGGCAGGGCGAACTTGGGCCGGTAGATCGCGAGCAGTCCGCGCGCGAGCCTGAGTTCCCGCGCGCTCGCCGAGTTGGCGAGCAGCAATATGGTCAGGCCTTCGTCGGGCAGGCGCACGATCATGCTTTTGAACCCCTGCCAGAAGCCGCCGTGATAGACCGTGCGGTGGCCGTGGTTCTGCTCGGTGGCCCAGCCGAAGCCGTAGGTCGTGGGCTGGCCGTTGTTGAGCGTGGCGGGAGTCCACATCTGCGCGAGCGTCGCCCGGGGCAGCGGAGTGTCGGTGTAGAGCGCCGCATCCCAGCGGGCGAGATCCAGGATGGTGAAATAGAGCGACCCGTCCGCGGTCGTGTTCGTCGTGGGCGACACCCATTCGATGTTCTTCAGCTCGCCGTTGACCAGCCGGTAGCTGGCGGCACGGTTGGGGATGATGTCGGCCTCGGAAATGACGCGCGCCGTCGTCATCCCGAGCGGCCGGAAGACCCGCTCCGCCAGAAAATCGCCGTAGAACTGGCCGGTCACCTTGCGGATCAGGATGCCCAGCGTCACGTAACCGAGGTTGCTGTAGTCCCACCGTTCCCCCGGCGCGAAAGTGAGCGGGGCCGCCTTGATGATGGCCAGCATCTCGTCCTCGGTGTGGTCGCGCTGCAGGTCGAAATCCTTGGGATAGTCCGCCATGCCGGAGGTGTGGGCGAGCAGGTGGCGGACCGTGATCTTCGACCAGCTCGCGGGCGCATCGGGGAAATGCCGGCTGAGCGTGTCGTCGAGCGCGAGGCGGCCTTCCTGCACGAGCATCATCACGGCGGTCGCCGTGAACTGCTTGGCGACCGAGCCCGACTGGAAAACCGTCTCCGCCCTGACCGGAACCCGGTGCTCCAGGTTGCTGAAGCCGTATGCTCCCTGAAACGTGATCTTGCCGTGTTGCAGCACCGCGACCGCCAGACCGGGGATTTGCTGCCGCTCCATTTCGGTCCGGACAAAGGCGTCGATCTTCTCCGGGATCGCGGGCACGGCCCACGCGGGGGTCAGCAGCGCGAACCCCACCAGGGGGAGAAGGCCGCACAAAACCCCGATCATCCGGAAGCGGGCGGGGCAGACAGAGGAAAACATGGAGGTGGCTGATAAACCAAGCCAAGGTCTCCGGGCTCGGGTTGCCTTGATCTGAAGGACGGCGGGCCGGGGTTCAACCCCCAAAGGAAGAGCGTCTGCCCGTTGGATTTGTTTGTCATTGCGAGGCGCCCGCGATGCGGGCGCCGAAGCAATCCATCTGGCTGGATCGCCACCAGCCTTCGCCAGGCTACGGCCGGCAGGCGGCGCTAGGCGCGCCTCGCGATGACCAGGCAAAGCAAACCGCCGCCCTGGAATGCGCGGCTTGCTTTCCGGCGGCGATGTGGCACGTTTCCGCTCCCCCTCGACAGGCCCGGAAACCTGAGCCGGTCGAAGGGCCCGTTCTTTGACGGTGTGCTCAACACATCCGGTCATCTTGTCACTCAGGCTCGCCAAAGCTTTCAGCGGAGGCGGCTTGTCACTCGTAACTTTACGGGGGTGTTCTGGATTCGACCCTGGGTTGGAGCGCGCAGCTGCCTGTCGAGAGTGAAGGCCTCTCGTTAATCCCTCTTCAAAACAAACAAACGGCACATTCGAAGAAATGCCCCTGGCGGCCTAAAACGGCAGCCACGTTGCTACCCTGACACCTGCTAGGGGATAGTGACGTCGACAGCAGGAATAACGGTGACGGCCGTCGTGACGTCACCGCCGTATCTTCCAACCACGGCTGGCCGAGGGAGGAGCGCGCGTCATCGCGCCCCTGAGGCGAGACCCAATCAGACGCTACACCGGTAGATGCGGCGCGTGAAGGCCCGGGACACAGGGGTTCAACTCCCCTCACCTCCATTCTTTGCCCCTCCAGGGCTACGAATGGCACAGCCACTCGGTCTGTCCTCTATGCTTTGCCTGTAGTCGTTATCAGCCCGGCAAAGAATGGAGCCCTTCGTCGCTCGCAGAGCGAAGAACGGGCTCCTAGAAACAGTCATGCACTACGTATGTCTCCTGCGCAGTATCTCACGGCCTGATCAAACTTACATCGGATATTCTGGTGATCTCAAGCAACGGCTCACTCAGCACAACGCCGGCATGGTTCCGCACACCTCCAAGTTCATGCCTTGGAGGTTGGTTGCTTATCTGGGTTTTGCCTCCAAATACCGCACCCTGGCTTTTGAGAAATACCTGAAGACCGCGTCCGGTAAAGCATTTGCCAGGAAACGGCTATGGGGATAACCTGTGCCTACTCCATCAGCACATTGACGATGGCGTTGCCGATGCCGACGAGGGCGGCGCCGGAGATCAGCCCGGCGCAGATGGGCTCGCAGCCCTCGACCCAAAAGGTGTGCCCCTTGGTGCCGGGCGCCTTGTTTTTCCGGCCCTGCCACCAGAAGACCATCGCCCCGACCCACATCGTGAAGCAGTATTCCGGCGGGAGAATCACCCCCAGCCCGATCGACACGGCGGAGAGCGGGAACCGGCCCTTGGTCTTGATGCGCAGCAGCTCAAACACCAGCGCCGTCACGGCGGCCACGGCCATCGCGATGATGGCCGACGCCGGCAGGCCGCTCAGGCCGTTGGCGATGATGTCGGCCACCCCCTTCCATTGGAGCGCGGCGGGCATCGGGAACTGCTCGGTGACAATCGTGGCGATCGAGCGCGACCCCTGCGCATCCGGCGGCAGAAACAGCAGGAAAAACAGCGGCACGGCCGCGAGGGACCCGGCAAAGATGCCGATGACGTGGCCGAGCGCCTGATGGCGGGGTTTGCCGCCGAGCATGTAGCCGGGCTTGATGTCGGAGAGCAGATTGGCGGCGTTGGCGGCGATCTCCGAAGTCATGGCCGCAGGGATCAGGTTGCTCGCGGGATTGGCCCGGTCGATCGCGCCCATCGTGAACTGCGTGATCTTGCTCAACGAGCCCGTCGGGGTCCACGAGGTCAGCGCCATGGAGTTGGTGCAGATGACCGTGAGCAGAAAAATGAGCGGCAGCGAAACAAAGGACAGGAACCAGGGCACGCCGAAGAAATAATGGGTGACGGCCGCGCCGATGACGCTGAACACCGGCACGCCGACCCAGGACATCCACAGGGGCAGTTCGATCGGGGCCAGCGGGTCGGGACCGGTCGCCGCCTCTTTCCGGCCGAGCAGTTTCTTGAACGCCCCGGTGATGAGATCGGGCTTGGCAAAGAGGCCGACCATCGCCCCGACCACCATCATGGTAACGCCCCACCACAGCGACCACTGGTTGACGATCTCCCCGCGCGAAATGTTGATCAACGCCCCGCTCGGCGCCGTGTAGGCCTTGATCTCGCCGCGCTGGATGATGATCGGCGCGAGCACGGCGAAGTTGATGAATGCGCCGAGCACGCAGCTTGTCGCCACCCGGATGCCCATCAGGCCGCCGATGCCCAGCATCGCCGCGTCGAGCGTCGCCCGCAGGCCGAGCTGGCGGATATCGGTGCCGAGGATCTGCGGCGTCCACAGGTGGTATTTGGCCGCGAGGGTGTAGTAATAGACGTCAAGGCGCTCGCTGAAATTCCAGGGCGCGGTCAGGCCGGCCCACTGGTGCATCCGGAGCAGCTTGAACTGGATGAGGTTCATCCAGCCGTCGCTGACCAGCAGTTGGTAACCGCCGGTCAGGATGGCCGTGCCGGCGAGGAGCCGGGCCTTGAACATGCCGGCGGCCTCCTGTCCGGTGTAGAGCGCATCGAGCACCACGCCGCAGGCCCGGCCTTCGGGGAAGGGCAGCTGGTCCTCGTTGATGAAGCGCCGCTTCAGCGGAAAGGCCACCAGCACGCCGAGGATGGCGACCACGGCCATCCAGATGATCATCTGCCACCAGGGTATGATGCGCCCCGTGACCAGCATGTAGGCCGCGAGGCTGGAGAACAGCGGCATGGTCATGTAACCTGCCGCCGTGGCGATCGACTGGGTGCAGTTGTTTTCCAGGATGGTGAAATCCCGGCCGATACCGGCGTTGGCCATGATGCGGAAAATCGCGAAGGCGAGGATGACCGAGGTCAGACCGACCCCGATGCCGATGCCCGTCTTGCCGCCGATGTAGAGCGAGGTCGCCGCGAGGATGCCGCCGAGGAAAAAACCCGTGAAGGCCGACCGGATGGTCAGCTGCGGCATGTCACCGCGATAGATGTTCTTGAACCACCATTCGTCTTTTTGGGTGCGGGTCCAGGTGTTGATCTGCTCTTCGCTAAGCTGTTGGAGGGCCATGAGGGATTGGAGGGGGGATGACGGAGGAAGACCGTGGCCGGTCTTCCCCGCAGAAAGGAACTGTTTTGGCCCAACGTGGGGACTTCTGTGCCGGCAGGCAACCTGTCTCTCCTGCTCCGGGCGGATTAAATCAGGTCGCGGTCAATGCTTCAGCCTTCAGGCGTCGGTCAGCTCGTCGTAGGCCACCGCGAGGTTCATGGGCAGGCGGTTGCCGCGGCCCGGCGGCGCGTGGAAATCGGGGAAGCCCGCGAGGTTTTCCAACTTGATGATCTCGTCCTTGGACTTGCCGGCCTTGATCTCGGCTTCGACGTGTGCGAGCAGCCCGGACAGGTAGTCGCGGAACACCAGCAGGTCCGCCGGACCGCCCATGACGCCAAACTTCGCATTGCCGTGACCGCCAATGTAGATCGCATCCGGCGGGTAGTCGGCGACGATTTTCTCCAGCACCTTGATCCAGTTCCGGATGCTTGCGCCGCCCGGCCGGTCGATCACCGGGTAGAGGCGGTTGAAGAGCAGGTCGCCAAGGTGCACGACATTGGCCTGCTCGAAGAGTATGACGATGTCGCCCCGCGTGTGCGCCGGCCCGGGGTATTTGCAACTGATGGCCTCGTCGCCGAACTCGCGTCGCCAGGTGTCGGGAAACGTGGTGTCCGGCACCATCACCGGATCAAGCTCGCGCTTGTCGGCCGCAGCCCGGGCGCGCATCAGTTCCGGCACATTGGCGTGCGCCACGATGGTTTTGGTGGCGGGACGGAAGACGCCGTTGCCGCCCGTGTGGTCGCCGTGGTGGTGCGTGTTGATGACGGCATCGAGCATGCGGCCGTTGCGGTCGGGCAGATCGCGGAGAAAAATCGCCGCCGTCTCGGGAAACTGCGTGTCCACCGCCACCACGGCGGCGGGATTGACCAGCCACCCGATGCTGCCGCCGCGGCCGGTGAAATAGCCTACATTGCGGCGCAGCGGTGTAAACGTGGTCACCGGGGGTGGCGGTGCGACGAGCAAGGTGGCGGCGGCGGCCGGGCCGGAGTTGGTGGCGGGACCCTGGGCAAACAGCGGGCCTTTCGCGAGCAGGCTCAGCGAGACGGCCGCACCGGACTGAAGGAGGAAATCACGGCGATTCATAAATCAAAATTAGACATGAAAGGCTTCAGCGGCCACTGTATCAATTTCCGTCTGATTGATTGAGCGTGCCACCGCAGCCAAGCGATGCACCAAATCGCTTGAAAGTGAGGATGCCAGCGGGACGCGCAATTTTCTCAAGACCTGTGCCTGATACCTAACTGCACCGCCACGCATTTGCACCGAAACAGCCCGAACCTGATTGTAGACGAATGTGCTACGTAAAACCGCCTGAAGCGCATGCAGGTTCCAACCCAGGGAAGTGATCCAATAAAGATTGTGATGGGGGTAGTAATTGCCGGCATCCCAACCGACAACACCTCCATTCTGGATGTCTGGCAGGAGAAGTTTTGGTGTGCCAGTGAGTTCGTAAGAGACACGATCTATGGTGCGAAACCACATCTCGGGACTCTTCCGCGCGGTGTGTCGCTTCTCCAGTCGCTCACGGTGGTGCTCAAAGTAAGCTGCCAGACCTGGTGTATCGCTCATGGAATGAAACCCGCCATCAGGAGAGGATTTATACGGGTTGATTAGATAATGGCCCGACCAATTCAAAGATTCGGCCGTCACATCCTTAGCCATGATAAGTGGCAATTGACAATAGTCCTCCACAGAAGCCTCTTTTGAGGGACGCACAAAAATGTCGTCCGCGCCTGTGGCGACCCCGATTCCAACGCGAGTTTGCTCGGCGGAATCTTCCAGCAACGGATACTGTTCGGCCAGGGCCTCATGCTGATCGAACGCCCCTTTGTTCGTCGCAACCCAAGGCGCCCCTTCAGGATACCATGAGGGGAATACCGACCATTCCGATGAATAACCATCTAGGAGGGAACGAAGTGTGGAACCATCAACACGGTCCAGCGTGGCGGCCCGCGTCTCTTTTCCCGTCTCTCGATCTAACACCACGATGCAGGGATAAGCCGACACATCGCTTACGAAAGGCTGGGTGTGTTCCAAGTTGAGAAAGAAACGAACCCGATATTGTCGTGAGATAAGCTCGCGCAGAGACCGGCCGTATTGATTCTTAACAAAACGGTTCGCGCAAATGAACGCCAACTGCCCGCCATCTGAGAGCAGGTGCAAGCCTTGCTCGAAAAATGCGATATAGAGATCGGCACGATCTACACAGGTCGGAAACAATTCGCGATAGCGCTGCATCACGCGCTGTGGCAGATCCTCAATGCGCACATATGGAGGATTGCCGATCACGAAATCGAAGCGCTCGCGCCAATGAGCGAGAAGAAAGTCAGCATGCTCTACCCAAACATTGGCCAGAATCCTTGCTCTTTCCCCAGGACACCCTTCCTGGATAAGCAACCGTTCGATCCGTCCACGCGCTTGGGTCACAAACCCGAGGTTAACATCACACGCTTTTAACGCCGTTACTAATTGACCATCACTCCATGCAACTTTGCCCCGGTGATGCCGCTCCGAATCCAAAAGTCTCAGCACAGATGCCGCCAGAAAAGCCCCATCACCACAACTCGGCTCCAACAAGCGCTGATCAGCCAACCTGCTTAGCGTTGGTTGATAACCGGCCAGATCCAAAATGAATTCCGTGACTTCAGGTTTGGTAAAAACCGCCCCGACTGGCTCAGTAGGTGCCGCGCCTTCCCAAACATCCCTCCAGTCTTGTTCAAAGAGTAATAGCGACATGGCACAAGTATCAGGCGCATCCAGCTAGGTGACCATGCAATGACTTCATGAACATGTGAAACCTCAATTGCTCATGCGTCTCCCTGAAATCACCCCTGATACCCCTGGGTGCCAAAATTAGCGAAGTGCTGGTGAACTTTCGCTCTAAGACGAGCCTTTCGCATAAAATGGCGTAGCGATCAGCATAGGATGTTTTCTCAAATACTGGCAACGGAGGGAAAACGCCCTTTTTTAGTCCAACAGGGTGCGTAGATTTTTCCGCTTCTTCCAGGAGAAAGAAATACCCCAGCCATGGCGCGTGGGCACCCATCGCCCCCTCTCGAAAGGCTGTCCAGAAATCGGTAGAGCAGCCAATGGCTTCTTCACTACGATTGTTGAAGTTATTCCCAAAGCTACCCGCTTGTGATTTCAGTTCGACCGCAGCGCATAAGCGTTCTGCCCTGACTATCACCAAATCCCATTTCTTTTGGGGCCGATAATAGCCCGGTAGCTCCAAATTCTGATCAAATCTAATCTCCGCATCGCTGAACCCTGCGGACCGAGCTACAGCGACCAGCATTCGCAGTATCCCGTTTAGATGTTGTCCTCCAGTCACCTCGCTCCGTGTGCCGGTATCCTTTATCCCATTTTTCCCCTGTCTCTTCGACTGTCCGCTCCGACCGCGCCAGTAAGCTTTCACCACTTTGCGCAGCTCTAGTTCCAGTTGCTCTTTAGACCAAGGAAAGCGATGGGGATTTGCTGTAGCCACCCCTCTCCTATTTGTCGAAATTACGTCGAAGTCAACGGAGCCGTCGGCATTTCTCCGACGCGGCGAACCCTTTCCCCGAAACCCTGTAACCTTTCTCCGCTCGGCCGGTATTACCCGCCGCACACCGCTATGACTACTCTTCATGCTCCTCGCCCCCGCCTTCCAATTCCGAGTTCCCTCCGCGTCCGCCGCCGCTAGCCTGCCCGTTGCCGTGGAAGCCACGTCCGACCATGAACTCATGATCGCCGTCCGCGCGGGGGAAATCCGCCGGCTGGGCGATCTCTTCGAGCGCTATCACCGGCCGCTCCACGGTTTCTTCGTGCGCCTGACCAACCAGCCCTCGGTCGGCGAGGATTTGGTGCAGATCGTCTTCTACCGCATCCTCAAATACCGGCACACCTACCGCGACGAGGGCAAGTTCTCCGCGTGGATCTACCACCTCGCCCGCAAGGTCGCCGCCGATCACTTCCGCAAGCACGCCGCCACGCCCACCCCCACCGACCCGGCCAATCTCCACGAACAGCCCGCCCCCGAGCCCCAGCCCTCCGAACAGGCCGCCACCGCCGAGGATGTCGTGCTCCTGCGCACCGCCCTCGCCCGCCTGCCGCTGGAGCACCGCGAGGTGCTCGTGCTGTCGCGCCTCCAGCACCTCGAGCACAAGGAAATCGCCAAGCTGCTCGATTGCTCCGTCGGCGCCGTGAAGGTCCGGGCCCACCGCGCGCTCAAGGAGCTGCGCGAAGTCTATTTCAAAATCAGAAAGGAAAAGGCGGCCTGATTGCACCGCCAGACCAACAACCAAACCAGTGTCATTCTGAACGAAGTGAAGAATCCAACACCACAACCGCCCGCGGACATCATGCTGGATTCTTCGCTCCGCTCAGAATGACAGGTCGCGGCAACACCACCCACTCTCACCCTCACTCTCACTTTCACCTCCCTCCCCCCATGAACTGCTCACGTGTCCAGGATAGCTTCATCGATTACCAGGACGGCTCGCTGCCCGCCGACGAGTCCGCCGCCCTCCGCGCCCATCTCGCCAGCTGCCCCACCTGCCAGCGCGAGTGGGCCGCCCTCCAGGAAATGACGCGCAAGCTCGACGCCCTCCCCGCCGCCGAACCCGGTCCGCGTCTGCGCGAAAATTTCTACGCCATGCTCGAGACGCACCAGCGCGCGGCCGACGCGCCCAGTCCGTTCGCGCTCGCCCGCGGGCGAATCGACCGTTTCTTCGCCGCCCTCCTGCCCGCCCAACCCGCATCGCAATTCGCCTTTGCCCTCGCCCTGCTCCTCGGCGGCTTGTTTGCCGGCCAGCATTACCTGGCGCCCAAGCCGGCTGTCCTCATCCCCGATGACGGCGCGAAGGCGGAACTCGCCGCGCTCAAGGCCCAGGTCAACTCCATGGGCCAGCTCGTCACCTGGTCGCTGCTCCAGCAGCAGTCCACCAGCGACCGCCTGCAAACCGTGCTGACCAAGATGGACCTCAAGAGCCCCGACCGCAAGGTGCTCACCGATCTCGTCGGCGCCCTCGCCTTTGACCCGTCCATCAACGTCCGCCTCTCCGCCGTCGAGGCGCTGGCCCAGCACGCCGACGATTCGCTCGTCCGGGCCGGCGTGCTCTCCGCCCTCCCGCGCGAGCGCGCCCCGTTGGTGCAGGTCGCCATGATCGAGCTGCTGGCCGATGCCCGCGACCAAGCCGCCCAGCCGGTGTTTGAAAAACTTTCCCGCGACGACGCGACCGACCGCCACGTCCGCGACGCCGCCCGCCGCGCCCTCGCCATCCTGCGTCTCCCCGCCCAACCCGCCGCCAACCTCCCGCAAAACGTCCAACCCGCTCTCACATGAAAACCTCCCTCCCCTCCCGAATCCTCCATGGCCTGCTCCTCGCGAGCCTGGCCGCCACCCCGCTCGCCCGCGCCGGCGATGACGAAGGCTCCACCGCCACCGTCAAGCTTTCGGCTCCGGGCCAGCCTGCCACCCTCCGGCTCGATATGCCGTGGGCCGACATTCACATCACCGGCGTGGACGGCGACACCGTCACCGTTGAGTCCACCCTCACGCAAAAGAATGCCAAGGTCGACCGCCCCGGCGGTCTTCGCCGGCTCGACGACGAGGTCAGCTTCGAGCTGACCGAGAAGGACAATGTCGTCACCCTCGCCCTCGGGGGCGACAATCCCTGGGCCGGCCACGACGCCGAGTTCAAGATATCCGTCCCGCGCGCCATGGCCCTCAGCCTCAAGACCGATGCCGGCGGCGACCTCGTCGTCGAGGGCGTCGAGGGCGATGTCGAGATCAACAACATGAATGGCGACATGAAACTGGAGGGCCTCGTCGGCTCCGCCGTCCTCAACACCATGAACGGCGAGGTCCGCGCCGTTTACGCCAAGGCCCCGCAAAAACCCGTTTCCATCACCTCGATGAACGGCGAGGTGGATCTCCGCCTGCCCGCCGCCACCAAGGCCAACATCCGTCTGCGCACCCACAACGGCTCCATCCTCACCGATTTCAGCGAGGACGCGCTCAAGACCAAGTCCGAGGGCACCAAGCATGGTTCCGGCTACGGTTACGCCTACGGCCATGATGCCACCGCCCGCGAGATCGCCCAGGCCGCGGCCGAAGGCGCCCGGGTCGGCCTGGAGGTCGCCCGCGAAGTGGTGCGCGAAGTCTCGCGCGAAGTCGCCCGGGCCGTGAAGGAGGAATCGGCCAAGGATGCCGAGGATGCCCGCGCCCCGGTCGCCCGCGCCCCCCGTGCGCCCCGGGCCCCGCGCGCGCCGCTGCCCCCGATCACCGGCGGCAAACTCGTCACCGGCACGCTTAACGGCGGCGGCGTGGACATCAAGATCTCCACCATGAACGGCGAGATCACCCTCCGGCAGAGCAAGTAGCGAAGGCCGGGCGCCGGCGTGGCGTCAGTTCTCTGTCCGCGGCGCAACCTCTGTAGTGGTCGGACGGTTTGACAATAGGTCAGTTTGATTCAACTGGGTGCCGAGGTTTTTGTAGGTCGGGGTTTATCCCCGACAGGTGGCGGTTGACTGTCGGGCATAAAGCCCGACCTACGGCAAACTGACCCACTACCGACGGTTTGATAATGTTTTTACCGCTGCGGGGTTTACGTTCTTTTTAGAGACGTCACAGTATGTGCATGTCCCGGGGGATAAGAGTAAAACAAAAGCAACGCGGCGGAAAGATCACGGGGCGGATGTCTTTCCCCCTTATGCCGGCCAGGGCTGATCGGGCATGAAAACACCTTCCCCCCACCGTCCCCTGCTGCAATTCGCGCGACTGCTGGCGTTGGTCTTCGCCGCCGAGCTGGTCGTCATGCTGGTCTTTTCGCAACTCGATTTGAATTATCCAAACTGGTTCCGCGCGTTGCTCGACGCCACAGCCCTGTCACTCCTCGTGGCGCCTTTTTTCTGGTGGTGGCTGGTCGCCCAGGAGAAAATGCGACGGAAAGCGGAACTGGCCGTGCAGCAAAGCGAGCTGAAGTTCCGGCGCCTGTTCGAGGGCTCGGCTGATGCGTTGTTGGTGATCGATCTCTCCTCGAATCGGTTTATCGACTGCAACCCGGCGGCGGCGGCCATGCTGGGTTACGCGCAGCGCGCTGAGCTGCTGAATTTGCGGCCCGCCGACTTGTCCCCGCCCCTGCAGCCCGACGGCCAGACCTCCGAGGCCAAGGCACCCGTCATGATCGCCCGGGCGGTGGAAGCAGGCAGCCACCGTTTCGAGTGGGTCCATTGCAGCGCACGCCGGTCGGATTTTCCCGTGGAAGTGTTGCTGACGCCGATCCAACTGGAAGGCCAGCAGCTGATGATGACCACCTGGCGGGATATCACGGCACGCAAACAGGCGGAGGAGGCGCGGCGGCGCAGCGAGGAACAGTTTGCCGCGCTCATCCATTCGGTGGACGGCATCGTGTGGGAGGCGGACGCGGAAACGGTCCGCTTCACGTTCGTCAGCCCGCGGGCGGAGCGGTTGCTGGGCTACCCGACGGCCCGGTGGATCGACGAGCCGGCCTTTTGGGTTGACCACATCCACCCGGACGACCGCGAGCGCGCATCGGGCTACTGCCGGCAATGCACGCGGGAGAAGCGCGACCACGAATTTGAGTATCGCATGCTGGCCGCCGACGGCCGGGTGGTCTGGTTGCGGGACATCGTGACCGTGGTGGTCGAGAACGGCCGAGCGGTGATGTTGCGCGGGATCATGGTGGACATCACCGCGCACAAAGCCGCCGAGACCCGCCTCCGCGAGCAGGCCGAGGTCATCGACAAATCGCCGGTGGCCATCATCATCACCGATCTTTCCCACCGGGTGACTTATTGCAATGAGGGGGCCCGGCGGCTCTACGGATTCACCGAGGCCCAGTTGCTGGGGCATTCCGCCGACGAGTTGTTTTCGTCCGAAACCATGCGCGTCCTCGGCCCGGGCCGGAACGCGACGCTGGCCACCGGGTCCTGGCGCGGTGCGGTGCCCATCGAGACCCGGGACGGCCGCCGCTTCACCGCCGAGTTCATCATGAGCCTGATTCGTGACGGGGATAACAAGCCCTTGCGCCGCCTGAGCATCGCCATCGACATCACCGAGAAAGCCCGGTTGGAGGAGCAGCTGCTCCGCGCCCAGCGTCTGGAAACCCTCGGCATGCTGGCGGCAGGGATCGCCCATGATCTCAACAACATCCTGTCGCCCGTGCTCATGGCCGGGCCCCTCCTGCGCAACCGGGCCACCCACCCCTCCGACCTGCGCGTGCTGGATGCCGTGGAAAAGAGCGCGGAACGCGGCAGCGCCCTGGTGAAGCAGATTCTCTCCTTCGCGCGCGGGGTCAGCGTCGAGCGGGTCTTGCTGCAAGCCCGGCATATTTTGCTCGATGTCAGCCAGATGATTGCGGACACCTTCCCCAAATCGATTCTGGTGGAGAACCATATCGCGGGCGACCTTTGGCCGGTGGTCTCCAACTCCACCCAGTTGCACCAGGTCGTGCTCAACCTCTGTATCAACGCCCGCGACGCCATGCCCGGCGGCGGCACCCTGACTCTGAGCGCCCGCAATGAGACCCTGGCGGACACGCCCGACGGTCTGCCTTCAGGCAGCTATCTCATCATCGAGGTGGGCGACACCGGCACCGGCATGACTCCCGAGGTGATGGCGCGCATCTGGGAACCATTCTTCACGACCAAGGCCGAGGGGCAGGGCACCGGCTTGGGCCTGGCTACGGTGCGTGGCATCTTGGCCCACCATGGCGGCACGATAACGGTGGAATCCACGTCCGGACGCGGATCCGTTTTCCGTGTCTATCTTCCGGCGACCATGTCCGCCGTCGATCTTCCGGCGACCATGTCCGCCGTCGCAACGGCCACGGCCGCCGGTTCGCCCGATGCCGCCGTGAATTCCCTCCGCAACGAACTTGTGCTGGTGGTTGATGACGATGCGGAAGTGCGCAAGCTCATTGCCCTGTCCCTCACGCAGTGGGGCTACCGCGTTCTCCAGGCCAAGGATAGCGCGGAGGCGATGGATCATTATCTCGCCCACTCCGCGGAGATCTCCCTCATTATCTTTGACTTGGATTTGCCCGGTCAGGATGGTCTCACCATGGCTCGTCGGCTGCAGGGCCTCCGGCCCGACCTGCGGGTGCTTTTCGTCACCGGGGTTGACAGCATGAACAGCTTCCTCCTGCCCCCGCTTCCCGCCGGCGCGCCGCTATTAAAGAAACCGTTTGCCCGCCAATCCCTGCGGACAGAAACCGAACGCGCACTCGCCGCTCCCGCCTTTGCCCTCTGACTCTGCCGTTGCGGCTGCGTTCCGCCAAAACCCGTCTCGATCACCCCGATGAACGCCGCCTTGAATCTTCGCCTGCCCGCCGGCCGCGAGATCGCCCAGGTCGCGGCGGAGGTGGCTCGCACGGCCGTCCAGGTTTCGCGCGAAGTGGCCCGGGCCGTGAAGCAGCATTCTGAAAAAGAGGAGACCGCATGCGGTCTCCCAAAACAACGGGATTGCCGGCACCTGCCGGTTGTATATCAACCAAGGCGCAGCCAGCTCTTCCGCTTGCACAGTTGCTGCCCACCACGCCATGCGCCCGATTTACGCCCGCGATCCCGGCCTTCGATTGACTGTTGCCCAGTAGGTTCCGCGTGAATCCTTCCTCCGGAAATAAGATCGCCGCTGCTCTTGGCCTGGGTGACCGGTCGTCCGTGCTGCGGGCGGCGGGGTTCGGTCTGGCTTACTTCGCCTTTGCTAAACTTTCGTTCAACGTCTCGGGAATTCAGGATAATATCCTGAATTGCTGGCTGCCCAGCGGCCTGTTTCTCGGCGTGCTGCTGCTCACCGAGCGACGGCACTGGCTGGGGTTGATTCTGGCCGGCGGCCTGGGTGACCTGGCCTATAATTATTTTGGCCCGACTCCGTGGACCATCAATTACTTGCTACCGGCCCATCTCGGCAACAGCGCCTCCGCCGTCCTGGGCGCCTGGCTGGTGCGCCGCTTTGTGGCTGAGCGCCCGACGCTGGATTCGGTGCGCGAGTTCATCGGGCTGTTGGTGTTCGGGGGCCTGCTCAGTCTTCCCCTCTCCGCCACCATCGGGGCGCTGCTGGTAAAGGCCGGGAATCCCCAGGCTGATTGGTCGCTGACCTGGGGGTTCTGGTATAGCAGCGACCTGTTGGGCGTGCTGCTGCTCACTCCGGTCTTGCTGGCTTGGCGGGATGGTATCCAGCGGCCCGCGACTTGGCGCCTGACACCCCGCTTGGCGGAGGCCGCGGGGCTGTGCCTTGGGACGGGGGCGACCCTGAGCCTGGCCTATTATTTCCAATGGCCGAAGCTGATCTTGCCCCTGTTTTTGGCGATCCCCTACGTGGTCTGGGCTTCCTTTCGCTTCGGCCTGCGCGGCGCCAGCCTGATCACCCTGTTCAGCCTGCTGGTGGCGCAGTGGTTTATCGGCCGCGGCTACGGAATGACCGGAAGCAGCGCCCTCTCCGCCGCGGCTAAAAATGTGGAAATGCTGTTCTATTTCGGGGGCTTTTCACTCCTCGGTCTGTTCCCCGCGGTCGTGCTTGCTGAGCAGCGTCGGACCGAAGCGGCCCTGCGCGAGAAGGATCGGGTTTATCGCGCTCTGGTCGAGAACATCAACCAAGGCTACTACCTGGCCGATCGCCGCAGCCGTTTCATCTACTGCAATCCCGCGATCTACGCCATTAGCGGTTACCGCCCCGAAGAGATGACCGGCCTGTCGTGTTATCGTCTCGTCGCGGAGGAAGACCGGGCGCGCGTGATCAACACCTACCGGGAATGGATCCGTGATCCATCGGTCCTTGATGTCCAATGTGAATTTCGGTCGGTGACCAAGTCGGGCCGCAAGTTCTGGGTGGAGCAGTCGACCCACTTCCTCCGCGACGCCGATGGCCGGGTGGTGGAAGGTTGCAGCGTGCTGCGCGATATCGCCGCCCGGCAGGCCGCCGAGGCCGCCTTGCGCGAAAGCGAGGAGCGCGGCCGGCTTGTTGCCCTCGCCACCCAGGATTGCATCTGGGACTGGGATTTCACCACCGAGCGCGGTTGGTGGAATGAAGCCTACTGCCGCTTCCTTGGCGTTACCCCTGAGGAGGTGGCCGCCCGGTCCCACGCCATCTGGGTGGCCCACCTCCACCCTGATGACGCCGCACGGGTGGACACCAGCCTGCACGCCGCCATCGCCGGATCGGGCAACGCCTGGTCCTGCGACTACCGTATCCGCCGGGCCGACGGCACCCACGTCGAGGTCCACGCCCGCGCCCACATTATCCGCGGTGCCGACGGCCGTCCGCAGCGCATGATCGGCGCGATGCACGATGTCACCGAGCGGCTGCAGACCGCGGCGAAACTGCAATCCAGCGAGTCCCGGCTGCGCGCCATCATCGACCATGAACCGGAATGCGTGAAGTTGGTCGATCCGGACGGCCTGATCCTGGAAATGAACCCCGCCGGTCTGCGGATGATCGAGGCGGACTCGCTGGACCAGGTGAAGAACCAGAGCGTCTACGGCCTCATCGCCGCGGAATACCAGGCGGCGTTCCGCGCCCTGCATGATAAAATCCTCCGCGGCGACTCCGGCATGCTGGAGTTCGACATCACCGGGTTGAAGGGCACCCGGCGCACGCTGGAGACGCATGCCACCCCGCTGCGTGACGCCGCGGGCATCATCACGGCCATGCTCGGCGTGACCCGCGACATCACCGCGCGCAAGCAGGCGGAGATCGCGCTGCGTGCAAGCGAGCTCAAATTCCGCAGCATCATAGAGGCGTCCCCGACGCCCTATGCCTTGAATGACGATCTTCAACGCATCACCTATCTGAATGCCGCGTTCGTCAGAACCTTCGGTTATGACTTGGAGGACATTCCCACCTTGGCGGATTGGTGGCCCAAGGCTTATCCGGACACCGGGTATCGCCAATGGGTGGCCGCCAACTGGCAGGCCCGACTGGACAAGGCGAAACAGACCGGCGCTCCGTTTGAACCCTTGGAGCTGAACATCCAATGCAAGGATGGAACGGCGCGAACCGCGCTGGTCGGGGCTGCTCCGCTTGGAGCGACATTCAAGGGACTTCATCTGGTGGTGCTTCACGACATCACCGATCGCAAACGCGCCGAGACAAGCATCCGCGAGCAGGCCGACCTGCTCAACCAGACGCGCGACGCCATCATGGTCACCGACCTCGGCAACCGTTTCACCTTCTGGAACGAGGGCGCCGAGCGCATCACCGGCTGGTCCGCCGCCGAGGCCCTGGGCCAGATCGCCGAGTCGACCATCAATCTCGTCACCGATACCCGGCTGCCCGCCATCCGTGAAACCGTGATGACCACCGGTGCGTGGCAGGGGGAAATGTCCATCCGCCGCAAGGACGGCCGCACCGCCCTGCTCGATCTCCGCATCACCCTCGTCCGCGATGCGGCCGGCCAACCCAAAGGCCGCCTTTCCATTGCCACCGACATCACCGAGAAAAAGCAAATGGAGGAGCAGCTGCTCCGCGTCCAACGCCTGGAATCCCTCGGCATGCTGGCGGCGGGGATCGCGCACGACCTTAACAACATCCTGTCGCCCGTGCTCATGGCCGCGCCCCTCCTGCGCACCCGCGCCACCCACCCCTCCGACCTGCGCGTGTTGGACCTGGTCGAAAAGAGCGCGGAACGCGGCGGCGCCCTGGTGCGGCAGATCCTCTCCTTTGCCCACGGCGTCGAGGGTGAAAAAATCCGGGTGCAGCCCGCGCACTTGCTGCACGAGATAGGCGCGCTCATTAGCGACACTTTCCCCAAGACCATCCGGTTGGAAAGTGAAGTCGCCCCCGACCTCCGGGCCGTGATCATCAATCCCACCCAGCTGCACCAGATCCTGCTCAACCTCTGCATCAACGCCCGCGACGCCATGCCCGGCGGTGGCACCCTGAACCTGCGGGCCCGCAACGCATCCGGGGCCGAAGCTCCGGCCGGCCTGCCGTCGGGCGATTATGTCGTTTTGGAGGTGGCCGACACCGGCATCGGCATGAACCCCGAGGTGCTGGCCGGCATCTGGGAGCCATTTTTCACGACCAAGGGCGGGGGCCGCGGCACCGGGCTGGGCTTGGCCACCGTGCGCGGCATAGTCAACAACCTGCAGGGCGGCATCACCGTGAATTCGGCGCCCGGCTACGGCTCTACCTTCCACATCTGGTTGCCTGCCGCCAAGGAGGTGTCAACCAACCCCTTCAAGGCCCGTCCCAACAGCCTGTTCCCGCTTCCCGGCCAAGGCGAGCTGGTGGTGGTGGTGGACGACGAAGCCGCCGTGTGCGAACTCATCACGCAGGTGCTGACCGCCGCCGGTTACCGGATCCTGTCAGCCAAGGATGGCGGGGAGTTGTTTGCGCTCCATCACACCCGGCTGCAGGAGGTTTCCCTGGTCCTCATGGACATCGGCCTGCCGGACCAGGACGGTCTCTCGCTGGCCAGGATTCTCCAACGGGCGCGACCTGATCAGCGGATTTTGTTCATCACCGGTTACACGGACTCGCCAAAGGAAGCCTCGCGCGCCTTGCCCGCTGGATTGCCGCTCCTGAAGAAGCCTTTTACCGGCGCCGAATTGCTCGACGCCGTGCAGCGTGCTCTCCTCGCCCCGGGCATTTCGCTTGCTGGGGTGGGTCCAGTCCCCGGACGCGCCTCGTCACCGACCCGCGACAGGGGGACAGCGCTCCCGCCATCATGAACTTCCTGCTCATCGATGATCATCCGATCATCCGGGAATCACTGGGTCTGACGCTCCGGATGCAGTTTCCCAGCGCCATCATCACCGAGGCGGCCACGGCCAAAGATGCCATGGCGGCGCTGCCCGGCCGGCGCTGGTCCGTCGTGCTGCTCGATCTCGACCTGCCCGACCGGAGCGGGCTCGACCTGTTGAAGGATGTGCGGAATCTCGCGCCCGGCACTCCGGTGCTGATTTTCTCCGGCCGCAGCGAGGCGGAATACGGCCGGCGCGTGCTGGCCGCCGGCGCCATGGGATTTCTCTCCAAACTCACCCCGGCCCCGGAGATTGCCGCCGCCGTCCGCCGGGTGCTCTCCGGCCGCAAACACATCAGCCCCGACTTGGCGGAGAGCATTATCGGGCATCCGCAGACCGCGGACGGGGCCCCGCCGCACGCCACCCTGTCCACCCGCGAGCTGGAAGTGCTCCGCCTGTATGCCACCGGGGTGGCGCCAGCCGACATTGCGCAGCGCTTGAAAATCAGCGCCAAGACCGTGAGCACCTACCGGACCCGGATTCTGGAGAAACTTGCGCTGGGCACGACCGCCGATCTCATCCGCTACGCGGTGCAACATCAGCTCGCCGACTGATTGTCTCCGGCGGTTGTAGGCCGATTCCTACACGCGTATCCGGGTTCCGCCGATACCGCGGATTCATGCGGGCTGGTATGGTAGCCCCGATGAAAACGAGGCAGGGCCATATTCTCCGTAGCGCAGTCTGCGGACTCCTGCTCGCCGGTCTCGGCGCCCCGACATCTCTGTCCGCGGGCATCAAATCAGAGCGCATGCTGAAGGCCATCATCATCCGGACGCCGGCCCCGCAGCTCGTGGCCGAGGGTCAGCAATTGAAAATCGCCGAGCTCGCCGCCGCCCAAATCCCCGGCGCCGTGGCCTACTGGGGCATCGGCCGCTCCATGGAGCCCCTCTACGCCACCAACACCGCCGTCGTCGTCGCCCCGATCGCCTATGACGATGTGAAAAAAGGCATGACGGTGGTCTACATGAAGAGCAACGGCCGCCGCGTCGCCCACACCGTCGTCGGTGAAATCCGCGAGGGCTACCTCGTGCAAGGTGTCTGCAACGACGAACCCGACGCCGGGGTCGTGAACGAGGAAAACCTCATCGGCGTCATCATTTCGGCCTACGCCACGGCCAACACCCCGTTTCGGGTCGAACTCGCGCAGCGCCTCACCGCCCGCGACTCCGGCCGGATCGCCAAATCAGGCTGAAGGCCATTGCCCTTGTAACCATGCCGCCCACCGGCTACCTTTTCCCCATGGCGCGAATCCTCCTCATCGACGACGACGATGCCATCCGCGACGTAACCGCCGAGGTTCTCCGCCAGGCCGGTCACACCGTGAACACCGCGCCCGAAGGCAAAACGGGCCTCGCGCTTTACCACGCGGAGCCGCACGACCTGATCATCACCGACATCAACATGCCCGATATGGACGGCGTGGAGCTGATCATGGCCTTGCGGCACACCGAGCCCCGGCCGCGCGTCATCGCCATCTCCGGCGGCTCGAAGCACAGCGAACCCCTCTACCTGCCGGTGGCACAGCGGCTCGGGGTGCAGCGCGCCCTCGCCAAACCGATCCGGGCCGAAGCGCTGCTGCAAGCGGTGGCCGAGGTGCTCGCCGAGCCGGCCCCTCCCACCGCGCCGCCCGCGGCTTAGTTCGGCTCTGCCCGGAAATTTTGTTTTCCTGGCCCACCCGGCTCCATGCCCGGCGGGCTTTTCTTTTGCGGGAAAGACTGCTCTCCTTTCGGCATGTCAGCACCCCGACTCATTGTTTTCTGTCTTCTGCCGCGTCTCGCCGTAGCCTTGGGTGTAGGCGGGTTCTCTGTCCTCGGTCCTCTGCTTGTCGCCCAGCCCGACCGCGTCAACGGCCGCGCCTTCGCCACCCGTTCACAGATCATCGCCCAGCACGGCATGGCCGCGACCTCCCACCCTCTCGCCACCCAGGTCGCGCTCGACATCCTCAAGGCCGGCGGCTCCGCCGTGGACGCCGCCATCGCGGCCAACGCCACGCTCGGCCTCATGGAACCCACCGGCAACGGCGTGGGCGGCGATCTCTTCGCCATTGTCTGGAGCGCCACCGACAAAAAACTCCACGGTCTCAACGCCTCCGGCCGTTCCCCGCTCGGGCTTTCCCGCGAGCAACTCATGGCCGAGCTGGGCAAACTCGGCCGCGACACCATCCCACCGCGCGGCTTCCTCCCCATCAGCGTGCCCGGCGCCGTGGACGGCTGGTTCGAGCTGCACGGCAAATTCGGCAAGCTCCCGATGAA
This sequence comes from Verrucomicrobia bacterium Ga0077533, assembly GCA_001464505.1. Lineage (GTDB taxonomy): Bacteria > Verrucomicrobiota > Verrucomicrobiia > Opitutales > Opitutaceae > Lacunisphaera. The sequence goes on from LNEH01000208.1 coordinate 37,729, forward strand.
GGACGTGCTCGCCCCCGCCATCCGCTACGCCGAGGCGGGCTTCCCCGTCACCCAATACATCGCCTATCTGTGGAATATCGGCGTCCGCAACGCGCAGGCCGACCAACTCCCCGGCGCGTT
>LNEH01000209.1 GCA_001464505.1 Verrucomicrobia bacterium Ga0077533
GGGCGCCCCGGCCGAGGGCGAGATTTTCCAGAACCCCGCGCTGGCCCGCACGCTGCGCCTCCTGGGCGAGAAAGGCCGCGACGCTTTCTACCGGGGTGAGATCGCGGACCAGATCGACACGTTCATGCGCGCCCACGGCGGTTTCCTCCGGAAAATTGATTTCGAAAACCACACCTCCACCTGGGTCGAGCCGGTATCGGTGAACTACCGCGGCTACGATGTCTATGAGCTGCCGCCCAACAGCCAGGGCATCGCCGCGCTCCAGATGCTGAATATCCTTGAGGGCTACGACCTCAAGGCGATGGGCTACAACTCACCCGAGGCCTTGCACCTGATGATCGAGGCCAAGAAACTCGCCTTCGAGGACCGCGCGAAATTCTACGCCGACCCCGAGTTCAGCAAAATTCCGCTCGCCGGCCTGCTCGCGAAGGATTACGCCGCCGAGCGCCGCCGGCTCATCAATCCCGCGCGGGCCGGCCGCAGCTACGACGCCGGCAACCCCGCCGTGCAGTCGGGCGACACCATCTACCTCACCACCGCCGATGCTGCGGGCAACATGGTCTCGCTCATCCAGTCGAACTATCGGGGCATGGGCTCCGGCATCACCGTGCCCGGCCTCGGTTTCACGTTTCAGGATCGCGGCGAGATGTTCACGCTCCGGCCCGGCCACGCCAACGACTACGCGCCCGGCAAGCGCCCTTTCCACACCATCATCCCCGCCTTCATTCTCAAGGACGGCGCACCGTGGCTCAGCTTCGGCCTGATGGGCGGCGCCATGCAGCCACAAGGCCACGTCCAGATCGTCTGCAACCTGATCGACTGGGGCATGAACCTCCAGGAAGCCGGCGACGCCGCGCGCTGGCAGCACGAAGGCTCCTCCGATTACGACAATCCCAAGATGACCGACGGCGGTTACGTCGAGGTCGAGTCCGGCGTGCCCTACGAGACCGTGCGCGCGCTCCAGCAACGCGGCCATGTCGTCCGCATCGGCCACGGCGGTTTCGGCGGCTATCAGGCCATCGCCCGCGACCAAAAGAACGGCACCTATCTCGGCGCGAGCGAATCCCGCAAGGACGGCCAGGCCGCGGGCTACTGATCTTAACCTGTAGGTGGCGCGCTGGCGCGCCACGTTGCGTGCAAGCACGCAACCTACCCCAACCTCCGGCAAGCGGGACGATCCCCCTCAAATCGTTCTCGTTCTCCTTCTCGTTCGCCGCTTTTATTCCGGCGTGAAACGTTCCCGTCCGAAATCAGCCACGAAGCCGAAATCACCTACGTCGCTCCTTGCCACGCCGAAGCCCGCGGGCGAAGGCGGGCCGCTCTTCAACTGGCTGCAGACCCGCGGCGCCGGCCTGTTGCTCCACCCGACCTGCCTGCCCGGCGATCAGGGCTGCGGCGTCTTCGACCGGCACGCGGTGCGCTTCCTCGATTTCCTGCAAGCCGCCGGCCTGAAATACTGGCAGGTCTGCCCGCTCGGGCCCACCGGCTACGGCGATTCGCCCTACCAGTGCTTTTCGGCCTTCGCCGGCAATGCCTACCTCATCGACCTCGCCGCGCTCGTTCCCTTCGGCCTGCTCGACGCCGCCGACCTGGCCCCGCTGGCCGCCCTGTCGGCCGACCGCACCGACTACGGCGCGATCTATCAGATCAAGCCGCGCCTGCTCGCGTCGGCTTACGCGCGGTTCAAACCGCAACGCCCCGCGCTGCCCTACGGCGACTTCGCGGCCTTCTGCCAAAAGCACGCGCACTGGCTCGACGCCTATGCTTTTTTCCGCGCCTTGAAGGACCACTTCAACGGCCTGGCCTGGTGGGAGTGGCCTCCCGAGGTCCGCGATTTCGCCCGGGCCGGGAAATCACCGCTCCGCCCCCGGCTCGCCGAAGCCATCGCCGCCTGCCAGTTCGGCCAGTATCTGTTTTTCGGCCAGTGGGCGCAGGTGCGGGCCGCGGCGCGCGAACGCGGCGTCGAGATCATCGGCGACCTGCCCATCTTCGTCGCCGCCGATTCCGCCGACGCCTGGGCCAACCCCGGTCTGTTCGAGCTCGACCCGGAGACCCTGCTCCCGCTCGCCGTGGCCGGCGTGCCGCCGGACTATTTTTCCGCCGACGGCCAGCTGTGGGGCAACCCGCTTTACCGTTGGGCCGCCCACCAGGCCGACGGCTACGCGTGGTGGCTGGCCCGGATGCGCGCCTCGTTTGAACTGTGCGACATCGTGCGCATCGACCACTTCCGCGGGTTCGACGCCTGCTGGCGCATCCCGTATCCCGCCAAAAACGCCCGCGTCGGCGAATGGGTGCCCGGCCCGGGCCTCGAGCTGTTCCGCGCTTTCCAGCGCTCCTTTCCCGCGGCCCGCATCATCGCCGAGGATCTGGGCGTGCTCACCGACTCCGTCACGCAGTTGCGCGCTGATTCCGGCCTGCCCGGCATGCTGGTGCTGCAATTCGCCTGGGGCGGCGACGCAAGGAACGCCTACCTGCCGCACAACGCGGGGCCCAACAGCGTCATCTACCCCGGCACGCACGACAACGATACGACCGCCGGTTGGTATCAGGCCGCGCCCGAGGCCGAGCGCGACCATGTGCGCCGCTACCTGCGCGTCGACGGGGCCGACATCGCGTGGGACTTCATCCGCGCCAGCTACGCCTGTGCTTCGCGCCTCGCCATTCTCACCTTGCCGGATCTTTTCTCGCTCGGCACCGCCGCGCGTTTCAACACCCCCGCGAAGGCCGGGGGCAACTGGCAATGGCGCTACCGCGCCGCCACGCTGGAAAAATCTTCCGGCCCCACGGCGAAATACCTGCGGGAACTTTCCACGCTCTATGGCCGCTGAAGATTTTTTTGGCGGGCCAAAAATGTTTTTCGCGGACGGAATGCGAAATTTTTTGCGCCAAAATATATTTTCACGATGCTGCATATTTTTAGTGCAACTGCGCGGAAAATATCCGACACTGCATCATGGCTAAAAAGAAAAAGGCTAAGAAAAAGAAAAAGTAACGGCGCTTGCGCCGCTGCTTCTCTCTCCCCTCAACGCCGGCTCTTTTTTGAGCCGGCGTTTTTTCCCGAGACCCTGCGAACTTTACCACGCAGGGTTTTTTCTTGGCGCGATTTGGCCTGAACCTGCGGGAGCGGGCTTGCCCGCGACACGATTCCGCCTCGCGAATCTGCGGTGGGACGCCGCGGCGCACCGGGCCGGTGCGCCCTGCCTGCGCCGCCGAACCCTCACTTCACCGCGGCCCACACGCGCTGCACGTCGTCGTGATCCTCCAGCGCCTGCAAAAACTCGCCGACCTGGCCGCGCGCCGCATCGTCCAGCTCGGGAAACGTCTTCGCCACGTAGCCGATCTCGCTCGTGACCACGTGCCAGCCGTGCTGCTTCAGCCAGGCGGAGACGGCATGCACCGTCTTGAGCCCGGTGGTGAACCGCACCCCGGCGGCGCCCTCGGGTATGTCGTCGTTCTGCGCGTGGGTCAGCGCCTCGAAATCGTCGGCGCCCGCCTCGATCGCGGCCGCCTCGGCGTCGAGCCCGGCGTCCGCCGTGTGCCACGCCTCGACGAGGCCGACGTGGTCGAACAGGAATTTGTTGCTGCCCGCGGTGCCGAGGATGCCGCCCTTGAAGAGAAACCGGATCTCCGGCGTGATGCGCTGGTGGTTGTCGGTCATGCACTCGACAATGACCGGCACCTTGTGCGGCGCATAGCCCTCGAAGACGACCTGGTCGAGATGCGTCTTGTCGCCCCCGTTGCCCGTGCCCTTGGCGATGGCGCGCTCGATGGCGTCGCGTGTCACGCTGGCCTTTTTCGCCTTCTCAATCGCGGCGTGGAGCCGGGCATTCCCCTCGGGATCGCCGCCGCCCAGTTTGGCGGCCACCGTGATCTCCTTCACCATCTTGCCGACCGTCTGGCCCTTCTTCAGGTTGACGATCGCGCGTTTCGCATGAAGCCATTGGCGTCCCATAAGGCGCAAGGTATAGGCGGGGCACCCCGGCCCGGGCAAGGAGGAAGAAGCCGCATCACTCCCGACATGACGCTGTCAGGAGCTTGTGTTACGCTGCCGCAATGAAAAACCGCTGTCCTTGGGCCGAGGCCGAGCTCCAACACCACTACCACGACACCGAATGGGGCGTGCCCTCGCACGATGACCGCCACCTGTTCGAGCTGCTGATCCTCGAAGGCGCGCAGGCCGGGCTGAGCTGGTCCACCATTCTGAAAAAGCGCGACCACTACCGCGCGGCCTACCATGGCTTCGACGCCGCCCGCATCGCCCGCTACGACGCGAAGGACGAGGCGCGGTTGCTGGCCGACGCCGGCATCGTCCGCAACCGGTTGAAAGTCGCGGCCTCGGTGCTCAATGCCCGCGCCTTCCTCGCCATCCAGAAGGAATTCGGCTCTTTCGACCGCTACCTCTGGCGCTTTGTCGGCGGGCGGCCACTTCAGCACCACTTCGCCCGACCTGCGCAAATCCCCGTGCGCACCGCGGAATCCGACGCTCTGAGTCAGGATCTGAAACAGCGCGGCTGCAAGTTTGTCGGCACCACGATCTGCTACGCCTTCATGCAGGCGACCGGCCTGGTCAACGACCACCTCGTCACTTGCCCGCGCCACCGCGTCTGCGCCAGACTGTGCTGAGGGCCAGAGGCGGCCCGGGCTTTGCTTTTCTCCGGCCGGGGCCTATCGTGCCCGGATGTTCGCCGACCTTATCCGCTGGATCAACCGCCGCACGCCCGAGGCCTATGAGCAGGCCTTCGTCACGGAGGTGCATGCGAGCCGGCCGGTGCCGCGCAATCCGCGGTTGGAGAATATCATCCTCGTCTGCTGGGGCCTGATCGCGGTGAAACACATCGCCGTCATCTGGGCCGTGCATCTCTACGCCGTGCCCTTCCACCAGTTGTGGATCAACGCCCCGACTTTTCTCCTCGGGCTCCTCGCCACCCTCGCCTACTATTGGCGGGAGTGACTTCCTTCTGGATTCTGGCCGCGTAATCTTGAATTCTAAGTCATGCCCCTTGTCCCCGGTCTCCGCAGTCCCTACCTCAAGGTCGGCCGCCTCGTCTTCTTCGGCCGCATGCTCGACAAGATCCGTCTCCATGCCGCCGGCCGGCTCCCGCCCGCCGACTACGCCGCCAATCTCGGCAAAGGTTTCGACGGGCGCACCTGCGGTTTTTTGCGCGTGAATTATGATGAACTGAAGACGCGCACGCTGGCGGGCGGCACGGACGAGGAGATTCTCGCCTGGTGTCACGCGAAAGGGGGGCCGCGTGCGGACGATGAATGCGAGGTCTGGAACCAATTCATGACGAAATGCGGTTGGCGTGACGGCGTGGCCGAGACTCTGGCCAGACGCATCAAGCAGAGCGCGCTGGAGGCCGCCCCCATCATGACCATGTTCGACTATCTCGATTTCGACGAGGGCCGCGATCCGGTCAGCAGCCGGGCCTGGGAGCAATAGCATGTCGGCCTGGCGCACCCGCTGGCGTTGGATTTTCGCCGTGCTCGGCGGACTCCTGCTGATCGTCGGCGCGGCGGTGGCGTGGGGCTGGTGGCAGATGCGCGGCAGCTTGCCGCAACTCGACGGCGAATTGGCCGTGGCCGGCCTGGCCGCCCCGGTGAAGATCGAGCGTGATGCCTTGGGTGTGCCCATCATCATCGGTTCGACCCGCGCCGATGTGGCCCGCGCCACGGGTTTCCTCCACGCGCAGGACCGTTTTTTCCAGATGGATCTGCTGCGACGCCGCGGCGCGGGCGAATTGTCGGAATTGTTCGGCGTGGCCGCGGTCGAACTGGACAAGAACGCGCGTTTGCACGGCTTCCGCCGGCTGGCGGCCCAGGTGCTCGCGCAGGCTGAGCCCGCCGAGCGGGCCGTCCTCACGGCCTACACCGCCGGCGTCAACACCGGCCTCGCCGCCCTGCCGAAAATCCCGTGGGAATACCTCGTGCTCCGCACGGCCCCGCAGCCGTGGCGCGAGGAGGACGCGCTGCTGTGCATCTACGCCATGTGGTTCGACCTGCAGGATTACAAGGGCGCCTTCGACCTGAACCGGGCCGCGCTGCGCTCGGCCCTGGGCCAGGCGGGCCTCGATTTTCTCGCGCCCCGCGGCAATTCCTGGGACGCCGCGCTCGATGGCAGCACCTTCGCGCCCGCGCCGCTGCCGCCGTTGCGATTCCGGAAAGCCGAAACGCCCGCCGCCGGCCTCGCCACCCTCGAGCCCGCGGGCAAACGCGTAGTCGGCTCCAACGCCTTCGCCCTCAGCGGGGCGCACACCGCCACGGGCGCCGCCATGCTGGCAAACGACATGCACCTCGACCTCAACGTGCCGCAGATCTGGTATCGCGCCGTGTTGCAATGGACGGACGGGGTCGGTCCGCACCGCGTGGTGGGCGTCACGCTGCCGGGCGTGCCCTTCATGGTGGCCGGCAGCAATGGCCGCGTCGCCTGGGGGTTCACCGACGCCTATGTGGACACGACGGATGTCATCACCCTCGCGACGGAGATCACGGCCCACAGTTTTTATCAGACCCCCGATGGCTGGAAGGAAATCGAGGACCGCCCGGAGGAAATTCGCGTGAAGGGCGAAAAGCCCGTGCCCTTCACCGCCCGCTGGACGCAGTGGGGCCCGATCATCGACGGCCCCAAGGACGGCCGCGGTCTCGTCCTGCGCTGGACCGCGCACGACGCCGAAGCGACGAACCTGCATTTCATGGCCATGGAAACCACGCGCACCGCGGCCGCCGCGGTGGACCTCGCCCACCGCGCCGGCATTCCCCACGAGAACCTGCTCATCGCCGACGCCGACGGCCATATCGCGTGGACCATCATCGGCCGGCTCCCGCGCCGGGTGGGTTACGACGGCCGCGTGCCGGTCTCGTGGACCTACGGCGACCGCCGCTGGGACGGCTGGCTCGCCCCCGACGAAATTCCCGTCGTGACCAATCCGGCGGAAGGGGCGCTTTGGTCCGGCAACAACCGCGCGCTCGGCGGCGCGGCTTACGCCCTGCTCGGCGACAGCGGCTACGACGACGGCGCCCGCGCCGGGCAGATCCGCGACGGCCTGCGCGCGCTGGTGGCTGCCGGCAAAAAAGCCGTCCCGTCCGATCTGCTCGCCATCCAGCTCGATGATCGCGCGTTGTTTCTCGATCGTTGGCAGAAACTCCTGCTTGAGGTTCTCACCGACGACGCGGTCACCGGAAACAAATCCCGCGCCGCGCTGCGCGACGCCGTGCGGGCCTGGAACGGCCGCGCCAGCACAGACTCCGTCGCCTACCGCACGGTGCGGGCCTTCCGGCTCCACACGACCGAGCGCGCGTTCGCACCGATCGTCGAGCTGGCGCAACAAGAATATGCCGCCTTCAACTGGCGCAACCTGATCTATGAGGACGCCCTTTGGCAACTGGTGCATGAAAAGCCGGAGAAACTGCTCAATCCCGCGCACGCCTCGTGGTCCGCGCTGCTGCTCGCCGCTGCGGACGATGTCACGGCGGATGCGGCGAGGGCCGGCGGCTCGCTGGCGCGCTTCACCTGGGGCGCACGCAACACCCTGGCCATGCAGCATCCCTTCGGGCGATTCCTGCCGCAACCGGTCGCCCGCCTGCTCGACATGCCGGCGGATCAGTTGTCGGGCGACAGTGACATGCCGCGCGTGCAAGGCCCGCGCTTCGGCCAGTCCCAGCGGCTGGTCGTTTCGCCCGGTCATGAGGCCGAGGCGATCTTCCACATGCCTGGCGGTCAGAGCGGTCATCCGATGTCTCCTTATTACCGCGCCGGCCATGAGGCGTGGGTGAAGGGCGAACCAACCCCGCTGCTCCCCGGCCCCGTTCGGCACACGCTGACGCTCAAACCTTGAGGGTGGCGGTATTCATTCTGGATTCCGGCTCCTGAATTCTGGATTCTTCCGCCAATGCCCCTCCACACCCTCTCCCACCCGCTCGGCGCCCACGTGCTCACCCACCTGCGCGACAAGACCACCAAGCCCGCGCTGTTCCGCACGCTCAGCAACCAGATCGCGCTGCTGCTCGCCCTCGAGGCCACCCGTGACCTCGCCACCGAGGAAAAGAAAATCGAGACCCCCATGGAACCCATGCCCGGCCGCGTGCTGGCCAGGCCGCTCGTCATCGTGCCCATCCTCCGCGCCGGCCTCGGCATGCTGCAGCCCTTCCACGACCTCTTCCCCGATGTCTCCGTCGGCTACGTCGGTCTGGAGCGCGATCACACGACCGCCGTCGCCCGCAGCTATTATTGCAAGCTCCCGCCGCTGGCCGGCACGCGCGTGATCGTGGTCGACCCGATGCTCGCCACCGGCGGCTCCGCCGTGCAGGCCGTCAACGTCGTGAAAGCCGCCGGGGGCACGGAGATTGTCTTCGTCTGCATCGTCGCCGCGCCCGAAGGCGTGGCCGCCATGCAATCGGCGCACCCCGAGGTGCCGATCCACGCCGGGGCGCTCGATCGCGCGCTCAACAGCCGCAAATACATTCTCCCTGGCCTCGGCGACTTCGGCGACCGCCTCTACGGCACCTGAGCAACCTAAACAAGCCTGTGGCGCTTCAAGCACATCAAATCGCAACGCATCTACGCGTTTTCCTGCCCGCGGGTATTGCTGATCAGCAAGCCAACTGGATAGTGGAAGACATGGCCCTAATTGGGTTTAACATAGAACTAGCGCCTGATAATCCTCCTGGATTCTGGAGTGCGCATAACTTACCTCAACAGGCTGAATATCGATTGTCTCAATCGCGCTTCTCTCTGGATTCTGATGACCCTAATTGTGCGATGAGCGGAAGTTTTCTGACGATAGGCCATATACTCTGTGTTAATTTGGGTTGAACACCAAGAGCGTTCTGAACCAATTTTTGCATTTATAAAATCGAGCCGCGAGTGGGTGCGACACCTCCTCTTATACCATTTACCCATTGCTTCTGGACTGTAGGGTCGGCGCTTGCGCCGCACCTTTTCCCTGCGAGGCGTGCCGCAAGCGGCAGCCCTACAAAGTCTGATACCAAATGGTAATTGGTATTACAACCAGACGCCGCCGACCTTGTAGTTGCCGGGAGGGCTTGGGGCACACTTTGCACGCCCGAAGAAGCTCCGGATTTTATCACGCGGAACTTTACTTGTGTAGCGACACCGTGAATTGCCCGCGACATTTGCGTTTGCGCAAGGCTTTGAGCGCAGCGCGGTCTCAGTGAACCAGCACCTTAAGTCCCCGGATTTCGCGGAAGTGTTTTACATTGCGGGTGACGAGCACCCCTCCGGCCTCGATCACGGTCGCGGCGATCCACAGGTCGTTCTCTCCCGTCATCACCCCGCGTTTGCGGAGGTCGTGGAAGATCTGCGCCGCCCGCCACGCCACGGCGTCGTTGAACGGATAGACCACAAAGCGGTCGCAGAAGTCGGTCCAGGCCGCCTTGGCGGTGAACCCTCGCGCCAGTTCACCCCGGGTGATCTCGCTCATTCCGCACACCTCGTCAGTGTGCCGGGTGAGAAATTCCTGCGCCGCTCCGAACGCCCCGCGCTGCAACTCCCGGTGCAACGCGACAAAGAAGGTGGAATCAAAAATCACGGCGCGTCATCCCAGGGCGATCTGGCCGGAGCGGGTTTCTTCTTCACCGCCTCAATCGCCTTCACCCCCGCCTCGGACAAAAATCCCCGGCCGGCATAGGCCGCCAGGCCCGCCAACGCGTGAAGAGCTAACCGCCTTCCGGGGCCTTGACGCGCACGGTTTTGCCCCGGGCGGCGGCGGCGCGGAGAGTGCGAAAGTTTCGGGCGAACTCACGGGTGGTGGTGTCCATGTCTGACAATTGTCTGACATAGCGGTTCAAGTCAAGCGGCCACTATTCCAACCCGCCGCTCGTCGCCTGCAGCGAGGTGGCCAGCAGGAGCCCGGGCAGAAATGATCGCATTCTGGCCGGAGCCGGGCCGGGTCGGCGGTATTCCCTCCTTTTAGCCGCCAAGCGCGCACTTTTGCTGTGGACACAGGCTATGTGTGAAATAGCGTGGCGACATGAAAAACATCACCCTGGCCCTCGATGAGGAGACCCTGGCGGCCGGCCGGGACTATGCCCGGCGTCACCAAACGAGTCTCAACAGCCTCGTGCGCGACTTGTTGCGGAAAAACGCCGGGGCGGACCGCGCCGCCGCCCTGAACGAGCTGTTGCGGGTGATGGATGCCTATCCGGGCAACTCCAAGGGCCGGAAGTGGCGCCGGGAGGATTTGTATGCCCGGTAAGATCTTTCTCGACGCGAACATCCTGGTCTACGCCCAAGATGAGGCGGCGCCCAAAAAACAGCAGCGCAGCCGGAAGCTTCTGGCCGAACTGATTGCCACGGGCGACGGCGTGCTCTCCACCCAGGTGCTGCAAGAATATTATGTGGCGGCCACGCGGAAACTCGGCGTCGCCCCTCTGGCGGCCAAGGCGGTCCTGAAGACTTTTGCCGCCTTTGAAATCGTGCAGGTCACGCCCGCCCTCGTCCAGGAGGCGGTGGATTGCTCCATCCTCAACCAGCTTTCGTTTTGGGATGCTTTGATCATCGTTGCCGCCGATGCGGCCGGCTGCACCATGCTCTATTCGGAAGATTTCAACCCCGGTCAGATGATTCTCGGCGTCAAGGTCGTGAACCCCTACAAAACCTAGCCCATGACCATCGAACGCCCCGGCCTCATCGTCGCCGACAGCTGGAAGGACTATCAGTTGCTCGACTGCGGCGACGGTATGAAGCACGAGCAGTGGGGCCCCTACACCCTCGTGCGCCCCGACCCGCAGATCATCTGGCCGCGCACCGGCGGCAACGGGCGCTGGGAAAACTGGGACGGCTTCTACCACCGCAGCGAGACCGGCGGCGGCAAATGGGAATACCGCCAGCCGCTGCCCGACCACTGGAGCATCCGCTACGGCGCGCTGACCTTCAAGATCCACCCGACCAGCTTCAAGCACACCGGCCTCTTCCCCGAGCAGGCCGTCAACTGGGACTGGTTCACCGCGCGCATCAAGGCCGCCAAGGCGGCGGGCCGCGAGGTGAACGTGCTCAATCTTTTCGGCTACACCGGCGCCGCCACCGTCGCCGCGGCCGCCGCCGGCGCGAGCGTCTGCCACGTGGACGCCGCCGAGGGCATGGTCAAGTGGTGCAAGGAAAACGCCGTGCTCTCCGGCCTGGCCGAGGCGCCAGTCCGCTACATCGCCGACGACTGTCTGAAATTCGTCCGCCGCGAGATCAAGCGCGGCCGCAAATACGACGCCATCATCATGGACCCGCCGACCTACGGCCGTGGCAGCACCGGCGAGATGTGGAAGCTCGAAGATCACCTCTGGGAACTGCTCAAGGAGTGCAAGGGGGTGCTGAGCGACCGCCCGGTGTTCTTCCTGATCAACGCCTACACCGCCCGCCTCTCGCCGACCGTCGTCGTCAACCTGCTCGCCGGCCTGTTGAGCGGGGCTGGCGGCCGCCTCGCCGGCGGCGAGGTCGGCCTGCCCATCCGCCGCGACGGCAAGGTTCTCCCCTGCGGGATCTTTGGCCGCTGGGAAGCCACTGCGTAATTCATGGTTTCTCTCTCATCATGATTAACTACGACGCACAGGAAGATTGCACAGCGTCTGTTCCGAAACTTTTTTGTCCTATTTCGCGCCCTTCGGGTCCTTCGTGGTGAATACAAAATTCAAAATTGGCCTGGACGGCGGCGGCACCAAGACGGAGCTCATTCTCGTCGATGCCGCCGGCACCGTCGTCGTCCGGCACAGCGCCCCGGGTTGCAACCCGAGCCAGATCGGACCGGAGCGGGCGGGCGCCGTCGTGCGCGACGCGATCGCCGCCCTGCTCGCCGCCGCGCCACCCGGCGGGGCCCGGCCGGCGATTGTCGCGACGCACCTCTACACCGCCGGCTCGTCGATCTTCTGGAAGGACTTTGCCACCACCTTGCGCGAGCACGGCCAGGTGCTCACCGGGCCCGACTCCCTGCCCGTGCTCGAACTCGCCACCGGCGGCGCACCGGGGCTCGTGTTGCACGCCGGCACCGGTTCGTTTGTCGCCGCCCGCGCGCCCGACGGCTCCATCCACTACGCGGGCGGCCTGGGTTGGAAATTCGGCGATCCCGGCAGCGGCTCCGATCTCGGCCGGCGCGCCATCGGTCACGCGCTCCTCGAACTGCAGGGCTGGGCCAAGCCGACGGCGCTCGGCGACGCCCTCAAGGCCCACACCGGGCTCGCCGACGCCGTGGCCAACACCCGTTTCTTCTACACCGCCGAGGACGCCAACGCCCGCATCGCCGGCTTCGCCCCGCGCGTGCTCGAACTGGCCGGCGCCGGTTGCGTCCCCGCGCAAACCGCCCTCGCCTGCACCGTGACCGACCTCGTGGAATACGCTCGGCTCGTCACCACCAAGCTCTTCGGTTCCGCCGTGGTGCCGTGCGGTGTCAGCGGGGCGATCCTCAACAGTCCACCCGCCATTTACGCCCTCAAGGCCCTCGCCGAGACCCACGCCTGGCCGGTCGAGTATCGTTTCATCACCGAAGCGCCGATCGAGGGTGTGCACCGGTTGCTGATGAAAAGCTGACGTGGTCGCCACGGACAAAGTCACCCTCCTCGCCGAAGCCGAGTGGCACGAGCGCCGCCGCGCCCACGAGCAACGCGTGTTCGCGTGGACCGGCACGCACCAAGCCCGGGCCGCTCGCGGCGATAAGCACCCGGTCCACGATTTCCTCTTCGAGTATTACCGCTTTCGCCCGTCGTGGCTGCGCCGCTGGCACCCCGGTCCCGATGTCGTGCTGGCGGGCACCTCCGCCCGCGAATTTCTCCACTGGCCGGAATATCACGAGACCGACGGCGGCATCGCGCTGAACCTCGCCACCCTGCCCCGGCGCGAAAGCATCGCGTGGATCCTCAATCTCCTGCGCGTCACCGCCGGGCGCCCGCCGGCCTTCGCCTGCTTCGGTCTGCACGAGTGGGCGATGGTCTACCGGCAGACGCCCGCCGAGGTGCGCCACAACCAATGGCCGCTGCGCTTTCCGCCCGACGAGCTGGCGCGCATCGTCGAGGCCCAGCCCGTCCGCTGCTCGCACTTCGACGCGTTCCGTTTCTTCACCGCGCCCGCGCAGCCGCTCAACAAAATCCAACCGACGCGCGCCACCGTGCCCGAATTCGAACAGCGCGGCTGTCTCCACGCCAACATGGACCTCTACAAGTGGGCCTTCAAACTCGCACCGTTCACCCCCAGCGAACTCATCGCCGACTGTTTCGCGCTGGCCCGCGCCATTCGCGAGGTGGACATGCGCGCGAGTCCCTATGATTTCCAAAAACTCGGCTACGCCCCGATCCGCATCGAGACGTCCGAGGGCCGTGCCGATTATGAGGCGCAGCAGCGCGATTTCGCCGAACGCAGCCAGCCGTTGCGCGCCCGGTTGATCGCGCTCTGCGAGCGCCTGTTGTCCGCCAGCACCTGATTGCAACGGCCAGATGCCGCACTTGATCGCGGGCATATCCGCCTTCGGTCGCTGCGCCGCCTGGTCCCGGCCCCTCCTTGCCCCCGGCACATCGGGTTGATGTCAACTATTAGTTGACATCAACCCGATGCCGGTGCGGCGGAGACCGCAACTGGATGAGGTTGGCCGGCGCGACCGGCGCCAATCCGCGCCCCCCGCCCTTGCGTTGCTGCCGCGCCTCCGTTTGCCTCGGTTTCGCGGCGAATGGCGCGTGAGAACCGGGGACAAACACCGGACTGTCAGCAGACTGCAACGGTGCGCTATTGCCACGCCGCCATTACTCCCCAGCATCACCCGCGGATGGACGCCACCACCGATCCCTTCGGCCCTGTTCGACTGCAGAAGAAGCCCAGTTTCCCCATCCGGGACGACTTGCGCGACTACCTGAAAAAATACCGGCGCGAACGCGAGCTGCCCGTCACCTACGAGCGGCTGCGGGATTTCCCTGATTCCGTGCCGCTGATGGACGCCGAGGGCCGCAACACCCTGTGGGAAACCGTCGCCTACCCCGCCGCGGACATCCCCGCCCTCAACGAAGACCTCAAGCGCCTCTACGCCCTGCTCCGCGTCGACGGCGACTTCTCGGTCATGCAGCACCTCTACATCGACCGCATTGATTTCTGCAGCTTCGGCAACTCCACGCCGTTCCGCATCCGCATCGTCAACGCCTACAACGACAATCCCGACCACTTCTATGTCAAGCGGGCCGACGCCTCGCGCATTTACGGCCTCGAGCTTGAGCACCAGCTCTCGCCCAACCGCCTTAATTTTCTCACCTCCGGCAACACGCTCGTCGAGGAGCACATCGCCGGCATCCCCGGCGACATCTTCATCACCCGCTGGCTGGACCGCCCCGAGCTGCGCCCCATCCGGATCGCCAAGGAGATGGTGAAGTTCAACGAGCGCAGCTTCGTCCAGCTCCTCGGCGACATGCGCAGCTACAATTTCGTCTTCGTCATCACGCCCGACTTCGAGGGCTCGCAGATCCGCATCCGCGCGATGGATTTCGACCAGCAGTCGCACCACGGCCGGAAGAACTTCTATCTGCCCCAGTATTTCAAGGACAACCTGCCTCTTGTCGCTTTCTGCACGAAGCACCTGCGCCGCGAGACCGCGTTCCAATACCAGCGCGAGGAGCAGACGCTCATGCTCGCCCGCGCCGAGCTGTCCGCCGTCCGCCTCAACCTCCTGCTCACCGCCATGGAGGGCGACCCCATCGCGCCGCCGGAGAACGTCCGCACCCTGCGCGAAGGCCTGGCCGGGCATTTCAAGAACGACCGCTACCTCGCCTGCGAGAGCATGGGCGCGCTCGTGCGCGAAAACCTCGCCACGCTCCGCCACAACATCCAACACGGGCTCGGGGCGCTCACCGCCCCCATCTGACCGCTCACTGCTTACCGCTCGCTCCAGATGCCCTCCCTCTGGCTCTTCCTTAAAAACCTGCTCTTCACGCTCATCGTGCCCGGCTTCGTCGTCGGCTGGGTGCCGCTGCGCTGGTTCGAACGGCATCCGTCATGGCCCGAGGTGTGGCGCGGGCCGCAATATGCCGCCGTGGTGCTGGCCGGGCTCGGCGCCGCCGCGTTCCTCTCCTGCCAGTGGCTGTTCGCCGTGCGCGGCCACGGCACGCCCGCGCCCTTCGACCCGCCGAAAAAATTCGTGCGCCGCGGCCTCTACAAGTGGGTGCGCAATCCAATGTATCTCGCCGTCTTCACGCTCGTCGGCAGCGAGGCCCTGTTCCTTACGTCGTGGCACATCGCCATCTACCTCGTCCTCCTGATGTGCCTCATCCATGTCTGGGTGTTGCTGTATGAGGAAGAGGCGCTGCGGATGAACTTCGGCGCGATGTATGAGGACTACCGCCGCGACGTCCCCCGCTGGCTGCCCCGCAAGCCCCGCCCCCCGTTGGTCACCGTGCCGCCATTCAGTGGGAAGAAGTGAGCGGTAAGGCAGGTTTATCTTCGTGAGCTTCGTGTCCTTCGTGGTTAAAAATACTGAAGCGCAGATCAGGCTCGCGGCGGGTGCCTAACAGACTAATCTGTCGCCATGAATCCGCCGCACATCGCCCAGCGGTCGCCCTATGCCGTCAACGTCGAGGCGGGCAAAACCTACGCTTGGTGCGCCTGCGGCCACAGCCAGAGCCAGCCTTTCTGTGACGGCGCGCACAAGGGGACGGGTTTCGCCCCCAAGCTGTTCAAGGCGGAGCAGGCCGGGACGGTTTATTTCTGTGGCTGCAAACACTCGGCGACGGGCGCCACCTGCGACGGCACGCACAAGACGCTGCCGCCGCCCGCACCCAACCTGACCACCGAGGAGCAGTTGAAGCGCTTCGAGAAAGACCTGAAGGAAAAGGACTGGGGCCACCAGCCGTGTTGAGTTCGGCGGGGGGACAAGAAGGGGGGGACAAGGGCCTCTTCCATGAATAGTCCAAATCCGAAGGGCGATTGGTATCCGATGGAAGAAGATGACGCCGCCCATACTCCCCGGGGCACGAACAGCCGGTGGAGGAGCTTGTTGAGCGCCACGAAAAAGGCGGCGGATCGCTCCGCCGCCTGAAGCCGATGGCGTTCTGCCGGCAGGCAGAACGCGTCAGCGCGTGATTTCGCGATACGTGCCGTTCCGGACCACGGTGCGATACTTGGCCGCCGCCGCCAGCCACTCCGCAAACGACGCCTCGTTGGACATCGCGTCCATCAGGGCGGCGCGCCGTTCTTCCGAGGGCGCGTTCGTGGAGACGAGGTGGGTGTAGTCGGTGCGCCCGGCAACCACGCGGTAGGCGTTGATCTTGATGTCCTTGAAACCGTGTTTGTCGAACAAGGCGCGAAACTCATCGAGCGCCTTCAGGTAACCCGCCTCGTCGCTCACGGTTACTTGCGTGTTCAGGAGCCAGGCGCCGTCATTGCGGCCATCGAAACGCACCGCCTTGAGCAGCGTCTGGGGGCCGAGTTCGCGGATCGCGTTCATGCTTGCGCGGTTCTGCGCTACAGCCGGATCGGCCAGGAGAGCCCGCCAGTTCTTCGTCAAAGTGGCGAACGAGTCGGCAAAGGTGACCGCTGACACGCCCCGGATGCATCGCCGGCCGCCTCGCCGATGAAGACGCGGAAATATTTGTTGATGCCAAGCTTCTCCTTGGCCACCTCGTTGTTTCGGGCCATCCACATCGCATAGGTGGTCGAATCCGCGGCATCCACCTGTTGGATCGATAGCACCGGCAACGCCGGCGCGGTTTGGGAAACGGCGGGAAGGACTCCCACCGTGATGAGCGCCAAGAGTGGCGCAACAAACCTGAGCATACGTTTCATTGGACTTCGGGGTTTTGGGGTTTCTGGGCTTTGGCTCAACTGCCCGTCCAAGTCGTGTCGGATGGACACCGGACGGACAAACGCCGTGACGCACAATTTCACGAGCGTCCCTTCTGGATACCATCGCCTTTTCCAATGACAAGCATTTGCGGAGACAAAAGGGGTCAGGTTTTAAGTATTTATACTGACTTGGCCGGGCCGTTCGCCCAACTGAAACGGGGTCCAACTGAAACGGGGTCAGGCCCAACTGAAACGGGGTCAGGCCGCTAGATGCTACCAACGCGCGCCCCGAATCCAAGTGAGTGAGACGCGCCCAACACGGACAGCGCACGCCCCGAGCCCCCGAAGTGAACGCCGCCCTTCGCCAAGGCTACGGAGGACTGGCCGGCGGGCTGGGGGCCAAAGGGCCGGCGACCACGCCGGGCTTGCGGTCTATGTCACCACCGCCTAGTTTATCGGCATGAAATTCACCGTGACTATTGACCGCGACGAGACCGGCATCTGGGTCGCCGAATGCCCGGCGATCCCCGGCTGCGTCAGCCAGGGCGCGACCAAACCCGCCGCGCTCAAGAATGTTCGCGAGGCCATCGGGCTGTGCCTGGAGGTCCGCGCCGAGCGTGGCCTGCCGCTGACTGTGGAGACCCAGCAGGTCGAGATCGCGCTCTGACATGGCGCACCTGCCCAGAATGAGCGGACGCGCCGTCGTGAAGGCCTTCGGCCGGGACGGCTGGGTGCTGGCCCGCCAGAAGGGCAGCCACATGATTTTGGTGAAGACCGGCAGTTGGGCCACGCTCTCCGTGCCCGACCACCGCGAGATCGCGCCCGGCACGCTGCGCAGCCTCATCCGCGCCAGCGGCCTGACCGTCGAAGGGTTTGCCACACTCGCGAAAAAATAGGCTTACCGCCTTCCATTTGACCTCTGCCCGAACCGCCCCACCCCGGCGGGTTTTTTGCGAACGCTTCTTGGCATCAAAATCGAATTAATTTCCAAAACAGAAACGATCAACCCGCCGTAGCCTTGGCGAAGGCTGGGTTATTTCCGGATCTCGCGCAGATACGCCGCGAGTTGCTCCAGCGCCTCATCCGCCACGCGCTCCTGCGCCTCGACTCGCGTGGCGCCGGCCATTTCCAAAAAACCCGAGATTATCACCGTTTTGCCGCCGCGCTTGCGGTGGCAGAGCGCCCACCACGCCTGCGGCGCCTTCACGCCGACGGCCGGGTTCGGCTCGGCGTAGCCGGTCGTCACCACGGCGAGATCCGCCCCGAACAACTCACCGGCCCCCGCCGCCATCTCGACCGCCACCCGTTGCGACACGCAGTTCACGCGCCGGGCGTGGGCCCTGTTCACCCCGAGCAGCTTCACCTTTTGCTCCAAACCGTAGGCGGTGACACCGCCCAGAAAATAGTTCGACGCGCCCGACTCCGCGCCGATCCGCGCCGCCACCCGTCCGCAGGTCAGGCTTTCCGCCACCGCCAGCGTCAGTCGCGGCGCGCGCAACAGCAGTTTCTTCAACTCGTTCATGGCGCCCTTTTCGGTCGCGACAGAATCGGCCGCGGGTTGCCGGGCACGATCAGCGGGCCGCACAGGAAAAGTTGCGGAGACCCGGGGTCCACGGCCACGAGCACGCCATGCACGTTGTAGTCGCCGAAGGTTCCCAGCCGTGTGACATTCGGCAGCGGCGCCTCATCCGGCAGCAGTTGCACGCCCACATCGAGCCGGTAGCGGTGTTCATCCGCATGAACCAGCAGCACGGGCCTGGCCCAGACGCGCGCTTCGTCCGAAATGACGCGCAAGAACTGGTCAAAGCCTCTCGTTGCACCCGATTGCCCCAGATCCCTGGCCAACAGCGGATCGGCCTGGAAAAGCAGCACGACCCCCGCCGCGACTTTCACCCGCGCCTCGGCAAACGCCGCGCGGATCCATGCCGCATTGGCCGCGTCGCGCTCCTGGAATTCGGCCACGGCGCCGGGCACCGCCGGCTGGTCGTTGTTGTCGCTGCCCACCGCATGCAGCGTGGCGAACACCACGCCGCCGTGCGTCCAGCGGGCATTCTCCACGAACTTCGCGAACGGTGGGTCGCGCCGTTGCGTCACCAGGGCCAGTGGCGTCTGCCCGAGACTGCGCTCCTCGGCGAAAAACACCTCCCGTAGTTTGGCCAGCCGTTCGAGCGGGTCATGCCGGCCGGCTGACTGGTAGTGCGAATCAGTCCAGTCGTTGTCCCCCGGAGTGAAGATCAGCGGGCCGGTGAAGGTGTTGAACTCGTCGCGTCGGCGCCGGAGCAGTTCGTCCGTGCAGGGTTCCTCGCTGCCCTTGAAGTCGCCGAGGTGCACGGTGAACACGGGATTCGCCCGGTTGATCTCGGCGATGAGCCGGGCGTAGTTCTCGGCGCTGTTGCCTGCGCGGGCATACGGTTGGCAGCCCAGCGCCGCGAAGGCAAACCGCTCCGCCGCCGGGGCGGCGGCCGCACTCAACAGAATCACGCCGAGGATGAAATTGCGCATGGGGCTGGGTGGCTTTGACCGGGACTATTTCAGCTCCAGTCCGACCGGGCAGTGGTCGCTGCCGTGGACGCCGGCCTCGATCCACGCGCGCTTGAGGCGGGGCTTCAGCGCCGCCGAGGCCAGGCAGTAGTCGATGCGCCAGCCGACGTTGTTGGCCCGGGCGTTGGCGCGGTAGGTCCACCAGCTGTAATGGCCCGGGCCATTTTCAAATTGGCGGAACGTGTCAATGAACCCGGCGGCGAGATAGTCGCGGAAGCCGGCGCGCTCCTCGTCGGAGAAACCGGGATTGCCCACGTTCTCCTTCGGTCGCGCGAGGTCGATCTCCTCGTGCGCCACGTTGAGGTCGCCGCAGAAGATCACGGGCTTTTTCTTCTCCAGTTTCTTCGCGTAGGCCAGCAGCGCGCGGTCCCACGCCTGCCGGAAACCGATCCGCGCCAGCTCGGGCTGCGCGTTGGGCACGTAAACGCCGACAACATAATGGTCGGCGAACTCGGCCGTGATGGCGCGCCCCTCGGCGTCATGCCCGGGCGAGCCGAGCCCGCGCGCGACACTCAGCGGCTTCTGCCGCGTGAACAACGCCGTGCCGCTGTAGCCTTTTTTTTGCGCGGCGTTCCAAATGATCTCGTAGCCCTTCGGCCAGGCCACGCCCTGCACGTCGGCGGGGAGCGCCTTGACTTCCTGCAGGCAGATGACGTCGGCCTTCGCCGTGTTCATCCAGTCAAGCAGGCCCTTGCCGAGGGCGGCGCGCACCCCGTTGACGTTCCAGGAAACCAGTTTCATGCCGCCTAGGCTCTTGAGTGTTTCCCTCTTCGCAAACCGTTTTCCGCCCGCCCCGCGTGATTTTCGGCTGCCCTCGCGCGGAATTTTCGCAACTGTGCTGTGGCTTCCGGTGTTATCGGACCAGCCCCCGATGCTTATGCGCTCCTGTTTTGCCCTCTTGTCCTGCCTGCTGCTGGCCCAACCGGCCATCGTCCGCGCCAAGCCGTCGCCGCGCCCCAACGAGATCATCGTCTCGGCGGCGAATTACGCGCAGACCCCGCCCGAGGTGTTGGAAAAGCTGTTTCGCGACCCCGCCGAACTCACGGACCTGCCGCCGCCCGCCCCCGCCGCGCGCCCGTTGCAGCACTACCAGTTCCTGCCGGGCGAGGTGTTGGAGTCCGACCTGACTTATCTCGAGGTCTGCAAGCTGCTCGTCCCCGCCCTGGCCAAGAAAAACCTCGTCAACACCTTCGACCAGGCGAAGGTCGGCCTCGTGCTCCGCGTCAGCTTCGGCGGGCGCCTGTGGCGCGATCCCTTTGTGCGCGAGGGCGACCTCGAGTGGAAACACGGCCTCGTGCCGCGCCGCCGTGGGAGCAGCGCCTCCCTCGGCGCCACCGCCGCGTGGGACGAGCGCGCCGGCGGAGATGAAGCCGCGCTCCACCAGACCGAGCAATTCCTCACCGAGCTCAACCCGACCGGCGGCGCCGAGGGCATGGCAGACCGCCTCATCGGCGGGATGCACACCGAGGATTACTTCCTCGTCGTGGTCGACGCCTTCGATGTCGCCGCGCTGCGCGCCAAAGGCAGCCGCGCGCCCCGGGCGTGGACGACCTTCATCGCCGTGCCCCGCCAAGGGAAAACGAAATTCTCCGACATCGCCGCCGCCATGATCGCGAAGGCTGCGCCCTACTTCGGCGAAACCCTGCCGGGCAAGGCCCGCTTCATCGACCGCCAAGGCACGGTCACGACCGGCGAGTTGCAGATCATCGAGGAAAACGTGCGCCCGAAGGACAGCCCAAAAATCAAGTGACCTGCGGCGACTATTCGCGTTTGGCCGCCCTGTAGCGGCGGTCTGTGACCGCCGACGCACATCCCATGAAATCGCCCGGCGGTCACAGCCGCAGTTGCCACTTTTGGCCCGTCGACCAATTTCCCCTTTCCCCGATGTCCGTCTTCCCGTCCATTCCCCTCGGTCAACGCATCCCTGGCAGCCCGCACTCCGTCGCGTGCAGCTTGCCGACGCTGGCTGACATCGTGGGTTATGAGGAGGGCCGGCCCGAGACCACCCGCCACATCGCCACCGGCTACCCGCGCTTTGTCGTCCACTCATTTGCCAAGCAGCTCTGCGAACACCTCGGCCGCCGCCCCGAACTCGTCGGCCGCTCCCTCTGGCTCGTGACCTCCCCGAAAATGGCCGCCGCCCTCGCCGACCACCTCGGCCGCACCGGCCCGGCCGCCGCCACGCCGTTTTCCGCCGACGGCATTGACGGCGTCGCGCACGCCGACACGCCGGAGCACAACGCCCGCGGCAAGGTCTACCTGCAGAACATCGGCGGCTTCCTCTCCTCGCGCGCCGCCGAGGACCATCTCGTGCGCCTCGGCCTGCTTCCGGCTGCCGCGCCGGAAAAACTTTTTGCCGGCGACGCCACCGCCGAGATCAGGCGCGTGCTCCGCGGCCCGTTTCCCGTCTCCGACGCCGACCTGCTGCTCGCCCCGAGCGGCATGAACGCCCTCTACGCCGCCTTCCGCGCAATCAGCGCCGTGCAGGCGCGTGCGGGCCGCACCGCCTGGCTCCAACTCGGCTGGCTCTACCTCGACAGCATCGCGTTGCTGAAAAAATTCACGCCCGATCCGGCCCGCGATTATCTGCGGCACGGCGACGTCACCGATCTGGCCGGCCTGGAGAAACTTTTCGCCACGCACGGCCCGCGCCTCGCCGGTCTGATCATCGAGGCGCCGACCAATCCGCTCATCCAGACGGCTGACCTCGCCGCCGTCACCGCCCTCGCCCGCCGTCACGGCGCCAAGGTCATCCTCGATCCCGCCGTCAGCTCGCCCTTCAACGTTGATCTGCTGCCCCACGCCGACCTCGTCGCCACCAGTCTCACCAAATACACCGCCCACGAGGGCGACGTCATCGCCGGCGCCGTCGTGGTCAACGCGTCGCGCCCCGCCGCCGCCGAATTCCGCCGGCTCGTCGCGGCCCAGCTCGAGCCCGTGCATCCGCGCGACCTCGCCCGCCTCGCCGCGCAGATCGGCGCCACGCCGCAATTCGTCGCCCGCGTCAACGCCAGCACGCTCAAGGTCGCGGCGTTTCTGGAAAAACATCCGGCGGTGGCCAAAGTCTGGTGGGCGCTGCAGCCAGCCTCGCGCACCAACTATCTCAAGATTTCGCGCACCCCGCAATCAGTGGGCGGCATGATTTCGTTCACACTGAAGGGACCGCTCGCGAAATTCTACGACGCCGTGCGCCTGCCCAAGGGCCCGAGCTTCGGCATGACGACGACGTTGATCTCGCCGTTCATTTATCTGGCGCACTACGACCTCGTCACGAGCGAGGCCGGCCGAGCCGAGCTCGCCGCCCACGGCCTGTCGCCCGACCTGCTCCGCCTCTCCGTCGGCACCGAGCCGGTGGACGAAATCATCACCGCGCTGACCGAAGCCCTCGGACCTCCGCCGCCACGCCCCGCCGGCTGATGTCAACTAATAGTTGACATCAGCTCTTTGCCTCGACCCGCGAAGGGTCCTCGCACTGGAGGGTCAGCCGGTGGAACCGCCACCCAAGCAGCAGCGCGGCACAGCCGAGGCCGGCCGCGAGTCCGGTCCACAGGCCGGCCGGACCCAGCGGCGTGCGAAACGCCAGCCAGTAGCCGAGCGGGAGCGAGATGACCCAGTAGGCGACAAACGTGATGACGGCCGGCACGCGCACGTCGTGCAGGCCGCGCAGGGCCCCGACGCTGATCACCTGCCCGCCGTCGAAGAGCTGGAAAATCGCCGCGACCACGAGCAACTGGGCGGCGAGGGCGGCCACGTCCGTCGCCGGCGTGAACCCCGCCGTGATGATGCGCCCGGCCAGCGCGAACACCAACGCGAACACCATCATGCACAGCAACCCCGCCGCCAGCGCGCCGAACCCGATGGGCCGCAGCGCGTCGGTCCGGCCCTCGCCCGACGCGCGGCTGATCCGCAGACTCACGGCGATCGAGAGCCCGAGCGGCACCATGAAGGTGAGCGACGCGCAGCCGATGGCTATCTGGTGCGCCGCGAGCGGCACCGTGCCGAGCCAGCCCATCATCAGCGCCGTCGCCGCAAAGGCCCCGGCCTCGAACAGCAGCATCCCGCCCGCCGGCCCGCCGAGCTTCAGCAGCGCCACAAAGCGCGCGCGTTCCCAGCCGGCCCACGGCGCCTCGCGCACCGGCGCAAAGGTCGGCGAGCGCCGCAGCCATACGGCGATGGCCGCCACCGCCGCCAGCCGCGCGAGCAGCGTGGCCCAGCCGGAGCCAACCAGGCCGAGGGCCGGAAACCCGAGGTGTCCGAACACGAGCACCCAGTTTAAAAACGCGTTCAGCCCCACATCCGCCAGGATGATGCCCATCGGCACCCAGGGCCGGCCGAGCGATTCCGCGAACTGGCGCTGCACCTGGAAAAAAAGCGCGGGCACCACCGAGGCTGCGATCAGCAGGAAAAACGGCCGCATGATCGCCACCACCTCCGGCGGCTGGCCGAAGCGGTGCAGTTGCGTCGAGAGGAGCGCCATCAGCCCGGCGCCCCCCAGCCCCACCGCGAGCGCCAGCGCCCGTCCGTGCCGCAACCACGCCGCGCACCCCGTCTCGTCACCCGCGCCGTGGTCGCGCGCGGCGAACACCCCCGCGCCCAGCAGCAACCCGATGCCCACGACGTAGAACAGCCCGAACACGCCGTGGGTGAACGCCGCCGCCGCCAGCGGCACCGTGCCCACCCGCCCGATGAAGGCGTTGTCGGTGAGCCCGATCAGCATCTGGCTGACCGACCCGACGATGATCGGGAAGGCCAGCGCCAGCGTCGGGCGCAGTTCTTTCAGCACGGAAGACATAAGGAGGAGGTCACCACGAAACACCCGAAAGACACGAAAAATATCGGGCGAAACCCGGGAGTTGTTGCTGTGGGAGCGAGTCGCCGCGAGCAAGCTCGCTCTCACAAGGAATTTGTCCGCAACCATGGCGAAGAATCTTTTCGTGTTTTTGGTGCATTCCGTGGTTTCTGTGCCGCATGACCCCGCTCGCGCTCGGCCTCATCCTCGTCGCCGCGTTCACCCATGCGACCTGGAACTACGCCGCCAAGCGCTCCGGGGGCGGCCTGCCCTTCGTGTGGCTGACCGGGCTGGTGTCGCTGTGCTTCTACGGGCCGTTGTCCGTGGCCTATATGCTATGGCAGTCACCGGTCCTGCCTGCGAGTGCGTGGGTCGTGGTGGTCGGCAGCGGCCTGATCAAGACGGCCTACGCGCTCCTGCTCCAGCGCGGCTACCGGCACGGGGATTTTTCCCTCGTCTATCCGCTGGCGCGCGGCACCGGACCGTTGCTCTCCACCCTCACCGCCATCGCTCTGTTTGGCGAGCGCCCCACGCCGCTCGCGCTGGCCGGGGGCGCGGTCATCATCGCCAGCATCTTCGCGCTCACCGGCGGCACGAAATTGTTGCACGCCGACCGCGCCCACCTGCGGCAGGGATTGCTCTACGGCTTCGCCTGCGGCGGCTGCATCGCGGCGCTGACGGTCTGGGACAAACACGCCGTCGCGCACCTGCACCTGCCGCCGCTGGTCTATGATTGCAGCACGCAGGTCGTGATGTGCGTGGTGCTCGCGCCCTTCGCGTGGCCGCGCCGCGCCGAGGCGGCCGCCGCGTGGCGCGACCACCGCTGGAAGGTGTTCGTGGTCGCGCTCCTGGCCCCGCTGGGCTACATCCTCATCCTGACGGCGATGGTCTTCACGCCGGTCAGCTACATCGCCCCGGCCCGCGAGATCAGCATCCTCATCGGCACCTTCTTTGGCGCGAAACTGCTCAAGGAAGCCGACGCCCCGCGCCGGCTCCTCGCCGCCGCCGGCATGGTCGCCGGTGTGATTGCGCTGGCCCTGGGTTGAGCCCGGAATACTCTCCCGCCGTGCGCCGCAACAAGGAGATCATCGTGCTGCTCGCCCTGCTCGTGGGCATGATGGCCTTTGTGCTCTGGTATGTCATCGACCGCCGCGCGAAAAACCGTTTGCCGACGGATGCGAAGCAGTCCGCCGGACAAACCCAGGCCGGCCAGCAGGCCGGAACGGGGCCAGTCACGCCGACCAAGCAATCCGTCACCCCCGCCAAACCCTAGACGACAATCCCCATGCCCTACGTCCTCGCGCTCGACCAAGGCACCACGTCCTCCCGCGCCCTCGTTTTCGACCGGCGCGGTCACGCCCTGGCCACGGCGCAGCAGGAATTCGCCCAGCACTACCCGCGGCCCGGCTGGGTGGAGCACGACCCGCTCGATCTCTGGGCCACCACCCGCCGCACCGCGCTCGGCGCCGTGGCCGAGGCCAACCTCACCGGCCGCGATATCGCCGCGCTCGGCCTCACCAACCAGCGCGAAACCACCCTGCTCTGGGAGCGCCGCACCGGCCGGCCCCTCCACCGCGCCATTGTCTGGCAGGACCGGCGCACGGCGGATGCCTGCGCGAAACTCAAGCGCCGCGGCCTCGAACCGCTTTTCCGGAAAAAGACCGGCCTGCTGCTCGATCCGTATTTTTCCGGCACGAAGCTCGCGTGGCTGCTCGACCACGTGCCCGGCGCGCGCCGCCGCGCCGAGAAAGGCGAACTCGCCTTCGGCACCGTGGACACGTGGCTGCTCTGGCAGCTCACCGGCGGCCGGGTCCATGCCACCGATGCCTCCAACGCCTCGCGCACCCTCCTGCTCAATCTCCGCACCGGCGACTGGGACGCAGAGTTGCTGAAAATCCTCCGCATCCCGCGCGAGCTTCTGCCCGACGTGCGCGCCAGCAGCGGAGTCTTCGGCGAGGTGTCCGCCGTGCCCGCGTTGCGCGGCGTCCCCATCAGCGGCATCGCCGGCGACCAGCAAGCCGCGTTGTTCGGGCAGGCCTGCTGGACTCCCGGCATGGCGAAAAACACCTACGGCACCGGTTGCTTTTTGCTCCTGCATACCGGGCAAAAACCGGTCGTCTCAAAAAACAATTTGCTCACCACCATCGCCTGGAAAATCGGCGGCCACACCGAATACGCGCTTGAAGGCTCCGTCTTCATCGGCGGCGCCGTCGTCCAATGGCTGCGCGACGGGCTCGGGCTCATCGCCAAGTCCGTCGAGGTGGAAAAACTCGCCGCGCGCGTGCCCGACAATGGCGGCGTCTATCTCGTGCCGGCCTTTGCCGGACTCGGCGCCCCGCATTGGGACGCCGCCGCGCGCGGGATTATAACCGGGCTGACGCGCGGCAGCAACGCCGGCCACCTCGCCCGCGCCGCGCTCGAAAGCATCGCCTATCAGAGTGCCGACCTGCTGCGCGCCATGGAGGCCAACGCCGGCCGCAAGCTCCGCGAACTGCGCGTGGACGGCGGCGCGGCCGGCAACGACGCGCTCATGCAATTCCAGGCCGACCTGCTCCGCGTGCCGGTGGTCCGCCCGCGCATCACCGAGACCACCGCGCTGGGCGCCGCCTATTTGGCCGGCCTTGCCGTTGGATTCTGGAAAAGCCGCTCCGAGATCGCCGCGCTCTGGTCCGCCGACCGCACCTTCCGCGCATCGGCCCCGGCCGCCACCATGAAAAAGCTCCAGGCCGAATGGCACCGCGCCGTCGAGCGGGCGAAAAACTGGGTGCAGGCCGGCTGATTCATGAATCGCTCCGCCGCCATCGCCCGGTTGCGCGCCGGGGAAACGTGGGATGTGCTCATCGCCGGCGGGGGCGCCACCGGGCTCTACGCGGCGCTCGACGCCGCCAGCCGCGGCTATCGCACGCTGCTGCTGGAGCGCGGCGACTTCGCCTCCGGCACATCGAGCCGCAGCTCCAAGCTCATCCACGGCGGCGTGCGCTACCTGCGTCAAGGCCGGCCGGGGTTCGTCCGCGCCGCGCTCTTCGAACGCACCTTGCTGCTCCGGAACGCGCCCGACCTCGTCCATCCCCGCGATTTCATCGTGCCGGTCTATTCCGCGTGGGAAAAATTCTTCTATGGCACCGGCTTGAAATGCTACGATCTGCTGGCCCGGGGGCACCAGCCGCAATCGTCGCGCGTGCTCTCCCGCGCCGAAACGCTCGCCGCCGTGCCCACGCTGCAACCCGGCCGGCTGACCGGCGGCGTGCGTTACAGCGACGGCCAGTTCGATGACGCGGCGCTCGCCGTCGCCGTTGCCTGCGCTGCGTGGACGAATGGCGGCGCCCTGCTCAATCACGCGCCCGTCACCGCGTTGATCAAAACGGGCGGACGGATCCGCGGCGCGGTCCTGCGTGACGAGGAGACCGGCGAAACGTTCGAGGCCGGGGCGCGCATCATCGTCAACGCCACCGGGGTGTTCGCCGACGAGTTCCGCCGCCTTGACGAGCCCGGGGCGGCGCCGACGCTTGCGCCGAGTCAGGGAGCGCATGTTGTGCTACCGCGCGAATTCCTCCCCGGCGAAACCGCATTGATGATCCCCAAGACGAGCGACGGACGCGTTCTCTTCGCCATCCCGTGGCACGACCGCGTGTTGCTGGGCACCACCGACACCGAGGTGAAGGAGATCGTGCGCGAGCCCGTGCCCTTCGCGGAGGAGGTCGACTTTTTACTCGGACATGCCGCGCGCTATCTCACCCGGGCCCCCACCCGAGCCGATGTGCTCAGCGCGTTCGCCGGGCTGCGCCCGCTCGTCAAGACCGGCTCCAGCCCGGCGCGCGCGCTCGCGCGCGACCACATCATTGGCGTTTCGCCCGCGGGGCTTGTCACCATCACGGGCGGCAAGTGGACCACCGCGCGCAAGATGGCCGAGGATGTCATCAACCGCGCCGCCGACCTCGCCGGCCTGCCGGCCCGCCCCTGCCGCACCGCCGCACTGCCTGTTCCGAGCCCGTTTTTCCCCACCGCCGGGGTGCCCGACGATGCCTTCGTGGCGGCCGCCGTGCGCGAGACGATGGCACGCACCGTGGAGGACGTGCTCGCCCGTCGCTCCCGGGTGCTTTTTCTTGATGCCCGGGCCGCCGCCGGGGCGGCGCCCCGCGTCGCGGCGGTCATCGCGCAGGCACTCGCTCGCCCGGCCGCGTGGCAGCTGGCGCAGGTGGAGTCGTTCCGCGCCTTGGCCGCGCGACACCTGCCGTAGACCGCCACACCCACCCGTCGGCTGCCGGGGAAATCCCCGGTTAACCAAATATTTTTTAACATGCGGCCACAGGCGGGCTTGCAGCCGGCCCGTCAGCCGGGCAAATGTATCCTTCCACCCACCAGCCTGCCGTATGAAAACTTTCCGCTCGCTCGCCGCTTTGTTCGTCTTAGCCCTCGGTCATCTCGCCGCCGCGCAGGAAAGCAGCGAGGTCGCCTCGCTTCGCGCCAAGGCCGAGAAGGGCAACGGCATCGCCCAATACAACCTCGGCCTGGCCTACGCCGACGGCAAAGGCGTCGCCCGTGATCCCATCGAAGCCTATGTTTGGCTTTCACTCGCCCGGGAAAACGGCGCGCGGGGCCGGGCCCTCGATAATGTCGTGGCCACGCTCGACAAGGCGTCACTGGATCTCGCCCGGCAGCGCATCACCGAACGCAAGACGGCCCTCGGGATGACCCCGGGGGCGCCCGCCGCGGCCACCAAACCCGCAACTCCGGCTCCGGCCATCGTCAAGGAAAGCAAGTCCGCCGCACCCAGCCTGACCGGGGCGACCGGCGCCGACACCGCCGAGGATCCGGCCATCGCCCGTCTGCGCAAGGAGCGTGATGCCTACTCCACCAAGATCGGCGAAATCGCCGCTGACCTCTTCACCGTGCGCACCGACCGCGATCGCCTCGCCGAGCAGGCCGCGGAAATCCTTAGAAACACGCAGGCCGTCAGCGCGGCCAGCCTCAGCCTGCAGGAACAAGTCCGCGCGGCCGAGGCCCGGGCGGCCGAACTCGCCCGCACCAATGCGGCCATGCAGGCCGAACTCGCCCGCACCAAGCAGGAACTCGCCACCCTGACCGCCCTGTCCTCCGAAGCAACCCGCGCCAAGCAGGAAGCCATGGCACTCTTGAAAGCGAAGGAGGACGCCCCCCGGCCTGCTCCCGACACCGCCGCGCTGGACGCGAAGACCCGCGAACTCCAGGCCGCGCTGGCCGAACTCGAAGCCGCCCGCCAGTTCGGCCGGCAAGTCGAGGACACGCTTAATAAAGTGAATGACGACCGGGCGCGCGTCGCCGCCAACGCCGCCGCCGAACTCGAGGCCGCCCGCCAGTTCGGCCAGCAGGTCGAGGTCACGTTGAACAAGGTCAACGACCAGAAGGCCGCCCTGGAAACCCAACTCGCGACCGTTCAGCGGGCGCTCGCCGCCAAGTCCGCCGCGCCCGGTTATCCCGATTTGTCGGGTCGCGTGTCGGAGCTGGAGACCGCACTCGCCAGCGCGCGCCATGCTGCGCCGGCTTACCCCGATCTTTCCGGCCGGGTGCGTGAGCTGGAAGCCCAGCTGACCGCCGGTTTGTCCGCCGGAGCTTCAGCGAAGGCGGAAGCCGGCCGCGCGCAACTGGAAGTGGCGGCGCTGACCAACGCGAAGGAGGGCATCCAGCGTGAGCTTGCCACGGCCAAGGCCGCGCTGGCCCAGGCCAATCAGGCCTTGGCCACCAAACCCGCCGCCCCGAACTATCCTGATCTTTCGGGCCGCGTGCGCGAACTTGAAGCGCAAGTGTCCGCCGACTTGTCCGCCGTAGCCTTGGCGAAGGCGGAAGCCGCTCGCGCCAAGCAGGAGGTGGTCGCATTGACCCAAGCAAAGGAGGACGCCCGCAGCGCCGCCCCCGCCTACCCGAACCTCACCGATCGGGTGCGGGAGCTGGAAGCGCAACGGTCCTCCGACTTGTCCGCCGTAGCTTCAGCGAAGGCGGAAGCAACCCGCGCCAAACAGGAAATCGCGGCGCTAACCCTGGCAAAGGAGGCGGCCCAGTCCGCCAAACCTGCGGCGCCGGCGTATCCTGATCTTTCCAGCCGGGTGAATGAACTTGAGGCCGCCCTCGCGACTTCGATCCAGAAATTCGGCGCGGCCGAACAGGCCCGGACCGAGACCGCGCGGCAGTTCGACGACTACAAGAGCGCCACCGCCGCCGCCCAGCGCGAACGCATCACGCTCCAGGCCACCTTGAAGATGCTGGAATCCGACAAGACCTCGCTCCGCCGCCAGGTGGACGCGGCCACGACCGAATCGAACCAGCTCCGCACGCAGGTCGCGGCGCTAAAAACCCAGGCCGCCGCCCTCCGGCCCGCCACCCCGGGTTATCCCGATCTGTCCGGCCGCGTGGGCGAATTGGAATCACAACTGGCCAAAGCCAACACCGACTTGTCCGCCTTGGGCTCGGCGAAGGCGGATCTCTCTGGCAAAGTCGCCGAATTGGAGTCCGCGCTCGCGGCCAGACCCGCGGCGCCGAGTTATCCCGATTTGTCGGGCCGGGTCACGGAACTTGAGACCGCCCTCGCCGCCAAACCCGTCGCCCCGGCCTATCCCGACCTGCGCACCAATGTATCCGCCCTCGAGACACAGCTTGCGACCGCCCAACAGGCGCTGGCCGCCAAGCCCGTCGCTCCGACTTACCCCGATTTGTCGGGCCGGGTGAGCGAACTCGAGGCCGCGCTCGCCGCCCTGGGCTCCGAAGCAAACCGCGCCAAACTGGAGATAGCCGCGCTGAACGAAGCGAAGGAGGCGGCCCGCAACTCCTCTCCTGCTTATCCCGATCTGACCAACCGGGTGGGTGAATTGGAAAGCCAGCTCGCTCGCGCCCAGATCGAGCTCTCCGCCACAAGTTCGGCGAAGACGGACCTCACCGGCCGCGTGAACGAGCTCGCCGCCGAGATCACCCAGCTCCGCACCGACCGCGAGCGCATGCAGAAACTTCTGGCCGACAGCGGCCGCCAGCTGGCGGAAGCCACCGCCGCGGCCCGCAGCCGCCCGGTCGCCCCGGCGGGTTACAGCGAACGCGTGCGCGAACTCGAAGCCGCCCTGGCCCAGGCCAAGGCCTCTCCCGCCGCCCCGGCCTACCCCGACCTGTCCGGCCGAGTGGGCGAATTGGAATCGCAACTGGCCAAAGCCAACACCGACTTGTCCGCCGCAGGCTCGGCGAAGGCGGATCTCACCGGCGAAGTCGCCCAGCTCCGGACTGACCGCGAGCGCATGCAGAAGATGCTCGCCGACGTCGGCCGCCAGCTCCGCGACAACACGGCGGACACCGCCCGGATCAAGGAACTGGAGACACAACTAGCCGGCCTGTCCGCCGCAGCCAGCCAGACGAAGCAGGAAATACTGGCGCTCACCAAGGCGAAGGAGGACGCGCAGGCCCAGACCGGCGGTCTCACCAGCGAGCGCGACGCCCTGTCCTCCGAAGCCGCCCGTGCCAAACAGGAAATCGCCACGCTCACTCAAGCGAAGGAGGACGCGCGCAACGGGCAGCAGGAATTGCGCGACACCATCGCCCGTCTCGAGCGGGAGAAAGCCCAGCTCGCGAGCGCCAAGCCCATCCAAGCCGGCACCCCGGCCTATCCCGACCTCTCGGGCCGCGTGCGCGAACTTGAAGCGCAAGTGTCCGCCGACTTGTCCGCCGTAGCCTTGGCGAAGGCGGAAGCCTCTCGCGCCAAGCAGGAGGTTGCCGCATTGACCAAAGCGAAGGAGGATGCACCCCGCGGCCAGGCCGCCCCCGCCTACCCGGATCTTTCCGGTCGCGTCAGCGAATTGGAATCCGCTCTGGCCGCGGCCAAGCAGCAGTTGGCCCAGACCCAATCCGCGACCGCCTCCACCGGCGACACCAGCGGGCTGGAGCAAAAACTCGCCGACTCGGAAGACCGGCTCGCCACCGCGCTGCGCGGTTATGCCGCTCTCCAGCGCGAGCGCGACACTCTCGCGGAAAACGCCAGCCAGTCGGCCGCCGCGATCGCCGCCGAACGCGATGTCCTCGCCGGCCAGGTCGCCAGCCTGACCGGCCAGGTCGAGCAACTGCGTGCCAGCGCCCAGAGCAGCGAAGGCAGCACCCAAGCCGAGCTCACGCGCCTCGGTGCGGCGGTCACCGCGCTCCAGCGCACGACGGCGCAAGCCTCGGGCGATCTCGCCGCCGCGCGCGCCCTCGCCCAGCAGTTGCAAGGCGCCAACTCCGTGCTCGCCGGGGAAAACTACCAGCTGAAGACGATGCTCGCCCGCACCACCGGCGGCCCCGCGCCCGCCACCGCCCCGGTCACCGCGCCGGCGGCCCGCACCCATGTGGTGGTCGCGGGAGATTCCCTCTCGCGTCTCAGCCAGCGTTATTACGGCTCCGCCGGCCGCTGGCAGGAAATCTACAACGCCAACGCCCCGCTGCTCGGGCCCAACGGCGTGCTCCGCGTCGGCACGGAACTCCGCATCCCGTAAGCTTCAATTATTGAGACTTACTTAAAGAAGTGACCGCAAATAGGGTGCCCGGACGAGAAACCCACCGCCACACCCCGCCCTGCCGGGCACCCCTCTCCAGAGGGGATGGCGCGCAGCGCCGGGGTGTGTCTCTTCTTTTGGTAATCATCAATAGGTGGAGCGGCTTGTCCCCAAGACGCTCTAAGCGCGTTGAGGGCAACGCGCTCCACCCGGGTCAGGACGCGGCCCGGTGCATCAGCTGATGTCAACTATTGGTTGACATCAGCCGACGGGCCCCGGAGTCAAAACACCGCGAGCGAGGTCAGCACGCTGAGCACGATGGTGCCCGGAGCGATCGCTTCGCCGCCCTTCCTCCCGAGCGCGATCTGCCCGATGCGTTGGATGGTGAGTGCAGGAGGATTCAGGCGGGCAATCTAGCCGGCCCGGCGGCTTTGGCGCATACATCTGCACGTTCCTTTGGGCCCAATCCGGGCCCGCGTGAAAGGACTCGCCGGCCAATTGGTCTGCCGTAAGCTGCTGCCATGTTCCGCCGCCTGCTTCCCCTCATCCTGCTCGGCTGCACCGCCCTCCCCGCCACGGAAAAACTGGCCGACGGCCTCTACGCCGAATTCACCACGCCGCGCGGTGTGTTTGTCACCGAATTGTTCTACCAAAAGACGCCGCTCACCGTCGCCAGCTTCGTCGGCCTGGCCGAGGGCACGCTGTCGCCGCGCAACGGCCAACCGTTCTACACCGGCCTGACCTGGTATCGCGTCGTGCCGGGGTTTGTCATCCAAAGCGGCAACCCCGGCCTCAAGGACACGGGCGACGACATCATCCCCCATAAATTCAACGACGAGTTCGTGCCCGGCCTGCACCATCGCGAAATCGGCACCGTCTCGATGGCCAACGCCGGCCCCGACACCAACGGCTGCGAATTCTTCGTCACGCTCGGCGACTGCACGCGCCTCAACTACCTGCACAGCGTCTTCGGCCGCACCGTGCTCGGGCTGGAGGTGCTGCCGCTTATCCAGCCCGACGACGCCTTTTCGATCAAGATCCTCCGCGTCGGCGACTCGGCGCAGGCCTTCAAGGCCGACCCCGACACCTTCAAGGCGCTCGCCGCCAAGACGGCTCCGTATAACGGTCCCGCCGCGCCCGGCCCCGGGGCGTTTTTCGACGACCCCGCCGGGCTCATTCCCGTCGAGCCGCCGCGCGCGAAAAACTTCAACTACAAGCTCGCCAACTTCGAGCGCGCCACCGGCGTGCGGATCGTCGGCCGCCTGTTCGCCCAGTCGCCGACCGCGGCCGAGGACGCCGTTCCCGGCGCCTACATGAAGGCGCTCGCCGCAAAACTCGGCGTGGCGAAACGCGGGGCTCTGGCGGTCCATTTCGCGGCCGACGACGACTGGCGCATATGGATCGGCGACGAGTCCACCGCCGCCTTCCTCGGCCGGTCTGCGAATACGACCGGACCGGGCGAGGGCAACCCTCTCCACCTCGCCAAGAAAACTTTCCTCGCCGCCGCCCGCGCCGAGGGCGACGCCGCCTTTGCCCGGCAGCAAAAAGCCGCCCCGGCCGACAAACAACCCCCGCCGGCCCAGCAACTCAAACTCCAGACCGACGCCGTGCTCGACGGCCTCATTCTCCAACTCGAACCAAAGCCTTAACCCGCTATTGCACATGGCTGTCCCTGATTACCAAACTTTGATGCTGCCACTACTGCGTTTCCATGCGGACGGCTCGGTCCATTCACTACAGGAAGCCATGGATGCGCTTGCGCGGGAGTTTAAGCTCACCGAAGAAGATCTGCGCGTGCTTTTGCCGAGTGGGCGGCAAACGGCATTTCGCAACCGGGTTAGTTGGGCGCGCACTTACATGTCAAAAGCTGGTCTGCTAGTCACTGTAAAGCGCGGCCATTGTAGCATTACAAAAAACGGAATGAAGGTTCTGGCAGACAATCCGGCCCGCATTGATGCACGCTACCTCCGCCAATTTCCCAGCTTTATTCAATTTCAAGAATCTAAACACGAGAGTGACTCAACGGAGACGACTCCGTTACCACTTTCAGAAACCAAAGAGAGCCCAGAAGAACAGATCGAGTCGGCGCACACTCAGCTGACACGCGCGCTGGCTGGTGAATTACTCACTCGCATCCAGACTTCTGCGCCCGATTTTTTCGAGCGGCTTGTCGTCGAACTGCTCCTCAAGATGGGCTACGGCGGTTCACGGCAAGACGCTGGGCGCGCGATCGGCCGCAGTGGAGACGGCGGTATCGACGGCATCATTAATGAGGACCGGCTTGGACTAGACAGTATCTACCTCCAAGCGAAGCGCTGGGAAAATCCCGTCGGCCGGCCAGAGATACAGAAATTCGCCGGAGCACTTGCCGAACACCGAGCTAAGAAAGGTGTTTTTATCACTACCTCGACATTTACTAAAGAAGCCCACGCTTCCGCTATGAAACACGACGCCCGCATCGTCCTTATCGACGGTGAAAAGCTCGCTACACTCATGATCGATCACGGACTCGGCGTAACACTTGAAGCTACCTATGAAGTGAAACGGATCGATTCCGATTATTTTACTGAAGAATAACCTCTCCAATCATGCACCCATGAAA
Organism: Verrucomicrobia bacterium Ga0077533; assembly: GCA_001464505.1. Taxonomy (GTDB): domain Bacteria; phylum Verrucomicrobiota; class Verrucomicrobiia; order Opitutales; family Opitutaceae; genus Lacunisphaera. The sequence goes on from LNEH01000209.1 coordinate 35,166, forward strand.
AAACACCCCTCCCCTTCTGCTCTCCGTCTACTGTCTTCCATCCTCTGTTTACTGGCCCCCGCCGCTTTCGCCGTCACCGACGGCCTGCGCGACGCCGTCGACCAGAAGATCACCGCCGAATACGCCTCGCTCGAGGCCATCTACAAGGACCTGCACGCCAATCCCGAACTGTCCTTTGTCGAGACCCGCACCGCCGCCCTCATCGCCAAGGAAATGAAGGCCCTGGGTTTCGAGGTCACCGAAAAATTTGGCGGCATGGGCGTGGTCGCCGTCATGAAAAACGGTTCCGGCCCCGTCCTCCTCGTCCGCGCCGACATGGATGCGCTGCCCATCAAGGAGGAGACCGGTTTGCCCTACGCGAGCAAGGTGGTGATGAAGGATTTCACGGGCAAGGACCAGCCCGCCATGCACGCCTGCGCGCACGACATGCATGTGACCGGCCTCATCGGCACCGCCCGCGTGCTCGCCTCGCTCAAGCCGCATTGGTCGGGCACGCTCATCATGATCGGCCAGCACGCCGAGGAAATGCTCGGCGGCGCGCGCGCCATGCTCCAGGACGGGCTCTACACCAGATTTCCCACGCCCGACGCCGCGATTGCGCTCCATGTCGGCGGCGACATTCCCGCCGGGCAGGTGGGCTACGTCGAAGGCCCCGTCTACGCCAATGTTGACACCGTCGTTATCAAAGTGCGCGGCATCGGCGGGCACGGCGCCCGGCCCCACACCACGCGCGACCCGATTGTGCTCGCCGGTCAGATCATCGGCGCCCTGCAGACCATCGTGGCGCGCGAGCTGAAGCCCGGCACGCCGGCCGTCGTCACGATCGGCAGCATCCATGGTGGCTCCCGGGCCAACATCATCCCCGCCGAGGTCACGATGGAGCTGACCCTGCGGTGCTACGATGAGGCCGTGGGCGACCATCTCATCGCCTCCATCAAGCGCATCAGCGAAAACCTCGGCCGCGCCGCCGGCCTGCCCGACCACCTGCTGCCCGAAGTCACCGTGCCCTACGACCGCAACCCCGTCACGGTGAACGACGGCCCGCTCACGCGCCGGCTGGCGGCGACCTTCCGGGCCTGGTTCCCCGCCGACCAGGTGAAACCGCAGGAGCCCGCCACCTACGGCGAAGATTTTGCGGAATTTGGCCGCACGACGCACAAGGTGCCGATCTCCATCTTCTGGATCGGCGGCACCGACCCCGCCGTGATGGCGGCCGCCCACGCGAAGGGCGAGCCGTGGCCGTCGAATCACAGCGCGCTGTGGGCCCCCGTGCCGGAACCCACCCTCAAGGCCTCCGTCAAGGCCATGAGCGCCGCCGTCCTCGATCTGCTCGCAAAAAAATAACGCCGCGCAGCGATGCACCTTCGTTCTTGTTTTGTCTTGCTGTGTCTCGCCGTCGGTCTCGCCGCCGCAGAAACCACGCCCACCTTCTCGGCCAACGATCTGGACCGGGCCCGCGGCATGCTTGGCCTCGCCCGCGACGAGGTCGTCAAGGAATTCTATGATCCAGCCCGGGTGGGTCCGGAGTTTCTCGCCCGCTGCCGGGCCGCGCATGAGGCCTTGGCCTCAGCCAAGTCCAATGATGCCGCCCTGATGCTGATCGCCCAACCGTTTTTTGATATTGGTGATTCACACACGAGGTTCCTGCCGCCGGCCCGGAAGGACCGCGTGCAACACCACTGGAAATTCCATGCGGTCGGCCCCGACATATTTGTCAGCGAAGTGGACCGGGGCAGCGACGCCGAGAAACAGGGACTAAAGGTCGGGGACCAACTGCTCAGCCTCGACGGCATCAGACCCACCCGGGCCAGCCGGCATATGCTACAGTATTTGTTCTACCATCTGGCACCGCGCACCGGGATGCGTGTGGTGGCCCAGGCCCCCGGGCAGCCTCCCCGCACGCTTGATGTGCGCGGGGAGATCAGGGCCGGCACACCCCTGCGCGAACTTCGGAACGATCGCGACCGGACCGAGCTCGAGCTCGAGTATGAAAACGATGACGAACGCCTCAAATCGCGCCTCGTTGAGTTGCTGAATGGAGTCCTTGTCTGGAAGCTGCGCCAGTTTGATCCGGAGAAAATCGCCAGCGGCCTCCGCAAGGTGGCGTCGGCCAAGGCGGTGATCCTCGATCTGCGCGGCAATCCCGGCGGCTATGTCCAGTCAGCGGAGGACGTGCTGCGTGGTTTTTTTGCCGACAACTTTGACGCTTATACCACCCACTGGCGCAAAAAGACCGAGACCACCCGAATCAAGGGCAAGGGCTACAAGGGCCTGCTGTTGGTGCTGATGGACGAGACCTCAGCCTCGGCCTCGGAGATTTTCGCCCGCACAGTGCAGATGCGCCAGCGAGGCATCCTGCTGGGCGACCGAATAGCGGGCGCGTTGTCTACCGCGCGCTATTATCCGCTGGTCCTGGGCACGGCGGAGCGCTTCATCGCCTTTGGCGTCAGCATCACCCTGAGCAGTGTCGTTATGGCGGATGGCTCAATCATCGAAGGCAAGGGTGTCGGGCCGGACTACCAGCTTCTGCCCACCCACGAGCAACTCTATCTCGGTCACGATCCGGTGCTGGCCAAGGCCCTCACCATTGCGGGCCGCAAGACCACCCCGGAAGAAGCTGGGAAATTTTTCCCGCCTCTGAACTAATCCCGCCATGCGCCAGTTCGGCATCCTCCTCATCCTCGGCCTCGTGCTCGCGTTCATCGCGTGGCAGGCGCGCACCGGCATCTTCCGCCGCGCCAATCCCGGCGAACCGGCCAACAAATATATGCGCCAGGTCATGGAGAACCCGCAATTGAGCGAGGCGGACGCCGCGATCATGCGCGAAAAATACGGCACCGCCCGCCTGAGTCCCTCCGGACTGCGCTACATCGTCCGCGCCCCCGGCACGGGCGCAACGCCCTCCACGGGCAGCGAGGTTGTCGTGCATTACGACGGCTCACTGCTCGATGGCACGAAATTCGACAGCTCGCGCGACCGCGGTGCGCCGTATGCCTTCCGCGTCGGCACCGGCAGCGTCATCAAGGGCTGGGACGAGGCCCTCGCCACCATGAAGCCGGGCGAGAAGCGCACGCTCATCATTCCGTGGTGGCTCGGTTACGGCACGACCGGCAAGGGCCCGATCCCACCCAAGGCCACGCTGGTCTTCGAAGTCGAATTGCTGGAAATCCGGTAGCGCGCGCACCAGGGGCTTCAGCACCACCGCGGCTGGGGCGCCGGCGTTGATGTCAACTAATAGTTGACATCAACGCCGGGAGCGGCCCGTCGGTTTTCGCGCCCGCCTAGGGCCGGCGGCACCCGGCCGGTGCGGTCCGGTCACAGACCGAGCAGGCTGCCGTTGCGCTTGAGCCATTTTTCGGCGTCGCGCCACCACGGGCAGACTTTCTCCACCCGCGCCCAGAAACGGTCGGAGTGGTTCATCTCCCGCAGATGCATCAGCTCGTGGTAGATGATGTAGTCGCGCACGGTGTCCGGCCCCTGCACCAGCCGCCAGTTGAGCGAGACGGTGCCGCCGGCCGAGCACGAGCCCCAGCGCGAGCGCTGGTTGCGCACCGAAACATGCTTCATGTCCGCGCCGGTCTCGGCCGCCAGTTCCCAGGCGCGCGCCGGCAGTTCGATCTTGGCGCGGCGGAGAAATTGCTTTTCCAGCGCCGGCCGCAGATCACCCTCGCGTGACGCCACGCGGAAAATATCGGCGGCCAGGCAGAGTTGGGGGGGTTCGCCCGGGCGCGCGATGCGGATCTCCGTCATGCCCCCGCGCCAAAGCACCGGGGTGCCGACCGTCCAGACTACCGCCGCCTGCGGCCGGCGGGCGTGCTGGGCCACAAAGAGCCGCGCCTCCCGCTCCGAACCCCGCGCCGGCACGGTGGCCACCGCCACCCCGTCCTTGCGCAAGGTCAACCGGTAATGCCGCGCCCGCTGGCTGCGGACAAAGACCAGCTCGGGGCCCGCCACGGCACTGGTGTTTATCAATTGCTGCGGTTGGCTGCTCACGTCGCGTTCTTGGCTAAACGTGGCCGAGGCCGGACGCCAGCCGGCAGTTCCCGGGGATAAAAAGACCCATTAACCTGAGGGAATAGCCCCATTTCAGCGGAATTCTCAAAATTTTCTGTAAGAATCGGGCCGGGCAGTTGTTGTAGCCTGAATGCTTGCACCCGGGTTAAACACTTGTGTAGGGTGCCTGCCTGTTAAACAAATCCATGCCGCCAAGTTTGCCCATCTCCCGCCCATTGCGCCAACAGACTAGGGCGTTTACCTTGGTGGAAATCATGGTGGTCGTCGTGATTATCGGCCTGCTGGCGGCGGCCGCCATCCCGGCCTTCCGGCTGGTCACCCTGCGCTCCCGGGCTTCGACCGTCGCCAACGACTTTCGCACCTTCTCCACCGCCTTCATCACTTACAGCCTGCAAAACGGCCGCTGCCCGGACAACCAGGCCGATCCGCAAGACCCCATGCCGCAACTCGCCGGTCAGTTGACCGACGCTTTCAACCAGCGCAGTCCGGTCGGCGGTTTCTACAAGTGGAATTTCGACATCCCTGCCGACGGGGTTCCGGCCAAGGCCGCGATCATCATCCAGGCCGCCGCAGGCAATCCGCTCGTGGACGACCTCGATCAGCTTGAGCTGGTGGACAAACAGCTGGACGACGGCAACCTCGCCACCGGCAACGTGCAACTCGGGTCCACCAACTCGCTGGTGTTTATCATCGAACGATGAGTGTCACCTATCGCATCACCCTGGTTCAGCTCAAGCGCGACGCTTCCGGGGTCGGCGCCGCCAGCGACAAGATCGAGCATGGCAACCATCCGGTCGAGGAAGTCATCCGGCTGGCCGGCAAGCTCCTGGTGTTGGATCTCTCCAGCACCAAGGCCGAGCCCGGCATCATCGTGCAGCGCGGCGACAAAGGCTGGCGCATCGGCGTGCACCAGGGCCACCTGCGCATGCACAAGAGCATGTCGCTCTTCGACGATTTCTGGTCCATCGACAATCCGGCGGAGCTTGCCGAGCTGCCCCCGTTCCGCGTGTCCGCCGGCCCGGGCGCCGCTGTGCAGCACTCTCCCGGTCCCGGCCGGAAGCAGCACAGCGCCATGCGCACGGTCTTTGAAGCCGCCGGTCTTTTCGCCGCCGCTGTTGTCCTTGTCGCCATCGGCCTGCGCTACGGCCTCCCGCAACGCCGCCTGAGCGATCTGCCGCCCGGCGTCACCATCGTCAACGGCGCCGACGCCCGGGCGACCATCTTCAAGACCGTGGCCGGAGTCTACTCCACCGGCAAAACGGCGGGCAACAGCCTCGTGATCATCTCTGCGGACGGACGGGTCTCGCTCGGCGCCATCGGCAAGGATGGCAAACCCACCAAGCCCCGCCTGCAGGAGCAGGCCCGCGCCGGTTACAGCGGCAACCTGGCCTGCGTGATCACTTCGTTTGGCATCATCACCGGCATCGAGCCGCCCGAGGCCGTCAAGGTCGGCAACTTCCAGTGGAAGAAAGCGCCTGACTCGGTGACCGCGGTAAACTGACCGCGGTTCACAGCCGGACTCATGCAGATCGAGGTGGAGCGGGTTGACCTCAACACGCTGGTTTGCGAGCGGACACGCTGAAGCGCGCTGGGGTCAACGCGCCCCACCTTTTAGCCCGCATATTTCATACCCAGATCTGATGCAACACACCCCGCCCTGTCGGGCACCCCTCTTGATAGAGGGGACTTCGGCAGCGTGCGTTTGAAATCCCCTTGCCCGGTAGGGCGGGGTGTGTCGGGGGTCTCGACGTGATGGGGTATGGACTGCGGTCACTTCTATTGGTAAGCCTCAATAATTGCATGATTTCGCCTCAGAGCCGCTCCAGCCGCCAGTCGGGTGGTGCGCCCTGTTTCAAACTCAACCAGCCGAAGCTCGCCCGGGCCCCGCGGCTCGGCCGTGTGATGCAGCCGGGGTTCAGCCAGCGCACGCCCTGTGCGTCCGTTTCGTCCCGCGGCACATGCGTGTGGCCGTGCAAAAGCAGGTGGATTCCGGCCGGGGCCCGGGGTGGCGCGATGTGCGTCAGGTAACACCGCCACCCGGCGCGCTCGAGCCGCAGTTCCAGCGGCCAGAAATTGTGCCACTCGTTGTTGCCGAGCACCACGTGCAGCGGTTTGCCGAGATTGGCGAATTCCTCCAGCGTCGCCGGATCGCACACATCGCCCAGGTGCCAGATCTCGTCGGCCCCCGCCAGCCGCGCCGGCAACCCCGGTGGATAGCGGTCGTGCGTGTCGGCGATGACCGCGATGGTTGTCACTTGGCGGCGGAGGTTCCCACCAGCGGCACGTAGTGTTCCTCACGCAGGTCGGCGGCGCGCCGGCCGGCCAGCAGCTGCCACCACACCCGTGCGTTCGCCGCCACGACGACGAGCACCAGCACCATGAACGCCCCCGTCACCGCCGCATCGATGTAATTGTTCAGCAACTGCGAACGCCATGCCGCGATTTCCGCGGCACTGCCGCCGGTCGCGATCCGGTCTTCGAGGCCGCGCGCGATGGCCAGGAATCCGACCGGCGCGGGACTGAAGATTTTCATCCAGCCCGCCGTCATCGTCACGGCCAGCAGCCACGCCAGCGGCCCGAGCGTCACCCACGCATAGCGCGCGCGGCCCATCTTGATCAGCACCGTGGTGCCGAGGGCAAAGGCGATGACCGCCAGCAGCTGGTTGGCCACGCCGAAAATCGGCCAGAGCGAATTGATGCCGCCAAGCGGATCCACCACCCCTTGGTAGAGAAACCAGCCCCACGCGCCGACAAACAGCGTCGTCGCCACCGTATTGCCGGTGAAGGATTTTGTGTCGCCGAGTTTCTTGGAAAACAAGCCCAGAAAATCCTGCACCAGGAAACGCCCCACGCGCGTGCCGGCGTCAAGGGTCGTCAGGATGAACAGCGCCTCGAACATGATGGCAAAGTGATACCACAGCGCCGAGGCGGTCTTGCCCCCCAGCACGCCGGAAAACATCTGGGCCATGCCGACCGCGAACGTCGGCGCCCCGCCCGTCCGCCCGACCATCGTTTTCTCCCCCACGCTGGCCGCCAGGTCGTTCATCTGCGCCGCCGTCACCGGGTAGCCGAGCGCGGTGACCTTGGCGACCACCGCCGCCGGGTCGCCCTTCATGTTCACCGCGAAATATTCCCCGGGCTCCATCGCGCACGCCGCGATCAGCGCCATGATGCCCACGAGCATCTCCGTGACCATCGCGCCGTAGCCGACCAGGCGGATGTGGCTCTCCCGCGTGATCAGCTTCGGGGTCGTGCCCGACGAGATCAGCGAGTGGAAGCCCGACACCGCCGCGCACGCGATGGTGATGAAGACGAACGGAAACCACGGCCCCGCCACGACCGGCCCCGTGCCGTCGATAAACTTCGTCAGCGCCGGCATCTTCAGCATCGGGCCCACGGCCACGATCGCCAGCCCCAGCGCGGCCACCGTGCCGATCTTCATGAACGTGCTCAGATAGTCCCGCGGCGCGAGCAGCCGAGGCCAGCAGCCCGTAACCCATGAGCCACCACGCCAGGGTTGTGCCCTTGAGCGTCAGCCAGCCCTCCAGCGCCGTGCCGTGGACGAACTGTCCGCCCCACACCGCCACCAGCAGCGCGACAACGCCGAAGCCACTCGTGCCGATGAGCCACTTGCCGCTGGCGCCGCCATAGCGCATCGCGCAGCCCATGATGACGGCGATGGGCATCGTCGCCGCGATGGTGAACACGCCCCACGGGCTCTCCGCCAGCGCGTTGACCACCACCAGCCCGAGCACGGCGAGGAGGATGGTCATGATGGCGAGGATGCTCACGAGCGCCACCAGCCCCGCGAACGGCCCGACCTCCTCGCGCACCATCTGGCCGAGGGATTTGCCGCGCCGCCGCACCGAGCAGAACATGATCACGCTGTCATGCACGGCGCCGCCGAGCGTGGCCCCGATCAGCATCCACAGCATCCCGGGCAGATAGCCGAACTGCGCCGCCAGCACGGGCCCGACCAGCGGCCCCGGCCCGGCGATGGCCGCAAAGTGATGGCCGAAGACCACCCACTTGTTCGTCTGCACAAAGTCCTTCCCGTCCTCATTGACCTTCGCCGGCGTCGCCCGCAGCTCGTCGAGCGTCAGCACCTTCGCCATCAGCCAGGCCGAGTGAAACCGGTAGGCCACGGCGAACACGCACATCGCCGCGACCAGCATCCACAGCGCGCTCACCGGTTCGCCGCGCGACATCGCCAGCACGGCGATGGACCCGACGCCCAGCGCCACGACGAGAGTCCAGGTTCCGACCCGCAGCCAAGAGGGGAATTTCATGGGGTAAACGTCGGTTTAACTAGGGCCGTGACCCTAAGCCTCCAAGCGTGAAATCAGCGGCCGGTCTTCCGGCCGGCGGCGATTTTCCGTTTCAACCATTTTTCGTAGAGCGCGGCATTCAGCGGCAACTCGACCGTCTGGCCGGTCCAGGCGGACAGGAGCATGGCGTTGGCCAGTTCGAGCGAGTGGATGCCCTCAACGGCGGGGGCGATCAGCGGCACCCCGTCGAGGATCGCCACGGTAAAATTCGCCAGCACGTCGCTGTGCTGGCCGCCCTGGCCGAGACCGGCGATTTTTTCCTCCGTCGTGCCCGGGGTCAAAAAAAATTCGCGGGAAGTCCGGCAGAAGACTGACGCCGGCGTGGTGTTGCGGGTCAATTGCAGCACATCGTGCTCATAGACGATCCGCCCGCCGTCGGCGGCGATCTCCAGCCGGTTGGTGCCGGGCGCCTCACCAGTGGACGCAATGAACACGGCGTGCGCCCCGTCCTTGTATTCCAGGTAGGCGCTGACGTCGTCCTCCACCTCGATGTCGTGGTAGCGGCCGAAGTGGCAGTGGGCGCGCACGCGCGCCGGCATGCCGGTCATCCACTGGAGCAGGTCGAGGTGGTGCGGGCACTGGTTGAGCAGTAGGCCGCCGCCCTCGCCCGCCCAGGTCGCGCGCCAGGCACTGGATCGGTAGTAGGCCTCCGAGCGGAACCAATTCGTGATCGTCCAATTGATCCGCCGCACCGCGCCGAGGCTGCCGCCCCGCACGAGCTCGCGGATTTTTCGATAATACGGATTGGTGCGCTGGTTGAAGACCGCGCCGAACACCTGTTGCGGCCGGCGTTTCGCCGCCGCGATCAGGCGCACGGCCTCGGCCTTGTGCACCGCGATGGGCTTTTCCAGCAACACGTGCAGACCGGCTTTGAGCGCGGCGAGGGCCAGCGGCGCGTGCGACGGATGCGGCGTGGCTATCAGCACCGCGTCCACCAGCCCGGATTTCAGGAGCGCGACCGGTTCGGTGAAAAACTTCACTCCGGACAGACTGGGCCGGTGCGCGGGGGAACGCGTGGCCACGGCCGCCAGCGCCAGCCGCGGGATTTTCCCGTCGAGGATCAGCGCGGCATGCCCCGACCCCATTTTGCCGTAACCAATGAGACCGAGGCGGACTTTTTGCATGTCAGGTCAGAGTGAAATCCGGCGCGCTGCCGGTGTGGCGCAGCTCATTCCATCCGGCTCTTCGGGCATCCGACAAGGAAGCCCGCTACCAGCGAGGAAGGCAATGCCTTTGGTGAGCGTGGCTTGCCCGACCGGGCCCGGTCCGCCCAGAAAATCCTTGCGCGAGGGGGTGCAGGCCGTAGCTTCCCCGATTCCGTGCTGGGTCCCCATCGTCTAGCCCGGTTAGGACACCACCCTTTCACGGTGAGAACCGGGGTTCGAATCCCCGTGGGGACGCCAACGAAATGCCGCCGAAAGGCGGCTTTTTCGTTGGCGCTGCGCAGCAGATCGGCCCCCTGAGGGGTTGGGGCGAAGCCCTGAGGCCACTTGCGGCCGAATCAATCCCCGCCTGTCAGCCGTAGGCCCGGCGAAGGCCGATGGGGACGCCACCCGCCAGGCCTTTGGATTCCAAAGGCCGTGGCGAGGTGTCTCGCCGGAGCCCAAAGAGCGAAGGCGGACAATATGCACTACGTTTACGTTCTGAAGTCGGTATCCCATCCACAGCACTATTACACCGGGGAAACCAGTGATTTGCGCCAGCGATTCAAACAGCACAATGCCCGATCTTCCCGACACACGTCAAAATATGCCCCTTGGGAGCTGATATGGTATGCCGGATTTTCTGACCATGCGACGGCGCTGCGTTTCGATGTGTTTTTGAAAACGGCCACTGGCCGGCAATTCCAGAAGCAGCATCTATCTATCAATCCCCGCCTCTCAGCCGAAGGCCCGGCGAAGGCTGATGGGGACGCCACCCGCCAAGCCTTTGGATTCCAAAGGCCTTGGCGAGGCGTCTCGCCGGAACCCAAAGGGAGTAAAGATCCTCGGGGCAAGCCCCGAGGCATTTGATCAAGACAACTCTTGTCCGGCTTTTGTGGGAGCGACCTCTTGTCAGGCCATAGCGCTCGGGCGACGGCTGATGGTCGCGACAGTCGCGTGCAAGCACGCTCCCACAGGTTCCAGCCAAGCCGAAGCAAGCTCCGGAGTATTAAACCCACAGTGAATAAACCTGCCATGTGTCTTGGTTGGGTGTTGAACGTTGAATGTTGGGTGTTGAGCGTTGTCCGCAGCCAATGACCTTCGCTGAGATCGAATCCGCCCTCCCGACGACCGCCGTCACGTCGCTCGCAGACATCACCGCCCTGCTGCCTTTGCCTCGGAGTGTGCCGATGGACACAGCTCCGGGGACAAACACCGGGCTGGCAGCCCCTCGACAAACTCAGGGCCTTGAGCCTGTCGAAACGGCAGCCAGCAACGGCGCCACGCCAGTTCACCTCGCCTCCGGCAAGGTCCGCGAAATCTTCGACCTCGGCGACGCCCTGCTGCTCGTCGCCACCGACCGGCTCTCGGCCTTTGATGTGATTCTGCCCGACGGCATTCCGGGAAAAGGCGCCATCCTCACCCAGATGAGCCATTGGTGGTTCGCGCAGACCGCCCACCTCATCCCCAACCACCTGCTGCCCGACCAGGCCGGCGAGTTCGCCCGCCGCGGGATCACGAATCGCGACCTGCAACTCCGCAGCATGGTCGTGAAAAAACTTAAACCCCTCCCCCTCGAGTGCGTCGCCCGCGGCTACCTCATCGGCGGCGGCTGGAGCGCCTACCAACACAACGGCGAGGTGTGCGGCCTCAAGCTCCCCGCCGGCCTGCGCCAGGCCGACAAACTCCCCGCCCCCATCTTTACGCCCACCACCAAGGCGCCCAAGGGCCAGCACGACGAGCCCATCACCGACGCGCAGGGCGCCGCCGTGATCGGCGAAAGACTCTACGCGCAGGTCAAGGCCCACAGCCTCGCGCTGTATCAGTTCGGCCATGACCGCGCCCGGCAGGCCGGCATGATCCTGGCCGACACCAAATTCGAGTTCGGCACCGATGCCGCCGGGAAACTCCATCTCATCGACGAGGTGCTCACGCCCGACTCCTCCCGTTTCTGGCCGGCCGACGAATACCGCCCGGGCGGCTCACCCCCCAGTTACGACAAGCAGTTCGTGCGCGACCACCTCCTCGCGCTCAAGTGGGACCAGAAACCCCCGGGTCCGCGCCTGCCCGCCGAGGTCATCACCCGCACCCGCGACAAATATCTGGCCGCCCTGCGCAATCTGATCGGATGATTTTATACCAATAGCCCGATGAAAATACCCTGTCATTGCGAGGAGCGCAGCGACGACTTGTCCGCCATAGCCTTGGCGACGGCGGAAGCAATCCAGCCGTTTCTGAGCCGGAGCCGAAGGGGCCCCGAGCCTGTCGAGGGGCTGGATCGCCACGGCGCACTTCGCGATGACAACAGGGTAAAAGGTAACGGCGATTGGTATTACAGGAGAGAACAGAGCCAAGACAGGAGGGTTGAATCTCTCTGTTTCCTCTGTTACCTCCTGTGAAAATGAATCCGTTTCTTCGTCTGAAGACCCTGTGTTGTTTCATTCTCCTGTTTGGTGGCGCTTTAGTGGTCACAAGTCCCGCCCGCTTGGGCGACACCCTCGCCGATATCTCCAAACACCGGGGCAAGCCCGCCGGCAAACCGGACAAGAACAAGGCCCTGTGGTTGTTCGAGGGGGATGACGGGCAACTGGCTTATGCCGTCAAATTCGACGCCCACGGCCGGTCGATCGCCGAGACCCTGAAGCCTGCGCTGACCGGGCGGCGGCTGCACCAGGATATCGTCATGGATTTCATCAAAGCCCAGCGCGAGATCCTCGCGGACTCCAAGACCACACGCGAACTGGCGGCCGGAGAAAAATACACCTTCGCCGGCCAGGAACTCGTCGTGGCGGACAACGAATACGTCGTGGTGGACGAACCCCGCGGTTTCCTCCTCGTGTGGGTCCGCGGCTCGCTCCCTTCCGTTACGGTAATAGCTCCCGCTGCCCTGCAGTAGCACCTGACCGGACACCCAAGGAGTATTGCCGGGCACCAGTTTGCCCGTTCTGCTTCCCGCGTAACCATGGTGCCTAGCGTGATCAGCGGAGAATTTCTGCTTTAAGTCAGCTGAAACCCCAGCGCTTCGAGCTCGTTCAGGTGGAACGGCGCGCTGGCGAGCACTTCCTGCAGTTTGGCGAGCGCCTCGGCCAGTTTCGGCGACTGGAACACGCTCGCGCCGTCGTCGGAGTCATGCACCTGCACCACCCAGGCGCCGGTCGCCTCGTCGCCCACGTGAAACACCGCCCCGTGCAGGTAATTGCCGGGCAGCCCTGGGTGCGGGCCGGCGCCCGGCACGAGAAAGAGGGTGTGCAGCGGATCGTGGACGGCGGCCACACCGTGCTTGGCGCGGTGGTGGATGGCCTTGCCGATCACCATGACACGCTGCTTTTCCGCCCGGGCGCGCCGGTCGATGGGCAACGATTGCACATAGCGGTCGTAGATGCTGGCGTTGGTCTCCAGCGCGTCATCGGTGATCTTCCCCGCGATGAAGTCGGCGAGGTTGTGGGCGTGAAAAAACGGGAGTTGCGCCAGCGAGCGCGCCGTGACGTGCCCGCCCTTGTGGTCAGCGGAGGCGTAAACCTGCTGCGCGGCGTAGAGCCGGCGGAGGGCATCCTGATAGGCGGGGGTGGTCGGCACCGCGCCGATGGGACTGAGGTCGATCTTGTCGAGGACGGCGTGGTCGAATTCGGCGTTGGGGTCGGTGGACATGGGGTGAGATGAAGTAAACCACAGAAGTCACGGAACACACGGAAGTTTTAGCAGGAGGGAACAGAACCCATGCAAGCAAGGTTGGGTTCACACCCTCTGTTTCCTCCGTTACCTCCTGTAAGAATCTGTTCTCCGTTCCCGGTCCTCTGGCTTCAATCCCCGGAGTAGCCGGGGATTTTCGAGACATCGACCACGTCGATTTGGACGGGGTCGAGGTGATCCTTGGCGTAGCGTTCGTAGACGCGGGCGCGGATGAAGATGTCGAACAGGTCGGGGTCGATGTGGCCGTCGAGCCGCATTTTTCCCAGGATGTGGAGCGACTCGGTGAGGGTCTTGCCGGGCTTGTAGGGCCGGTCGCGCGCGGTGAGCGCCTCGAAGATGTCCGCGATGCCCATGATGCGGGCCTGAACGGACATCTGGTCGCGGGTCAGGCCGCGGGGGTAGCCTTTGCCGTCCATCCGCTCGTGATGGCCGCCGGCGTATTCGGGGACATTCTTCAGGTGCCGCGGCCAGGGCAGCGCCTCCAGCATCTGGATCGTGACCTCGATGTGGTGGTTGATGATCTGCCGCTCCGCCGTCGTGAGCGTGCCGGCGCGGATGGTGAGGTTTTCAATCTCGTCCGTCGTGAGGAAATCGACCTCCTCGCCCGTCGGATTGCGCCAGCGGTATTTTTTCGCGATGCCGCGAACGCGTTCCTGATCTTCGTCCGTCATGGCCTCGCCGCCGATGTTGCAGAGACGGAGAAACTCGCGGTCTTCCTGGATTTCCCAGAGGCGCGCGCGGTAGGCCTGGTCGACGGCCTTGGCGTCGGCCCCGGGGACCGCGCCGGCGCGGAGGGCCGTGAGCTCGGCGTCGCGCCTGAGGATTTCGAAACGGGTGTCGACGAGGTGAATGCGGTCGAAGAGCGTCTGGAGTTTCCGGGCCTTGTCCACGACGTGGACCGGGGTGGTGACCTTGCCGCAGTCGTGGAGCAGCGCGGCGATCTTGAGTTCGTAGCGGTCCGGGTCGGTCAGGCGCCACGCGGCGTGCGGACCGGATTTTGTCTCATGCACGGCCTCCGCCAGCAGCATGGTGAGCACGGGGACGCGGTGGCAGTGGCCGCCGGTGTAGGCCGACTTCTCGTCAATGGCCTTGTTGAGCAGGCCGATGAAGGATTCGAACAGGTTTTCCAGCTGGAGGATGAGCAGGCGGTTGGTGAGCGCGACGGCGGCCTGCGAGGCGAGCGATTCGGCGAGGCGCTGGTCGGTCTCGCTGAACGGCACGATCTCCCCGGTGGTGCGCTTCCGGGCGTTGATGAGCTGGAGGACGCCGATGATCTCGTCCGCGTGGTTCTTCATCGGCACCGTGAGGAAAGACTGGGAACGATAACCGGTGTGGCGGTCGAAGGCCTTGGTGCCGTTGAAGTCGAAGCCTTTTTCCTGGTAGGCGTCGGCAATGGCGACGGTGCGGCCCTTCAGCACGGCATAGGCGACCACCATCGAGTTGTTCTCGCGGCCCTGGGCATCGCGGAGCTGGATGGGGGGATAGGGAATCTTGACGCCCGTGGTGCCGCCCATGGCGATGCCGAGCGAGTCGTTCCGGATGATGGCAAAGCTCAGTATGTTCTTGCCGGGCGGATGCCGGTAGAGCGTGCCTCCATCGGCGTTGGTGATTTTCTTGACCGCAAGGAGGATGGTCTCAAGCAGCCGGTCGAGGTTCTTTTCCTGCGACAGCGCCACACCGATCTGGTTGAGCTCCGCCAGCCGCCGGATGAGATCGTGCGAAGGCTCGGGCCGGGGTGTGCTGTCCATTCGCCCAGCCTAGACCGACCCGGGGTGCCGGTTCAATCCCGCTTACAGCCGGTTGCGCTTCAGCTCCCTCAGCCGGTAGAATGTGCCGCGCCAGGTGACGCCCCCGGTCCAATGCGTAACCACCATCGAGCGGAGCAGGATGTAGCTGAACACCGCCATGCCCAGCGGCAGGAACAGCCCGTGCCACCAGCGGCCGCCGGCGAAACGCGGCTGGTCGCAACCTACCGCTAACATAAGCACCACCGCCCCGGCGTAACACCACCAAGCGGGGCCGGTTGCGACGAACAGCGCCATCACCGGCCAGAAGTAGCCGAGCAACAACGCGAACGCCCCAAGCGGCGGCACCCAGAAACGATAATCCGCGCCCGCGTAGGCGTTCTTGGTCAGCCCGCGGATCATGTCACCCATCGTGGCATACCAGGAAACCGAGATCGCCCCGGCTCCGAGCAAAAATTCGCTGAATCCCCCCGCCTTCATGAGCTTCCCGAGCTTGATGTCGTCGTCCGGCCGGAGGCGCAGCGGCTCGTGGCCGCCCATTTTCCGATAGGTGGAGGCGCGGACGAGATTGAAGGCGCCCACCCCGCCGTGCGTCGGGCTGCGCGGATCAGGAATCCGCCACGGACGGAGGCCGACCGTGAAGGCCACACTGAAGGCGTTCACGCAGATCCCCAGCCAGTGCCCGTGCTCGGTGAGCTGGGGCACGGCGGCGAGATGATCCAGCGACTGGGCGCGGGCGTGGGCCACGGCCCGCCGCAACACGTCCGGCTGGAAATGAATGTCGGCATCGGTGAAGAGGATCCACTCGCCGGTGGCGCGGGCCGCGCCGAGGTGCAACGCGTGGTTCTTGCCGATCCAGCCGTCGGGCAGCGCGCGCACATGCTCCACTTGCAACCGCGGGTTGGCCGCGGCCAGCCGGTCGAGCTGGGCTCCGGTGTCGTCCTCCGAGCGGTCGTTGACCGCGATGACCTCGAGGTCGGGGTAGTCGAGTGCCAGGATGGTCGGCACGGCGACCCCGATGGTCGCGGCTTCGTTGCGGGCGGCAAAGACGACCGACGCGCGCGGCCAGGCCGCGGGGAGGGGTGCGGCAAGGGTGGCCAGCCGTTTCAGCCGGCGGTTGCCGCGAAAAACCTCCTGGGCGACACCGAGCCAGGTGAGCAGGATGATGGCGGCCAGGAGGAGGGAATAGTTCATTGGTTCGTCAGCGCGAGCCCGGCGGCTCGTCTCGCCGAAGCCTCGGCGAAGGCGGAAGCCGGGCGTGGCGATCCAGCTACCACATGGATTGCTTCTTCACTGCACTCCCCGCAATAACAGAAAAGCCAAATCGGCGGTGGAGCGGCTTGACCCCAAGACGCTTGGTGCGAAGTGCGTTGAGGTCAACGCGCTCCACCAAAATCACATCGGCGGGGTGGTGTCGCCCGTGCCGACGCGCTCGAACTTTACCCGCCGGGCGCGCTCGGCGTTGGCCTCGGTCACCTGCAACCGGTATTCGCCGACAGTCGTCTTGTCATCGCGCTTGGGCACGCGGCCGAAGTGCCGGTGCGTCCAGGTGGCGACGGTCTCGCGCGGCGTCCACTCGAGCGGCCAGCCGGTCTCGGCCTGCAGCTCGCGCATGGTGAGCGAGCCGCTGACGGTGATGGCGTTCGCCGTGCGCTCGTAGATCGGGCCGCTCTCGATGTCGGTCTCGTCGCGGATGTCGCCGACGATCTCCTCCAGCACGTCCTCGAGCGTGACGAGCCCGGCGAGCGCCTTCTTCTCGTCGAGCACGACGGCGAGGTGGCTGCGCGAGTGGCGGAAACGCTCGATCATGTTGTGGAGCGGCGTGGTGAGCTCGAACTCAACGACCTCGCGGACGAGCGGCACAAACGAAGTGTCGGTCCCGAGCGCGCTGATCTGCCAGAGCCACTCGCGGACGAGCAGCAGGCCCTCGACCTTGTCGAGCGAGCCGGAGCAGACCGGGAAGCGGCTGTGGCCGCTGGTCTGGGCGATGCGCAGGTTCTCGGCCATGGGGCGGTCGGACCAGAGCGCCACCACCTGGTCGCGCGGCCGCATGATCTGCTGGGCCGTGGTCTGCCGGGCGCGGAGGGACTGGACCATGAGCTTGTTGATCAGGGCGTCACCCGGGTGGGGATGGCGGGCGTGGCTGAAGACATATTCGAGCTCCTCCGAACTGAAGCCGCGCTCGCCCTCGGTCGCCGCCTGCAACCCGGCCAGGCGCAGGAAGTAGTTGGCCGTGCCATTCAGCGCCCAGATAAAGGGGAAGAAGGCGTAGTAAAAGACCATCAGCGGGCCGGCGGTCCACAGCGAGACGGCCTTCGAGCGTTGGATGGCGAGGGACTTCGGCCCGAGTTCGCCGAAAACGATGTGGAGGAAGGTGATGACGCCAAAGGCGACGGCGAAGGAGATCCCTTGCACGGTGGCGGGGTTGTCAACGCCGGCGGCCGCGAAGAGCGGCTCAAGCCGGCGGGCGACAAAGGGCTCACCGACCCAGCCAAGACCGAGGCTGGTGAGCGTGATGCCGAGCTGCGTGGTGGAGAGCGTGGCGTCGAGTTTCTGGGTGACCCTGAGCGCCATGCGCAGGCGCCAGGAGGCCTTGCCCTTCTGGGCCAGCGGCCGCAACTGGCTGGCGCGGACCTTCACCAGCGCGAACTCGGCGGCCACGAAGAAACCGTTGGCGAGCACGACGCCGACAATGATCAGGACTTCGAGGGTGATGCCGAAAAAGACGTGCATGGCGTGACAGCCGGCCAACCTACGGCCCTCTGCGCGACGGGCAACTCATTTGGCCCGTGAACCGACCTAAACCGCCGGACGCAAGCCGGTTAAACATGTCAAAGGCCGGCCGGCACACCGGACTTCGGGTTGGACAAGCCCCCAGCGCCGCCTAGGCTCCGCGCACTCCCCCATGGCCGGCTCCACCTCTGACAAATTGGCCAACCGCATCCTGCGCGGGCTGGTCATCGGTATCATCCTGGGTGTCGCCACCCTTTTCGTCGGGCCGCATGTGCCCATCCCGGAATTCCTCCAGGGCTGGCTGACCCATGTCGGCATCAAGAGCTCCGCCACCCTCCTCGACCTCATGCGCGGCACCTCCACGGTGCTGCTCGACCCCTTTGGCCGCGTGTTCCTGCGCCTGCTGTTCTTCGTCGTCATGCCGCTGGTGTTCGCGTCGCTCGCCACCGGCGTCGTGCAGCTCGGCCGCCCGCAGAAACTCGGGCCGCTCGCCGGCCGCACCTTTCTGTTCTTCTTCCTCAACATGGCCATCGGCGTCGCCCTCGGCCTCGTGATGATGAACATCCTCGAGCCCGGCCACCACATCGACGCCGCCACCAAGGACCGCCTCATGGCCGAATACGGCGGCGCGGCCCAGAAACACGTCGCCGCCTCGGCCAGCCAGACCGGCCTCTCGTTCGCCGTCATTGTCGAGATGTTCATGCCCGCCAACCTGCTGGCGTCCGTCGTCGGCAACAGCACCGCCCGGATCGGCGACGTGCTGCCGCTCATTCTCTTCGCCATTTTGGTCGGACTTGTGGGCACCAGCCTCACCGATGAAAAGCGCCGGAAACTGCAGGATTCGCTCGAAATGATCACGGAGCTGATGACCGGCATCGTGCATCTCGCGCTGCGGCTGGCCCCCTACGCCGTGCCCTGCCTCATCTACAGCGTGCTCGTCAAGTCGGGCTTGGACATCCTCGTCGCGCTCGGGGTGTTCGTGCTCGGTTGCGTCAGCGTGATGGCGCTGCACCTCTTCGGCACGATGTCCGTGTGGCTCAAGGTGTGGACCACCTGGCAGCCGCGCGCGTATTTCGCCGCGATCAAGGACGTGCTCGTCACCGCCTTCTCCACCAGCTCCAGCAACGCCACTCTGCCCAGCGCGCTGGCCAACGCCACGGAGAAACTCAAGATCACGCCCAGCACCGCCGGCTTCGTGCTGCCGCTCGGCACCACGATGAACATGAGCGGCACCGCCCTCTACGAGGGCTGCGTCGTGCTCTTCGTCGCGCAGGTTTTCGGCATCGATCTCACGATGGGCCAGCAGATCACCCTGTTGTTGCTCTCCGTGCTCAGCGCCGTGGCCGTGGCCGGCATTCCCGGCGGCTCGCTGCCGCTCATCGCCGGCCTGCTCATCACCTTCGGCATCCCGGCCGAGGGCATCGGCATCATCCTCGGCACCGACCGCATCCTCGACATGTGCCGCACGGCGACGAATGTCGGCTGCGACGTGACCACCACGCTCGTGGTGGACGAGATTACCAAGAAGGCCGAGGCGAAGGCTGCTGGGCGTTGAGGGGAGTTTGGCCTGCCATCCGTAGCCCTGAACGCGGGCTCTGGCAGTCTTCGCGCCATGTCGATTCCGAACCGGGCGTTATACTAATCGCCGTAACCTTTTACCCTGTTGTCATCGTGAGGTGCGCGAAGCGCGCCGTGGCGATCCAGCCCCTCGACAGGCTCGGGGCCTTGAGCTTGTCGAAACGGCTGGATTGCTTCCGCCGTCGCCAAGGCTATGGCGGACAAGTCGTCGCTCTGCTCCTCGTAATGACAGTCCAAAAGCTAGAGAACGTTGGTATGAGTCCATCGCCGGACGGCCTACTTCGGCTCGAGTGTGTTCCAGATGGCCTCGACCTGCTCCTGGGTGAGCGTTTTCCCCGACCGGTCGGTGTGCTGATGGTCGGTGTATTTGCCGTCGGCGGAATACGTGTAGTGCATGATCACCACAATTTCCCCCTGCCCGTTGAGCGTGTCGAGTTGCTGCAACCGGCCGGCGGCGTTGTAGCGGTAGTGTTCCGCCATCGTGACCCGTCCCGACCCATCCTTGACGATCGCCGACTGCGGGCGGGCGCCACTGGTCATGCCGAGATAGGTCTTCTCATAGGCGACTGAGTTGTCGCTGCGATAGCGTATTTCCGTGCGCGTGGTGCCGTCCTCGCTCAACGTCTTGACCACCCGTGAGCCATCGTCGTTCCTGATCTCGGTAATATTTTTCCCGGGGAAAACACAAGCGGCTGATCCGAGGAGCAGGACGGCCGCGCACATGAGGGGGAGGTATTTTTTCATGGGAGCTAGATTTTACCTGATACCTCCCGTCCCTGCTACAAGGAGCGAACCTGCTCAAGGCCAGTTGGCTACGCCCACACTAATCCAAATGGCGCGCTGGTCTAGCTATGAGTGACTTGTCGCCGAGCTATTCCTTCAACTTATCTCAGCTAGCAACCGGCGCACTTCCAGCGCGGGGTCGTCGTGGTCCTGGGTGATGGCCAATTGGAGAGCCTGTTCCAACCAAGGCTTGGCCTCAGCGCGCCGGCCCAGCCCAAGCAGAGTCTGGCCGAGCAGGAGGCGTGGCAGCATCCAATCGGCTTTCTGGCCGGCACAGAATTGCAGGTGTTCGAGGGCCTCAGCCGGGTGGTTATCCGCCAGCAGGGCCTGCGCGAGACTGAAGCGAAACAGGCCGTTGGCGGGTTGCGCCGCCACGAGTGCGGCGAATTGCTGCGACCGCATGTCAGTCGAAAAAGAGCACCACGGCGGTGGAATTGTCCAAGCCACCGCGATCATTGGCGCGCTGGACCAGCTCCCGCGCGGCGGCCTCGGGGTCCGTGGCGGCGGCGAGAATATCCGTGATTTCCGCGACTGTGACGAAACGCGAGATGCCGTCGCTGCAAAGCAGGTAGCGGTCATGGGGCAGCAAGGTGTGGCTGGTGCATTCGGCCTCCAACGGCGGTGGCTGACCGATGCAGCGCGTGAGGGCGTTGCGGTTCTCCATCAGCAGGACCATGGGTTCGCCGCGGGCGGCCCGGTCTTTCATTTCGGTCTCGATGGTGTGGTCGCGGGTGAGTTGTTCGAGGTGTTTGGACCGCAGGCGCAAGGCGCTGGAATCGCCGACGTGGCCGATGTTTATCTTTACCCCGGTGACATGGGCGAAGGTGAGGGTTGAACCGATGCCGAATTGCGGACTGAGCACGCGCCCCAGTCGGAAGACCTGGTCGTTTATCTCGGCCAGGATGCGCGGATAATTGAGTTTATGGCCGGCCTCGTGGCTTGTGAAAATCTTCTCCAGTGTCGCCACCGTCAGCTGGCTGGCCTGGCCGCCCGAGGGAAGCCCGCCGATGCCGTCCGCCACGGCGTAAAGCCGGTGGGCATCGTTGCACAGGAAACTGTCCTCGTTTTCCGGTCGGACTAGGCCGACGTCGGTCAGGGCAAAGGAGCGCAACTTCATCATTGGCGAAAGACTAGAGGCAGCTTCGGTTCAAGGGAAAGGCCTAAAAACGCGCTCCCGATCGGTGCGGTCCATGCGTTCGTAACCCCCGGCCGGCAGGGAGCCCAAGAACTCACGCCCGTAGGTCTTGGCCAGCACTCGCGAGTCGAGGATCGTGACGACGCCCCGGTCGGTCTTGTTGCGGATGAGACGGCCGATGCCTTGGCGGAACTTGATGAGGGCGTCGGGCAGTGTAAGCTCATTGAAGGGGTTGCCGCCGGCACCGCTGATGTGCTCGCATTGGGCCTCGGTGATCGGATGGGTCGGCGGATCGAAGGGCAGCCTGGTCACAATGACCTGGGACAGGGCTGTGCCCGGCACATCCACCCCGGTCCAGAAACTGTCGGTGCCGAAGAGCACGGCGTTGCCCAGGGTGCGCATTTGGTGCGCCAACTCGGTGCGCGAGAGATCGGCGCCTTGCAGGAGGAAAGGCCGGCCGGCCTCGCGCCAGGAGGGCTCAAGGGCCAGGGCCACCGAGCGCATGTCGGCGTAGCTGGTAAAAAGCACCAGTGAGCCGCCGCGCACTCTCTCCGTGCAAAAACCGATATAGTCGGCGAGGATGTCGAGCGCCAGTTTCGCCTCCTTCGGCGAGGGCAAAGGCACGTCGGCCGCCACGTAGATGCGCATGTTGCGCTCGAAATCGAACGGTGATTTCACGGCGACGGCCCGGGCGCCGTCGGCGCCGAGGCGGGAGGCGAGCGGATCGATGCTGCCGCCCATGGCGAGCGTGGCGCTGGTGCAGACGACGCTCGTGCGGCAGCCAAAGAGGTGTTGGCGCAGTTCGGGTGCGACGTCGATGGGCGCGCTGCGGAGCGTCACGATGGTCTGTTTCCGCCCGCTGCGTTCGGCCCAGTAAACGTGGCCTTTGTCACCGAGCGTCAGCCACTCCGTGATTCCGGCCTGCAGGCCCTTGATGCGCTGTTGCTGCTCCAGCATCTCGTCGTGCTCGCGCCCGTCCTCCAGCTTGTCGGCCAGCTTGCCGATGAGCCGGTGCAGCGCGCCAAGCGGGCCGTCCAATGTCGGTTCGGCGACATCCGACTCGCGGATGCGCACGATTGGTCGCGGCGTCAGGATCTTGTCGGCGATGAAAGCGAAGAATTGCCTCGAAGCCTCGAGCGCATCGAGCACCAGCTGCTGGGCCGGAGCGCCGCCGAGCTTGCGAAGCAGGCCGCGCTTGGTGCGGGGGTTGAAGAGATACTTGAGCGCCCGGTCCACGCCGTAGCTGCTGAGCGAGAGCCCGAAACTGTTCGTCGCCACCTCCGGCACCGTGTGCGCCTCGTCGAGCACCAGGAAATCGTCGGGAAACAGCACGCCGCGCGTGTCGGTGCCGGCGCCGTGGGCCCGCGCGCCGCCGGCATTGATGAGCGCGAAGAGGAGGGCGTGGTTGACAATGACAACCTGCGCCGTGCGCAGGCGGGCGCGGGCTCTCTGGTAGTGGCACTTTTGCTCGTCGCAATGCTTGCGTGAGCAGGAGGAGGAGTCGGCGTTGACGGCGTCCCAGACCTCGGGCCGCGGCGGCGGTTTCAAGTCGTGGCGCAGGCCGGTTTTGGTGGTCTCGGCCCATTTCGCGAGGCGCTGCAATTCGTCGTAGTCGGCGTCGGCGAACAGTGTGCTGCGGTCCGCCAGGGCGTGGCCCAGCCGGGTCGGGCAGAGGTAATTCGATTTGCCGACCAGCACGGTCGAGCGGAAACCCGCATAGGGGGCGAGGATGGCCGAGGTCTTGAAGACCTTCCGGCAAATCGGCAGATCCTTTTGCTCGATCTGCTCCTGGAGGGAGATGGTGTGCGTCGAGACGATCAGCTGGCGGCCCTGGTCGGTGGCGTGGATGATGCCCGGGATGAGGTAGGCGAGCGATTTGCCCACGCCCGTGCCGGCCTCAAAGAGCAGCGCCTTGTCATCGCGCATGGCCGTCGCGACGGTGCCGGCCATCTGCGCCTGCTCGGGGCGGTGTTCCAGGTGAAGCGATTCGCACAGCGCGCCGGCCTCGGAAAAAATGTCCAGGGTCAGCTCGCGCACCCGGGTTGGCTTGGGGCCGGTTGCCGTGGGCGGGCGGGCATCGTCGTGCAGGCCAATCATGGCTGCTGAAAGAGCCGGTTAATCAATGCGCAGCAAATCAATTTGCGGGTCCGGCAAATCGCGCCACCCTCTGTCAATCATGTCACCGCCGGCCGACCGCAACTGGACCGAGGAGCTCGTGCGTTTCCTGCGCGAGCAGCCGGAGGTGAGGGCGGTGCGTATCGACACCGCGGCGCAGAAGGTCGCCGTCGCCACCATCAACGACATCAACCTGCCCGATCTGGAGGCGAAACTGGCCGCGACCATCAGTGCCGTCGAATCGCGGCTGACGACCGGCGCCGGGCTGAAGGTTCCGGGCGGCTACTCGCTCCGGCAACAGGGCGGAGCCATCGTGCTGGGGCGCGACACCTGCGTGACGGCGGAGAAACTCTGGCTCTGGCGCGAGATGGAGTGGCCTGAGATCAAGGCCGAACCCTCGCCCGAGGACCAGGAATGGCGCACGCTGGCCCTACTGGCGGTGGTGTGCGGCGCGGCGGGCCTCGCCGGGTTGCTCGTCGAGAATTTTCTGCCGAACCTGCCGTGGCTGGCGCGCGGGTTGTTCGTGATCGGCCTGATCGCCGGCGCGTGGGACGCGGCGGTGGATTCGTGGGCCAACCTCAAAAAGGGCGACATCGACATTCATTTTCTGATGCTCGCCGTTGCCCTCGGCGCGATGTTCATCGGCGCTTGGGGCGAGGCAGTGTTGCTGCTTTTCCTCTTCTCCGCGTCGGGTGCCATGGAAGGATACGCCCTCGACCGCACGCAGCGCGAAGTCAGCGCCCTGCTCAAGTCGGCGCCGAAGCAGGCGACACTCGTGCGGCCGGACGGCAGCGAGAAGGAGGTCGCGGTGGAGGAACTTCAATTGCGCCAGCGCGTCCGGGTGAAGCCGGGCGCGGCCTTTGCCGCCGACGGCCTCATCGTCAGTGGCCGCAGTGCCAGCGACGAATCGGCGCTGACCGGCGAGGCCAATCCGGTGGAGAAGACCACCGGCGACCAGGTGTTCAGCGGCACGCTCAATCTGTGGGGCGCGGTCGATTACGAGGTCGTGCGGCTGCCGGCCGAGAGCACGCTGCAGAAAATCATCCGCCTCATCCAGACCGCCCAGAAACTCAAGGCGCCGAGCGAGCGTTTCACGGACAAGTTCGGGACAGGCTACACTTACGCGGTCATCGGCGGCTCGGCGGCGATGTTTCTGGTCTGGTGGCTGGGCTTTGAGCTGCCGGCTTTCACCAACACGCCCGAAACCCGCTCGGCCTTCTACCGCGCGATGACGCTCATGGTGGTGGCGAGCCCGTGCGCGCTCGTGCTGTCCATCCCCTCGGCCATCCTGGCGGCCATCGCGTGGGGCGCGCGGCACGGCGTGTTGTTTCGTGGCGGCGCGGCCATCGAGCAGCTGGCCGGCATCAACGTGGTCGCGCTCGACAAGACCGGCACCCTCACGACCGGCGAGCTCGCCGTCGTCGGCTATGAGAGCTTCCCGCCCGGTCGCGAGACCGAGCTGATGGAGCTGGCCTACGCCCTCGAGGCCAAGTCCGAGCACCCGCTCGCCCGCGCCATCGTGCGCGACGCCAAGGCCCGCAGCGTGCGGCTGATCGAACTGGATGATTTCAAGAACCTCGTTGGGCAGGGGGTGCAGGGCCGTCTCGACGGCGCGCAGGCGCTGCTTGGCCGGCGCGAACTGCTGGAGGCCGGTCCGCTCGCCGGCTGGGTGGAGAAATTACCGCCGGCCTCGGCCGAGCTTTCGGAGGTGTGGGTCGTCGGCAAGGATCTGCTGGGCCGCGTGCTGCTGCGTGACCAGATTCGCGCCGAGTCGCGGGCCGTGCTGGCGGAGTTGAAAAAACGCGGCATCCACACGGTCATGTTGACCGGCGACCGCCGGCAGGCGGCGGAATCCGTGGCCCGGGAGCTCGGGGTGGCGGAAGTGCGCGCGCATCTGACGCCCGAGCAGAAAGTCGAGGCCATCCAGTTGTTGCGGCAGGGGCCGCCGACGCCCCAAGCCTGGCGATGGCCGATGTCAGCGTGGCGATGGGCGCACGGGGCAGCGATGCCGCGCTGGAGCAGGCCGAGGTCATCCTGATGCACGACCGCATTGAAAACTTCCTTGCCGCCCACCGGCTCAGCCTCCGGGCCCGGGCCATCATCCGGCAGAACCTGACTATCTCATTGGGGGTGGTCATCATCATGGTGTTGGCCACGGCTTTCGGGGCGGTGCCATTGGCCGTTGGCGTGGCCGCTCACGAGGGCAGCACACTGGTCGTGTGCATCAATTCGCTCCGGCTGCTCTTTGGCCGCAACGTCTGATCCGCGTTTATCCGCAGAAGGATTGCGCCCTTGCGTCTGGGTTCATTTTGGCTGAAGCTGCCCTCAGAATCCCCCGCCCACCTGTCATGCGCGCACTACAGCTATCCCACGGTGTGTTGGGCGCAATGTTGCTCCTGGGGACCGGCTGTGTCCTGCCATCAAACTATTCGTCCTGGTCGGCGGAACCGGCTTCGGCGTCCCCGCAACCGCAAGCGGAAAAATCAAAATCCGGTGACCGGGATCGACGCCACCGGTATGACGGGAGGGGGCACGGGCGAAAACATGACGGACATGGTGATCGAGATCGGCGGCGGGATGATGACCATCATCGAGGGCGGGGCCGCCGCGGGTAACACCGTCGGAACCGGGATAGGGCACTTGTGTTGCCGGCCATTTGGCATGAAACTATTTTCCCAATAACCCGTCATACCTGTCATGCGCACGAAACTGCTGTCGAGTGGTTTGCTGGGCGGAGTAATTCTCCTGGGGGGCGGTTGCACGCTGCCGTCGTCGACGACGGTGGTGCCGACCTCGCAAGCGAATCAAATGCAGGTCGCCGATATCGGCACGGTCGTCAAGGTGACCGACCTGACTATCGAGGGCCGTCGGACCCATCTCGGTCAGGCGGGAGGCGGGATCATTGGCGCCGCCGCCGCCAGCCCGGTGGGCGGCGTCAGGAGCACCGGCTCGGCGTTGGGTGTGGCCGGAGCTTCGATTGCCGGGGCGATCATCGGCGAGGCGGTCGAGGAATACGCCACCCGCAAGCGCGCGCAGGAAATCACGGTCCAGCTGAAGAATGGCGACCTGGTCGTGATCGTGCAGCCGGCACCGCCTTACTACGCGGTCGGCGACAAGGTAAATGTCATTCACAGTCCCGGCGGGGCGCGGGTGGCGATGGCGATGGACTACTAGCACTACTACGTTTGGTTTGTTGTGGGCGGGGTGCCATCACCCCGCAGTTTTCGGCTCCTGTGACCCGTGCCTCGCGGGTGAGGCCACCCCGCCTACAAAGACAGCAATTTCAGAGGAGAATACCATAACCTAACGGAGCAGTGCCAGAGGCTGTCCGAAAACCCTGAAATTATTTCGTAGGCCAGCGTGCTTGCACGCGCCGCTTATGCTGAAGCGCGACCAAGGTCGCTGCCCACCGCTGCGCGAAACCGGGTATCCGGATAGCCTCTAGTCCTCGATCCACACCAGATCGCCGGTGCGGACCTCGTCGAACAGGTCTATGAGCTCAACATTGCGCATCTCGATGCAGCCTTCGCTGAAGGGTGTGCCCAGTAGCTCTTCGTGATTGGTGCCGTGGATGTAGACGTAGCGCTGGTAGGTGTCCACGTTGCCACCGGCGTTGACGCCCGGCTCAAGGCCGCGCAGCCAGAGGATGCGCGTGGTGACAAGATTCTTGGCATTTTCCTCGTCACCCAGCTCAGAGAAATGTTTTCCGGTGCTGACCCGGCCCTTGAACACGATGCCGGGGGGCGCGCCGGCTCCGTGTTTCTCGGCGATCTCGTGCAGACCGCGGGGAGTGCCGAGGGAATTCCTCACATTCGAGGGCGGCCGGCGCGAAGTTGAGATCACGTGGCTCTTGCGCAGCGCGTCGGCGGCGTAAAACAGCATGAGCTGCCGCGCGATCGAAACGGTTATGACACGTTCTGTGGGCTTGATTCCCAGGGCGCCGCACCTTTCTTTCATCCGTTTCAATGTTTCATTCATCGTGAGCAATAGTTCCCTCAGGGTCGGCATCGTCGGGGCCACGGGAGCAGTCGGTCAAGAGCTGATTGCCCTGCTGGCCGCGCGCGCGTTTCCGCTCGCGGAGCTGCGGCCGCTGGCCTCGGCGCGTTCCGCGGGCCGCAGCCTGGAATTTCAGGGGCGGATGCTCACGGTGCGGGAGGCGACACCGGAGGCGTTCACCGGACTCAATGTGGCGTTCTTCGCCGCCGGCGGCACCGTCACCAAGGCCCTGGCACCGGAGGCCGTGAAACGCGGCTGCCTCGTCAGCGACAAAAGCTCTGCCTTCCGCATGGACCCGGATGTTCCGTTGGTCGTGCCGGAGATAAACCCCGAGGCGATCCACGCCCATCGGGGCATCATCGCCAGCCCGAACTGCTCCACCACGGTCGCCCTCATGGCGCTTTTTCCGCTGCACCGCGCGTTTGGCCTGAAACGCGTCGTTTTCGCGACTTATCAATCCGTGTCCGGCACGGGCGCGGAGGCGATTGTGGAGCTGGAGCAACAGGTGCAGGCCTATGCCGCCGGGCAGCCGCTCACCCGTGTGGTTTACCCGCACCAGATTTTCCAGAACGTGATCCCCCACATTGATTCGTTCGGCGCCGACGGCTATACCGGCGAAGAGACCAAGATGTGCCTCGAGAGCCGCAAGATTCTCGGTCTGCCCGGTCTGAAGGTCTCGGCGACGTGCATCCGCGTGCCGGTGGTGCGGGCGCACTCCGTCGCGATCAACGCCGAGTTTGAGCGCCCGGTCTCGGTCGCGGCGGCGCGCTCGGCCATCGCCGCCTTTCCCGGTGCCGAGCTGATCGACGAGCCGGCGAAGAGCGCCTATCCGACGCCACTCGCCTATAGCCGCAAGGAGAAGTGCGGTGTGGGGCGGATCCGCCTGGACACGGCTTTCGACAACGGGCTGGCCCTGTGGGTCAGCGGCGACAATCTCTGGAAGGGTGCCGCGCTCAACGCCATCCAGATTGCCGAAAAGATGATGGAGATGAAGTTGCTTTGAGTGATACGTCCGGCTTGTCCGCCGTAGCCTTGGCGAAGGCGGATGCGGGCGTAAACCCGGCTTTCTCCTTGCGAGCAAGCGGGCGGACCGGCTTTAGTGGCCGCCTTCCGGAC
>LNEH01000210.1 GCA_001464505.1 Verrucomicrobia bacterium Ga0077533
CCGCCGCCGGCCTCGCAAGACCCGCCTCATTGCCGCCTTCTATAAACAAGCCGAGCTCTTTTGACCTTATTGTCATCTTATATGGTAACGCTCAGTAGGCGTTCAAGGTCACAAATTGTGACCTTGAAGCGCGGCGGTAACGTGAAGTTCGCACCGTTCGCCTTCACCGAGCACGGCGCAATCATGGCGGCCAATATTCTGAACAGCCCGCAAGCCGTCTCCATGTCTGTCTTCGTTGTCCGTGCGTTCATCAAGATGCGCAGCCTGCTCACCGACACCCGTGAACTCGCGAAGAAACTGGCCGCGATGGAAAAAGAGCTCACGGCCCGACTCGACTCGCACGAGACGGTCATCAGCGAATTCATGCGGCGTATCATGCTCCTGCTCGATCCGCCGTCCGCGCCGGAACTCCCCGCCAAGGAGTTGGGCTTCCACACCGCGATCAAGCCGGGCAGGAAGTAGCCGCCATCCCTGTTCATCCGTGGTTAAGCCTGATCGATCCGGGTCATCCGTGGTCAAAAACCACCCACCTAATCACTGGACTCACACTTGTCTTATCGCAGCCGCAACTTGACTTACACTGGACTTACTCCGCAGCGCAGTAACCCGCTTGAGCACTTCTGTCTTTGTCATCCTGGCTGCTTCGCACCATCCGTGGTCATGCCAACTCCCTAGGTTTACTTCTCGATCAACTCCCGCAGCAGGAACCGGTGGCATTGCGTGGCGTCCTCGGCGCAGCGGCAGAGCAGCCGAAAAACCTGCTTCTCTATTAGCTCGGAGCCGAGTCACAGGTAATTTGTCAATTAATACGTTACAAGCTACACGCACCGAGAGAGCGCCTGAATACGGCAGATCTTGATTCTTAACTGAGCTGCCGAGTTAGCCTGTTTCCCGCTCGATCAGATCCCGCCGCAGGAACCGGTGGCACTGCGTCGCGGCCTGTTTCTCAGGCAAAGAATGCCCGTTAGCCACCAATAACTGCGAAGCCCGCCCCCGTCATCCGGCGTAATTTCGGAGCCACCACCGTCCGCACGTCCACCACAATGTCCTCCCGCCCGAAATTCCGGCAGTCCGTCCGCCACGCGCTGCTTTTTGCCTCGCTGCTGCTTTTCCCCATCACGCTGTTTTACTTCTCCCCCTACCTGGTGATCGATGGCGCCCTGCGTGGGATCCTGACCGCGAGCGGCGCGATGTTTGCCGCGATGTTTGTCTGGTCGGTTTTGCTCGGACGCGTCTGGTGCGGCTGGCTTTGCCCCGGCGCCGGACTGATGGAAGGCTGCTTTGCGATCCAACCCAAACCTTTCCGCACCGGCCGGCTCGATCTCGTGAAATGGTTCATCTGGGTGCCGTGGCTCAGCGCCATCGGCCTGGCTTTCTGGTTCGCCGGCTGGCAGGGACTGCGGTTGCTGCACCACCTGGAGGGCGGCGTGTCGGTTCGGGAGCCCGGGCATTTTCTGGTGTTTTACACCGTCGTGCTGCTCTTCCTGGTCCCCTCGCTGCTCTTTGGCCGCCGCGCCGGCTGCCACCTGCTCTGCTGGATGGCGCCGTTCATGATCGCGGGCGGAAAACTCGGCCGGACGCTGCGCCTCCCGCAACTGCAGCTGCGCCCGCAAGCGGACAAGTGCATCGCGTGCGGCACCTGCCGGCAGAACTGCCCGATGAGCCTGGATGTGCCACGCCTGGTGGCGTCCGGTGTCATGAATCACGCCGAGTGCGTGCTCTGTGGCACGTGCGTCGACGGCTGCAAGCAAGGTGCGATCGATTTCTCTTTCGGGCGTCGAAATTGAGTTCTGCCCTATACGACCACCGATGCGCGCCCGTATCGGAAGGCCAGCACCACACTGATGACCGACACCATGCCCAGGCCGAAGGCCTCGGGTGCGTGCAACGCCCACAGCGTCATGGCGCTGAAAAGGCACCACCCCGCCGGCATGATCCACAACCACCACGGCGCGCGCTTCGCCCCGAGCAGCAGACCCAGCGTGGCCAGTGCGGTCGGGTCGGGCGTCAGGCCGAACACTTCCGCCTGCCCCAACGGCCGGCCGGAGAAAAACGCCACGAGCGGATAGAGCAGGACGGAAAACAGGAAAAGTCCCAGGCCGGCGTGGCGGCAAACCGTGGACTTATACCAGTGTCCCTTAAGTTTTAGACTTTTGTCATCGCGAGTTGCGCGACTCGTCTCGCCGTAGCTCGGCGAAGGCGGAAGCGCGCCGTGGCGATCCAGCTGGATTGCTTCGTCGCTCTGCTCCTCGCAATGACAGTCTATTCCAATCGCGCCCTCACGACGCCCCACCAAAGGAGAGCCAGTGCCTGCACCGCGAAGGTGACCGCGAACCAGCGGCCGCCAGTATGGATCGTCGCATAGCGCGACCAGAAATACGCGACCGCCACGACCAGCCAGCCGGTGGCCAGCACCCCGGTGGCGATCCGCGCGGTGCGTGGGTTTGGCCGGCGCCAGAGCAGCATCAGCACCGCCGCCCCCGCCAGCAGAGCCAGGATGTGCGCGGGCCACAGCGCCGCGTTGTGCCGCTCAAACAGGCGGTAATACGTCCGCGCCGAGAACATCAGGAAGTTCGCCGGCGAATATGTCCACCACTCGGTCATCAGAGGGACCCGACGTAGGCGATCATGCGCCGCCGCATCGCTCCATCGGGCAGGCGCCCGTAGGCCGCGCCCATGTTTTCGATCACATGCGCCGGATTGCTGGTGGCGGGGATGGCGCAGGTCACAGCCGGGTGCGACACGATGAACTTGAGGAGGAATTGCGCCCAGTTCGCGCAATCGATCTCGCCGGCCCAGGCGGGCAGCGGATGCCGCGCCCCCTCGCGGATCAGCGCGCCCTCGCGGAACGGCCGGTTGATGATGACGGCGATGCCGCGTTCCTGCGCCAGCGGCAGCAGGCGCTGCTCCAATTCGCGGTCGCGGACATTGTAGGTCACCTGCACGAAATCCAGCGGCTGGGTGCGCATCAGCCGCTCGGTGTCGGCGGTGCGGCGCCCGTGCGAGGTCGTGATGCCGACATAGCGCAATTTTTTCGCCGCCTTCATCTCGAACAGCAGCGGCAGATGCGCCTCCCAGTCTTCCAGGTTGTGCACCTGCAGCAGGTCGAAGCCCGGCACGCCCCAGCGCCGGCGCGTCGCCTCGATTTGCACCGCGCCGTCACGCCCCGAGATCCAGACTTTCTCGGCGGAGAACACGTCCCGGGTGCGGCCCAGTTTCGCGAGGCCGTGGCCGATGACCGCCTGCGACGAACCATACATGGGGGACGAGTCGATCAACCGGCCGCCCATCCCGAAAAACCGGCGCATCACCTCCGCGCATTCGTCGCGCGCCTCCGGATCGTCGCCGACGTTGAACGTGATCCAACTGCCGAGGCCGATCACCGGGATCTCTTCTCCGCTGGACGGTATGCGCCGGGTAAGCAGCGGATTGGGCTGGAGGTCGGCCGCATCAAGCCGACCCAGCAGCGTGGCGGTGCTGAACGCAGCCAAGCTTTTCAAGGCTTCGCGTCGGGTGATGAGGCGGGACGTTCTCATGCGATCGACGGGGGTAACTCGAGGGGAAGATGCCCGAGACATACCATACGCCGCAAGCGTTCTCCTCTTAGACGAAGGATAACAGAGATATCCTGCTTTCTCTTTGCGCCAGGCCCCACTGCCGACCACCGGCGGCGGATCACCGCCCCTGATGGGCCATTCAGTTCTGCGCCGCCGCGCGCAGCATCGCGGCCACGCTCCGGTCGACATCGGCGTCGGTCGTGGCCCACGATGACACGCTGATGCGCATGGCGGTGCGGCCCTGCCAGACCGTAACACCCGCCCAGCAGGTGCCCTCCTCCTGGATGCTCGCGATGACGCGCTTCGTTTTCTCCGCGTCGCCGAAGCTGACCAGCACTTGGTTCAACACGACGTCGTTAAGAATCTCGCAACCGTCGGCGCGAAGTTTCTCCGCGAAGCGCCGCGCCTGGGCGCAATTGCGCTCAAACATCTCCGCCAGCCCGGCGCGACCCAGCGAGCGCAGCGCCGCCCACACCTCCACGCCGCGTGCGCGGCGCGACAGTTCCGGCGTGAAGTCGCACGGATTGCGGCACTCGGTTTGCGTGAGCAGGTATTCGGCGGTGATGGCCATGGCGGCCTGGAGTGCGAGCGGGTCGCGCACGAAGGCGAGGCCGCTGTCATAGGGCACGTTGAGCCACTTGTGCGCGTCGGTCGCCCACGAGTCGGCGTCGCTCATCCCGGCCGTGAGCGGCGCTAGTTTCGTTGACGCCGCCGCCCACAGCCCGAAGGCGCCGTCCACATGCACCCACGCGCCGGCGGCATGGGCTTTGGCGCAGATTTCCGCGATGGGATCAAACGAGCCGGTGTTCACGTTGCCCGCCTGCACGATCACAATCGTGGGGCCGGAAATTCTCGGCACCGCATCGGCGCGCATGCGTCCCTGCCCGTCCACCGGCACCCTGACCACGCGGTTGCGGCCGAGCCCGAGCATGCCGAGCGCTTTCGTGACCGAGGGATGGACTTCCGCGCCGACGATCACCGTGATTGGCGGCGCGCCGAACAGACCGTCGGCCTCGACGTTCCAGCCGGCGCGCTTGAGCACCGCATGGCGCGCCGCGGCCAGCGCGGTGAGGTTGGCGACGGTCGCGCCCGTGACAAAGGCCCCGGTCGCGTCCGCCGGCAGGCGGAGCACATCGAGCAGCCAGCGCAGCGCGACCTGCTCAAGGTGCGCCACGCCGGGCGAAGCGCGATACATCGCGGCGTTCTGATCCCACGCACCGGCGAGCCAGTTGGCCGCCAGCGTGACGGGCAGTGAACCGCCAATGACAAAGCCGAAGAAACGCGGACCGGCCATGCCCATCGTCGCGGGCGAGCCGACCTCGTCGAGGAGCCGCAGCGTCGCCGCCGGGTCGGTGGGACCGGCCGGCAGCGGCTCGTCGAAAACCCGGAGCGCGGTGACCGCCGCCGCCGAGGGCGCCACCGCGCGGGTCTGGATATGTTGCAGATAGCGGATGGCGCGGCCCGAGGCGTCGGAGAGCAGTTCGTTCATATGGGGATGCAAGCGCGCCTCCCCTCCTCCGTCAACCGGTCCGGAAGTGTCCGGTGTCAAATGACGCCAACTGTCCGGTCTTCTCCGCGAATCCTCCTTCATTTCAGGCTTCTGCAACCGCGCCCATCCGTGTAATCGTGGGCGCAAATCCTTCCCATGCTCCGCACTCTCGTCAAAGACGCCCTCAACGCCACCGCCCCGGCCGACGCCATCTTCCTCCAAGGCTGGGTCCGCACCCGGCGCGACGCCAAGGCCTTCTCGTTCATCGAGCTCAACGACGGCTCCTACTTGAAGGGCCTGCAGGTCATCGTGGACGCCGCTCTCCCCGACTACGCCCAGATCACCAAGGCCAACACCGGCGCATCGATCGAGGTGCGCGGCAAGCTCGTCGAGTCCAAGGGCGGCGGCCAGAAATGGGAGGTTGTCGCGGAGAAATTCACCGTGCTCGGCGAGGCCGACGCCACCTATCCGCTCCAGAAGAAGGGCCACACGCTGGAGTTCCTCCGCGAGATCGCCCATCTGCGCCCGCGCTCCAACCTCTTCGGCGCCGTCTTCCGCGTGCGCAGCCGGTTGGCCTACGCCGTCCACCAGTTTTTTCAGGAACGCGGTTTCCACTGCGTCCACACGCCGATCATCACCGCCAGCGACGCCGAGGGCGCGGGCGACATGTTCCGCGTGACGACGCTCGACCTCGAGAATCCGCCGCGCGGCGCGGACAAGCAGGTCGACCATGCGAAGGACTTTTTCGGCAAGAAGACCTTCCTCACCGTCTCCGGCCAGCTCGAGGGCGAGATTTTCGCCCACGCACTGTCCAACATCTACACCTTCGGCCCGACCTTCCGCGCCGAGAACTCCAACACCTCGCGCCACGCCGCCGAGTTCTGGATGATCGAGCCCGAGGTCGCCTTCTGTGACCTGGCGGGCAACATGGATCTCGCCGAGGCGTTCGTGAAGCACCTCATCCGCGACGCCAAGCAGCACTGCGCCGCCGACCTCGAGTTTTTCTCCAAGTTCGTGGACAAGGAACTGCTCGCCCGCCTCGACTTCGTCCTGGAAAAACCGTTCGTCCGTTGCAGCTACACCGAGGCGGTCGAGATCCTCAACAAAAGCGGCCGGACTTGGGAGCATCCGGTGTCGTGGGGCGCCAACCTGCAGGCCGAGCACGAGCGCTACCTCACCGAGGAGCATTTCAAGTGCCCCGTCACCGTCCACGACTACCCGCGTGCGATCAAAGCCTTCTACATGCGGCAGAACGACGGCTGCGCGCCCGGCCGTGAAACCGTGGCCGCGATGGACCTGCTCGTGCCCGGCATCGGCGAAATCATCGGCGGCAGCCAGCGCGAAGAGCGCCTCGAGCAGCTCCGCGCCGGCATGATGCTGCACCATCTCGACGAAAAGGACTATTGGTGGTATCTCGACCTGCGCCGCTACGGCAGCGTGCCGCACGCCGGCTTCGGCCTCGGTTTCGAGCGCATGCTCATGTTCGTGACCGGCGTGGCCAACATTCGCGACGTCATCCCTTTCGCCCGCACCCCCGGCACGGCGGAGTTTTAAACCCCCATCGGCACTGGCCTACGCCAAAAGTGCCAAAACGGCCTCCGGCCCGGCGCGCCGGTCCGCTCGGTCGTTGCACCCGGCGGATTCCTCGCTTTCCTAGCACCCATGGCCGCAGCCAAGTCCACCACCCCGCTCCGCATCCTCACCGCCGTGCCGGTGTGCGACGGACACGACAGCGCCGTCACCACCATCAACATCGAGCTGGCCCGCCATGGCATCGAGGTCATCTACCTCGGTTACCACCAGGCCGCCGCCGCCATCGTGCGCGCTGCGATCCAGGAGGATGTCAACGTCGTCGGCCTCTCTTCCTACAACGGCGGGCACATTGTCTTCTTCAAGGAGATCGCCGACCAACTGAAGAAATCCGGCAACGGCGACATCCCGGTCTTCGGCGGTGGGGGCGGCACCATCACCCACGCCGACGAGCGCGTGATGAAGCGCCAGGGCACCGACCGCATCTACTTCGCCGGCACGCCGCTCAAGCAGATGATGGCGGAGATCAAACGCGACTACGCCCGCGCCGCGAAGCCGAACCCTAAGTTCAAGGGCGACCGCGCGCTGGCGAGAGCGATCACGATCGCGGAGGAATCCTCTTTTGTGGGAGGGGCTTTACGCCCCGACACGAACAAGTCGCGGGGTAAACCCGCTCCCACATTGGCCAAGAATAGCTTCGTCGTCGGCGTCGCCGGCCCGGGCGGCGCGGGCAAATCCACGCTCATCGACGAGCTGACCTCGCGCTTTCTGCGGAAAAATCCCACCGGCCGCATCGCCCTGCTCGCCAACGACCCGTCGCATCCCGACTCGGGCGGCGCCATCCTCGGCGACCGTGTCAGCGCCATCTACGCGCAGGACGACCGCGTGTTCTTCCGCTCGCTGGCCACCCGCGGCAGTCTCACCGGCCTCTCCGCCGCCGCGCCGGCCGCGATCGACATCCTCAAAAACTCCGGCGAGTTCGACCTGATTTTCGTCGAGTCCGTCGGCGTCGGCCAGGAAAGCGACCCGTTCCGCATCTTCGGCCAGGGCCCGGCGCTCGTCGACGCCACGCTTTTCGTCCTCGCGCCCTACTACGGCGGGCTGATCCAGCTCCAGAAGATCGCGCTGCTCAACGGCGCCGACCTCGTCGCGCTCAACAAGTGCGACCACCCCATGGCGCACACCGCCAAGGCCGAGATCCAGGCGCGCCTCAACCAGAACGGCAAGGACCAGATCCTGCACACCACGACGGCCGCGAAACATTTCGATCCGGGCGTGGACCGGCTGTTTTCCGCCATCGCTACCCTGGCTTCAACTCGTCACCCGTCGCTTGTCACTCGTCACAGCACCGGAGGTGCCGCATGAGCCAGCTTGGAAAAATCGCCGACTCGGTCGACGCCTACAATGCCCATGTCGCCGCCGAGGTGGCGCGCGCCCGCACCGACCAGAAATTCGCCGCCGAGCTCCGCGCCAAGTGGGCGCAGCTCCGCGCCTCGGTCGGGATGACCAAGTCGCCCACCGGCACATCGTTGCCACGCCTCGCCCTGCCTGACACCGACGAACCCGGCGCCATCGCCGAGTATCTGCTCGGCCAGGGCTTCCCCGGCCAGTTTCCCTACGCCACCGCCGCCTACCGCGAGATGTATCTGGATCAGGGGGTGGAGCGCGTTGACCCCAACGCGCTGAACACGTCCGCCTCTGAGCCAAAATTCCCGCGTGCTGAGGTCAGCCCGCGCCACCCCGGAACCACCAGCAAGGTGAATGAGGAGCCGATGCGTCTTTTCGCCGGGCTCGGGCTCGCCGAGGACACCAACGCGCGCTTCAAATACCTCAACACGCACCAGAAGAGTCTGCGTCTCTCCACCGCGTTCGACGGCCCCACCCTCTACGGTCTCGACTCCGACCACGAGGGCGTGCTCGGCAAGGTCGGCGAAGGCGGCGTGGCCATCGACACCGTCGAGGACATGGGGCGGCTGTTCGCCGGCTTCGATCTGACGCGCTCCGATGCCTCGGTCTCGATGACCATGAACGCCCCCGCGCCGGTCATCCTCGCGATGTTCATCGCCGCCGCCAAGCGCCGCTTCGGCCCCGGTTGCGTCCCCAACCTCCGCGGCACGATCCAGGCCGACATGCTCAAGGAAGTGCAGGCGCAGAACGAGGTCATCTTCCCGGTCGACGCCTCGCTGCGTTTCCTCTGCGACATGATCGAGTGGTGCGTGCCCCACATGCCCAAGTGGTATCCCGTCTCCATCTCCGGCTACCACATCGCCGAGGCCGGGGCCACGCCGGTGCAGCAGGCGGCCTTCACCCTCTCCAACGGTTTCACCTACGCCGAGCTGCTCAAGAACCGCGGCGCGGACGTCAACTCGTTCGGCCCGCGCCTGTCCTTCTTCCTCGATTGCGGCCTCGACGTGGAATACCTCGTGCTCGGCCGCGTCTGCCGCCGCATCTGGGCCATCGGCATGCGCGATGTCTTCGGCGCGGGCCCCAAGGCGCAGATCCTCAAGCTGCACACGCAGACCTCCGGCCGCTCGCTCATCGCCGCCGAGTTCCAAAACAACCTCACGCGCACCGCCGCCGAGCTGATGATCGCCTACATGAATTACACCAATTCATGCCACTCGAACTCCGCCGACGAGCCCTTTACCACGCCAACCGAGAAATACGCCCTGCTCGCCTCGCACGGCCAGTCGATCCTCCTCGAGGAGTCCGGCCTCTTCAAGCACACCATGAATCTCTTCGGCGGCGCGCCCGGCCTGCTCATGCTCGAGCGCCGGGTGGAGTCGGCCATCATGGACGTGTTCCGCGAGATGGACACGCTCGGCGGCGTCATCGCCGCCATGGAGCAACGCTACCAGCGCAGCAAGATCCAGGAATCCGGCCACCGCATCGAGACGCAGATCTACTCCGGCGAACGCCCGATCATCGGCCTGAACAAATACATCTCCCACGAGCCGATGCCGAGCGTCCCCCTCGCCCGCACGCCGCCGCGCAAGCAGCGCCTGCAGGTCGAGCGCCTCAAGGCCTTCAAGCAGAAACACGCCAAGAAATCTCCTGACGCCCTGCAAAAACTCGAGAACGTCGCCCGCTCCGGCGGCAACGTCTTCGCCGAGCTGGTGAACACCGTCGAGGTGTGCTCATTGGGGCAGATCACGGCGTGTCTCACTGGCGTCGTCGGCAAATTCCGCCCCATGGTGTGAGCGCTGTCATCCCCCCTGGGGAGAGGGCACATCTCAGTATTTTGTAGCGGCGGTCTA
>LNEH01000211.1 GCA_001464505.1 Verrucomicrobia bacterium Ga0077533
GCTACAGGTGCAGAAAAGTGAGATACGGCTTCTCCCTCACGCGACGGCGGAAGCCGGATTGACAGGCCCGCTCCTCGTATTACGGTGTAATACATGCCTACGCTCACCCTCCGCCTTCCCGCCAAGCTCAGCCGCGACCTCACCGCCGCGAGCAAGCAGGCCAAGCTCACCAAGAGCGATCTCGCCCGCGACGCCATTGAGCGCCAGATGCGCGTCTGGCGCTTTGAGCAGGCCCGCGCGCGCGCCGTCCCGCATGCCCAAAAGCTGGGCATCTTTACGGACGAGGACGTCTTCCGTCACCTCGGCGTCAGGACCAAGTGATCGTCGCTTTGGACACCTCGGTGCTGGTCGCCGCCCAGATCACCACGACCGGCACCTGCGCCGATGTCGTCAAGTTCACCCTCCGCGAGCACCGGCTGGTCCTCTCCCACTACATCCTGGATGAATTCGAGCGCACGATGATCAAAAAGCTCCGCTACCCACCCGAGGCGGCCCGTTCGTTCGTGGATGACTATCGCGCCGTGGCGCTCATCGTGGCACCCCTTCTGGTAGCCGCCGGCCTTTGCCGCGACCCCGCTGATGCCGCCGTCCTCGGCACGGCTCTCGCGGCCAAAGCCGACATGCTGGTCACTGTGGATCGGGACCTCCTCGACATCACGGCCAAGTTCGGTGTGGACATCGTGAACCCCCGGGAGTTCTTCCGCCGCACCCACTCATGAGCACCACCATCCAACCGACGTTGCGCGAGACCTGACCTGTTTCATTCCGCGTTTTCGCTCCTTCGCGTCTCAGTGATTTTCCGTTTCACCCCGGCAGCTTGAAGCCTTCCATCTGGCTCTTCACTTCCTGCAGGAAGGCGGCGGTCGCGCCGTTGACGACCTTGCTCAAGAAATCTTCAGCCGCCGGTGCTCGCCGGGTTTGAGTGACGGCACGGCTTGTTGAACAAGCACACCGGCCGCGAGAATCCGGCGCAGGTCGTTGGTGGAAAACTCCAAGATCGCGATCTTCCGGCCCGCCAGGCTCTGCTGGTAGCGGATGCCTTGGTCGGCGGTGACGAACAGATCGAATTCCGCCTCCGCCCGCCGCAACAATTCGCCGTTCTTGATCCCCGCCCACCCGTGCTGCTGCGCCGTCGAGCATTCGTGACCGGCCAGCAGTTTGTGCAGCGGCCACGGCACGCACTCGTCCAGCAGTATCCTCATGCCGTCAACAAGGCGGACTCGGAACGTTCCAACACTCGGAGCGCCATTTCCCGATTCACCGTGGGAAAGCACTCCAGAAATTCATCCAAAGTGTAGTTGGACTCAAGATAGTCGAACAGCGATCGCACCGGCACCCGCGTGCCCTTGAACACGGGCGTGCCTCCCAGGATATCGGGATCAATCGTGATGAGATCAGTGGCGGTCATGGGCGCAATCTAGCCAAATACACGGCCCTGTAAAGCCGGGGTTCGCGCCGTTTGGCCTCACCCCGGCAGCCTGAAGCCTTCCATCTGGCGCTTCACTTCCTGGAGAAAGGCGGCGGCGGTGGCGCCGTTGACGACCTTGTGGTCGAAGGTGAGCGAGAGCGTGACAACCTCGGCCGGATGGATGACACCTCCATCGTTGATCAGGCGCTCGTGCGCCGAGCCCACAAACAGCGTGCACATGGCCGGCGGCACCACGATGGGCGTGGCGCTCTCGACCCCGAACGCGCCGAGACTGGTCAGGTTCACCGGCGCCTGCACGTCGATGAGCTTGCCGGCGCGCGTCTCCTCGACGGCCCGGTTGTAGGCGGTCACGAAATCGGCCCACGAAAGTTTGTTCGCGTTGACCACCGATGCGGTGGCGAGCCGGTCGCCGTCGAGCGCCACGGCGACGCCGAGTTCGAAATCGGCCTGCTCGAGGATGGCGCCGTCCTTGTTGACGATGCAGCGGAAAGCCGCGTGCTTCTCCTGCGCGCGGACGACGCACCACGCCATCATCGCCGAGGGCGACGCGGCGGCTTTGCCGTGTTTCTGTTTCGCGGCTTCGCGCGCGGCGCGCAGCCCGTCCCAGCGGACATCCATCAGCATGCTGGCGGGGACAACGGCATCGAGTCGCTTGGTGATGGCCGGGTGCAAAGCGGGCGGGCGGACAATGCCTTTCATGGGAACGGGGGTTGAGGAAATGACGGGCGACGGCGCGGTGGATTTGGCGACGACGGGTGCGGACGTGGGAGGGGCTTTATGCCCCGACGTGTCGGGAGGTAAACTCCCTCCCACATTCTCCACCGCAAGGCCGGCGGTGCTGGCGGCGTCGCCGGTGACAAGCGCGATCTCCTGCCCGATGAGCACAGTGTCATCGAGTTTGATCTGCCACGCCTTGAACTTGCCGGCGAACGACGCCTCGATCGGATAGACGGCCTTGTCGGTCTCGACCTCGCAGAGCACGTCGTCGTGTTTCACGGGATCGCCGGGCTGCTTGTTGAGCGCGACGACGCGGGCCGAGCGCAGGCCCTCGCCCATGATCGGCACGCGGACGATGATGTCGCTCGTGCCGGCGACCAGGGTGTTCTGCGGGGTGTGGGATTCGGTTGTGGGAGCGACCTTGGTCGCGACCGGCTGGGCAGAGGGTGTCGCGAGCAAGCTCCCTCCCACATGCTCGCCGCGCGCGACGTTAATCGACACGGTGCGCCAGATGGCGTCGAGAATGCGCGGCACGTCGGGCAGCGCGGCGTATTCGTAGATGGGATTGTAGCCGATCACCACGTTGCCCTTCGACACGAGCACCGGCGGCGCCTTCAGCGCGGCCCACAGGTCGGGCTGGCTCATGATGTGGGTGATGATCATCTGGCCGACCGAGCAGTTCTCGGTGTCCTC
Organism: Verrucomicrobia bacterium Ga0077533; assembly: GCA_001464505.1. GTDB lineage: Bacteria > Verrucomicrobiota > Verrucomicrobiia > Opitutales > Opitutaceae > Lacunisphaera. Next base: position 2,840 of record LNEH01000211.1, read on the forward strand.
CTGCACGATGACGAGCCTGCCGGTCTTGCGCACGGAGGCCTCGATCATGGCCTTGTCCCACGGGGCGATGGAGCGCAGGTCGATGAGATCGACGCTAACCTCGCCCTTCAATTCGGCGATGGCCTCAGAGGATTTCTCCATCGTGTTGCCCCAGGCGACGAGCGTGAGGTCGTCGCCCTCCCGGCAACGACGCGCGACGCCGAGCGGGATGGAAACAACCGGGGTCGTGGTCTCGCGCTCGGCCCAGAGCAGGTGCTTGGGCACGAGGAAGAGCACGAGGTCCTCGGCGTGCATCGCGGTCCAGAGCAGGCCGGCGGCGTCCTCGGGCGTGCTGGGGATGACGACGTTGATGCCGGGAAAATGCGCGAACACCGACTCGTTGGCCTGCGAGTGCCAGATGCCGCCGCCGGGCAGGTAGGCCCCGTAGGGGGCGTAGATGACCGCCGGCACCTTCCACTCGCCGTTGGAGCGCCAGCGCAGGTTGGCCAGGTTGGCCGTGAGCTGGTTGAAGGCGGGATAGATGAAATCGATGAACTGGATCTCGAACACCGGGCGGCGGCCGTAGAGCGCGAGGCCGCCGGCAAGGCCGATGATGGTGGACTCGGCCAGCGGCGAGTTGAACACCTGGCCGGGAAAATCCACCGTGAGCTTCTGCGTGAGCCGGAACACGCCGCCCTTCGGGTCCTCCACGTCCTCGCCGAAGATGAGGCGGCCCGGGTCGGCATCGAGCCCGGCGCGCAAGGTGCGGTTGATGAGGTCACCCATGCGGTATTTGCCGGCGGGGAACAGTTCCTCGTTCAGGTCGGGCGACGGCCCGACAGTCTCGAGGAACAGCTCGTCGGCGCGCGGATTCTCGGCCGCCTCGGCGGCGGCGTAATCCTGCCGCACCTTTTCCTTCAGCTCGTTCTCGATCGCCGCAAAATCCTTCTCGGTCAGCTCGCCGTGTTTGATCATCCCGTCCTTCAGGTGGCGGATGGGATCGGCCTGCTCCAGCGACGCAAGATCCTCCTTCGAGCGGTAAAGCGAGTGGTCGTCGGAGCTGGTGTGGCTGGAGAGCCGCTCGACCTTCACCCAGAAAAACACCGGGCCCCCGCCCGCGCGGAGCTCGGCGATGGCCGACTGCGCGGCGGCGTGGACCACCTCGGGGTCGCGGCCGTCCACGATCCGCCACTGCGCCTGGTTGAGCACCGCGAGAGCGAGCGGGTTGTTGGCCCTGGTCGGCGTCGAGATGCCGTAGCCGTTGTCCTCGACCATCAGCAGCAGCGGCAGTTTTTTCTCCAGCGCAAAGCTGATGGCCTCGTAGAAATCCCCCTGCCGGGCCGCCGCGTCCCCGATGGTGGTGACGACCACGCCGTCCTTCTGGTCGAGTTGCAGGCCCCAGGCGATGCCGCAGGCCGGCAGCAACTGCGAGCCGGTCGGTGTCGGCACGCTCACGATGTTGTGCTCGCGCGAACAGAAGTGCGACGGCATCATCCGGCCGCGCGAGGCCGAGTCGCGCTTGGCGAAATATTCCAGCGCCAGGTAGCGCGTCGTGAGGCCGCGGCCCATGCACAGGCCGCGGTCGCGGTAATACGGCACGATGAAATCGCTGTCGCGCAACTGGGCGCCGATCGCCGCCAGCGCCTCGTGGCCGCGTCCGGAAACGTGGAAATGCCCCTTGCCCTGCCGGTTCAGGCTCTCCTCGCGCAGGTCGCCGTGCCGGCTCTCCAGCATCGTCAGCAAGAGGTGACGCTTCTGCTCTTTGTTCAGGGTCGCGGCGGTAGCCATGGCGTGGTGGCGGGAAATTTTCCGCCAAACCTGGCGTGCTGCAACGCATTTATCCGCCGCGCAGGGTGCCGGAGCCGGTTTACACCCTTTGGCTGAGGCCGCCAAATGGTAGGGCGGAGCGGCCCGCTCCGCCACGGCGCACCGGGCCGGTGCGCCCTACCCTTCATGCCGATCAGAGCCCGCGGCTTTTCGCGTAGTGCATCAGGCCGCCGCGGAAAACCGGAAAGCCCGTCCCGAGCAACAGCGCCAGGTCGGCCTCTTCCGGTGTCTTTACCACGCCCTCCGCCAGGACGCGCTTGGTCTCGTCGATCATCACGCCATTGAGCCGGTCGGCAATGGCGGCGGACCCGGGGGAGCTAGTCTCCGCGGGCGCAAACTGCGCCAGGGCGGCATTGAGCGTTTCCTTGCCGTCAGCGTAAGCATAGAAACCGCTGCTCTCGCCGTTCTTGCGGCCCCGCAGGCCGGCCGCGAGCATCCGCGAGCAGATCGTGGTGCGCGTGAACCGGCCGGGGAAGTAGTGCTGCATCTCGCCGAAGATGAAATCCGTCACGTCCACGCCGACCTCGTCGATCAGCCGCATCGGGCCCATCGGCCAACCCCAATCGCGCAAGGCGCCGTCGATGGCCTCCGTCGGCGCGCCCTGTTCCCAGAGCCGGCAGGCCTCGTTCAGATAGAAGAACAGCACGCGCGTCACCAGGAAACCCGGGGAGGACCGGCAGACGATGGGTGTCTTGCCGAGCAATCTGACAAAGGCCAGCGCGCGTTCCGCCGTCGCGCGGGTCGTCTCCTTGCCCAGCACCAGCTCGACGAGCGGCATCCGGCCGACGGGGTTGAAGAAATGCAGGCCGACGAAGCGGCCGGGGTTGGTGGCCCTGGCCGCCAGTTCCTCGAGCGGCAGCGCCGAGGTGTTCGAGGCAAACACGCAGTCCGGCGCCATTTTCTCCGACAGCTGGGCGTAGAGTTTTTGTTTCGCCCCGACGTTCTCGACGATCGCCTCGATCACGAGATCGCACATATCGAAGTCCTCCAGGCTGGTGGTGACCCCGATGCCGCCCATCATCTTGTGGGCCTGGGCGTGGGTCAGCTGCCCGCGCTCCTCCTGCTGTTTGAACAGGCCGCGGATGACCGCGATGCCCCGGTCAACCGCCGGGCGCTCCGAGTCGCACATGATGACGCCGAGGCCGCGCGAGGCGCACCATTGCGCGATGCCGGAGCCCATGACCCCGGCGCCCAGGACGCCCACGATGCGGAAAGGCGCGGGCGCAGTGGCGGCCTTCACCTCCGGATACCAACCGTCCAGGTTGGTCTTCTTCCCGCGCTCCTTGAGGTGAAAAACGTGGATGAGGTTCTTGGCCACCTCGCCCGCCGCGATCCCGCCGAACAGCGCGGCCTCCAACTCGAGCGCCGGGCCGAGGGGCAGGCCCGCGCCCTTCTCCACGGCATCGAGCACCGCGAGCGGGGCCGGCTGGCCGCGCATTTTCGCCAACGCCGTCTTGCGCTGGCCGGCGAAGAAATCCGCTGGCGCCGCGGAGGGGACGGGCCGCGTCGGCAAGCCCTCGGCGGCGAGGCGCAGCGCCGTGGCTTTGGCCCGGGCTTTCAGTTCGCCGGCGGGCACGACCTCGTCCACCAGTCCCGCCTGAAGCGCGGCCGCCGCGGGCACGAGCGCGGCCTTGAGCATGTGGGTCACGGCGGTCTCGGCCCCGATGAGTCGCGGCAACCGCACGCAACCGCCCCAGCCGGGAATCAAGCCGAGCCCCACCTCGGGCAGACCGATCACGGTTTCCTTGGCGTCGGTGGCGATGCGCCAGTGGCAGGCGAGCGCCAGCTCGTAGCCGCCGCCCGCGCAGGCGCCATGGATGGCGCACACGACCGGCACCTTGAGATTATCGAGCTGGGCGAACAGGGTCTGGCCGTCCCGCGAGGCCTGGGTCGCGGCGGCGGCGTCGGGCAGCGCGGCCAGCCACTTGAGATCGGCGCCGGCGATGAAGATCTTCTCCTTGGCGCTGAGCACGACCACCGCCTTCAGCGGTCGGGCGGCCAACGCGGACACGGCGACGCTCAGGGCGGCCTGGGTCGGCGGATTGAAGATGTTGGCGCGGCTGGCGGGATCGTCGAAAGTTATCCAACCAATGCCTTCCGCATCCACACTGTGACTGACCGGCGATGGATCGCTCATGGGATAATTGTTAGGGCGCTCATCCAATTGCGATTCCGCCGGGAAGTAAAGCCCGGGCCGGACATCAGCGGCGGACGGACGGGCGGGTAAACTTGCGCAGGTATTTCAAGGCCACCTCGAGATCGTTCGGCAGGGGTGCCGTCAGGGTCGTTTTTTCGCGGCTCAAGGGATGCGTGAAGGTGAGGCCGGCGGCGTGCAGCGCCAGCCGGTCGATCAGCGGCTTCTCGTCGGCCCGGCCCTTGTAGCCGCGTTTCAGGTCGGAAAGCAGGAGGCGCGCTTCGTGGCCGTAGAGCGGATCATTGAGGATTGGCGTGCCCGCCACCGCGAGATGGAGCCGGATCTGATGCGGCCGGCCGGTCAGCGGCCGGCATTCCAGCCACGCGAAGCCCGGCCGGCCGGCCGGCTGCGGGAATCTTTCGCGCACGATGAAATCAGTCTGGCTGGCCTTGCCGTGCTTTTTCACGACGCACATCACGCCGGGCCGGGCCTCGTCCTCTTTCATCACCAGGTCCACCGTGAATTCATCCGTGGCCGGCAGACCCACGGTGAGGGCGAGGCAGGTCTTCCCGACGGTCTTGGACTGGAATTGCCCGCTGAGGAAATCGAGCGCCGGTTTCGTCTTCGCGCACAGCACCAGGCCGCTCATCTCGGTGTCGATGCGATGCACGTTGGCCACGCCGGAGCCCCAGCGGGCGAGCACCAGCTCCATCAGGTTTTCGACCCGCGGGCCGCCGCGACCGGGCGCGACGGGCAGGCCGCCCGGTTTGTCGAACGCGATCAGGGCCTCGTCTTCAAAAATGACCGGGGGCAGCGGCATGGGCGTCGGGTCACTGTGCGCCGCGCCGCGGCCACGGCAACCCCGAACCCGTCGCCGGAAATGCAGGGCAATCCCAGCACGTCTGCCGCTGGCCTCTTTCGCGATGTGGCGGCCATTCAGGCCAGAGGAATCTTGCCAGGCTGATTTTCATCTTGTAGCAGTGTCTGCAGGTTTCCCGTCCGTCAGACTTGGCCAGCTTGTCAGTGTCGGAGTGGACTATCAATCGCCGTTCCTGCCCCATCCCATGAAGTTTCCGCCCCACGGTTGGCTGATGTTGGTTTCGCTGTCCCTCGGCTTGACCGCGACGGCCGCGTCCAAATGGCCTGATTTCGATCGCGCAGAATTTGCCAACGCCAAGCCCCAGGTCGAACCCGACGCAGACGCTGAAATCATCCTGCGCGAGGTCGTGATCAACGACTCATCGCCGGACGAAACCGAAATCGACCATTATTACCGCATTCACCTCTACACCGACCGAGGCGTTGACCGGTTTGCCAAGATAGAACTGTTTCACGACCGCAACACCGAATTCAGCGGGATCGAGGCGCGCACCCTGCATCCCGACGGCACGGTTGCGGAGCTGGGGCGCAAGGACGTTTTCAGCCGGGAGGTGCTGCGGAGCGGCAGCTCGCGCGTCACCGTTAAGTCATTCGCGCCGCCAGCGCTCACCCCCGGAGTTGTGCTGGAGTATCGTTATCGTGAGCGGCGGAGCCTTAAGGGGCAGATCCACCCGTTGCGTTTTCAGGGGGATTTGCCGGCCCGGATTGTGCGCTACCGGTTCCGCCCAATCAACCTTCCCGTGATCATGCCAGGCTTCTCCCTGCGGTGCCTCTCCTTCAACTATCCCAACGCCAAGCTCGAAGCGGATTCGCAGGGTTATTACCCGTTCGAAGCCCGGAATGTCCCGACCCGGAAACCCGAACCGATGCAGCCCAAGATGATCCAATCGCACATGGCGGTTCTCCTGTATTATTCGGTATCAGATGAGCGCACGCCGGCGGCCTATTGGACGAAACAATCCGCCGGGCTCCACTCCCGGACCGAGCGCGCGGCCAAAGTCACCAAGGCGGTGAAGGCGGCGCTCGCCGGCATTGTCGCTCCCGGCGATCCGGATGCGGACAAACTCCGCAAGATCCACGATTATTGCCGGTCCCGCATCGTGAATCGCGACCGGGACAGCGCGGGCTTCAGCCCGGAGCAGCGCAAAAAACTGCCGGTCAACGCGAACGCAACCGACACGCTCAAGCAGGGCAATGGCACGGCTGGCGACATCAACACCCTGTTCGTGGCGCTCGCCCGGGCCGCCGGACTCGACGCGCGGCTGGCACTCGGCAACGACCGAAATCAAGTCGTCTACACGCCAAACCTGCTCGAGCCGTTTATCTTCACCAAACTCGTCGCTGCCGTGTTCCAGAACGCAAAATGGAGCTATTTCGATCCGGGCGCGGGCTACCTGCCGCCAGGGATGCTTGAATGGAAATACTGCGGCACCTCCGCGCTCATCGCCGACCCCAAGCAAGGCCTCATCCAGCCGGTCGAGAGCGCGGCGGCCGGGGCGTCCACCGCCCGGCGCGAAGCGAAGCTCACGCTGGATGATTCGGGCACGCTGGAAGGGGACGTGACGGTGACCTATACAGGCTACTTCGAGGCCGCTCAGAAAAACACCCTCGACTCGGCTACGCCCGAGGAGCGCAAAAAACTGGTGACCGACGAGGTGCAGAAAGCGCTCAAACTGGCCGAGGTCACGGTCGTGGAGATCGAAAATGCTTCCGATCCTCTCGCGCCCATAAGACTGCGCTATCATCTCCACGTGCCGGATTTCGCCGAACACACGGGCTCGCGTCGGTTCCTGCAGCCGGCGGTGTTCCGCAAGGGCCTCCCGCCGCTTTTCCAAGCAGCCACCCGGACAACCACCATCCTGTTTGATCATCATTACACCGAGTTCGATGACGTGACTGTCACCCTGCCCGAAGGCTTTGAGCTGGAAGCGGGCAACGCACCCGACGATCTGCCGCTCGGCCCGTTGGGCGAATATGAGGTCGGTATCACTTTGATGAAATCCAGCCGGCAACTGCGCCACCAGCGGACATTCTCCTTCCATGCCAATGGTGTCGCCCCAAAATATTACGATATACTCAAGTCGGCTTTTGATGGATTGCATGCCCGGGACAACCACGTCCTGACCTTGAAACGGACGGAGCGCACGGCGGCGGACAAGCCGCCCGAGGCGCCACCTGTGCCGGCGGGGAAAAACCCTTCGCCATGAACCGGTTTCCCTCCTCCTTGCTGGCCGGCTTGAGCCTGGTCGTGGCGACGATCGGCAGCGCAAGGGAAACCGCTCCGGACTGGCTGAACGCTGCCGCCGCCGCACGCGCCGTCGCGCCCACCAAGGAGGACACGGCCGCAGTCGTCCTATTCCACGAAGGCGTGGTCAAAGTGGGGCGCGACGGAGCCTTTGCCACCCGCCTCCGGTTCGCACTCCGGGTGCTCACCGGTGATGGCCGCAAACAGGCTCTCGCCCGGGTGCCCTATCTGCTTGGTTCCGGCGAGGTGAAATCCCTCAAGGCCTGGCTGATCAAGCCGTCCGGCGAGGTCGTCACCTACGCCAAGCGGAACACGACCGACGCCGCGATCCACACTTCCGCCCTTGAACTCTACGGGGAGCAGCGGATGAAGCTGATCTCCGCCCACGATGACGCCCAGCCCGGCGCGATTTTCGGTTTCGAAGCGGAGGTCACCGAAAAAACCATCCTCACGCAACGGCTCTGGCGGTTTCAGGACCGGCTGCCAGTCGAACGCTCGTCATTTTCCATCCAACTGCCGGCCGGCTGGAAACTGGAGGCGCATGTTTTCAACCACGAGCCGGTCGCGCCGGTGGTCCAAGGCGCCAGCCAGACCTGGACGCTCACCGGGCTGGCGGCGACCACGCCGGAGCCCATGGGGCCGCCGCCCGATGCGCTCGTGCCTTGGCTGGCGGTCGACCTGCATCCACCGACCGGGGCGGTCGGCGGCGGTGACCAGCTGACCTTCAAGTCCTGGGAGGCCATTGCCGCCTACTTCAGTCCGCGTTACGACACGGCGGCCCAGGTTGACGCCGGGATCAAGAGCCGCGCCGTCGAGCTGGTCGCGAACGCCGCAACCCCGTGGGACCGCATCCGCGCGCTCTGCCGCTACGCGCAGCAGGTGAACTATATCTCCATCCAGCTCGATGCGGCTAATGCCGGCGGCATGATCCCCCGCCCCGCCGCCCGGGTGCTCCAGTGCAATTACGGCGACTGCAAGGACAAGACCACACTGCTGCGCGCCCTGCTGGCCAGCCAGGGCGTGACCGCCTGGCCGCTCATCGTCACCGCCGGGGGGCGGAAGGAAATCCATGAGAACTGGCCCTCTCCCTTGCAGTTCAACCATTGCATCCTCGCGATCAGCGTCGACCAAAGCGTCGAAGTCCCCGCCACCATCACGCACCCGACCCTGGGCCGGCTGGTGATCTTCGACCCGACCAATGAATTCACCCCGGCCGGCCTGCTGGCCGACGAGCGGCTCGCGAGCCGCGGACTGCTGCTGGCCGGCAGCCACAGCTCATTGGTCACCTTGCCGGAAATGAACCCGGAGAACAACCGGCTGGACCGGCGCCTCACGGCGCGACTGGACGCATTGGGCAACATCGCCGGCACGGTTCATGAAGAATTTTTTGGCCAGGCCTCGGCGGGTGCCCGGGCGGAGCGATACCGCGACGGCAAGGCTGGCTTTCAAAAACGCATCGAGCGCTGGCTGGCCGCCACGCTACCCGCCGTGCGCACGACCCGGGTCGAGACCAGCGACGCATTCGCCGAGGCGCACTTCACCCACGACGCCGATTTCGAGGCCTTCGGCTATGGCAAAATGATGCGGGACCAGCTGCTGGTTTTCAAACCGGTGCTGGTGTCCCGCCGCAACAGCACGCCCTTGCGGAAGGGCCCGCGCACCCAGCCGGTCGTGCTCTCGTCGTCGCGCTACACCGAGCGCGCTGAGATCGAGCTGCCGGCGGGGTATGCGCTCGACGAGAACATCGCGCCCGTGGCGCTTGAGACCTCATTCGGACGCTACACGGCGCAAGCCAACCTTGACGGCGGCCGGCTGGTATTTGAACGGGCCCTTGACCTGCGTGCGGCGGAGATTCCCCCCGCCGATTACGAACGGGTGCGGGCATTTTTCGAGAAGATCATCCAGAGCGAACAGAGTCCCGTCGTCCTCCGACGGTTGTGACGCCGGTCCGTCTCGCCCGCCACTCTCTTTCCCCCGAACAGTGAACCAGCCGCGCCGGTCTGTGATTGCGCCAGGAAACACCCCTCGGGTTAACCACCTGCCGCGCCGGTTTACCCGACGGACTTCTTCTCGCGGGATTTCTTCGCGGCCTTGGCGTTGAGCCACACCTGGCCCTTGGCGTTGACGTTCAGCCAGTAGATTTCCCCGCCGTGCTCGGCGAAAGTCGGCTTGGCCTTGGGCGATTCCGGCAGTTGCAGGCCGGCGGTGGCCAGCAGGGCGAGCACCTGCCCGGCGGATTTTTCCAGCTTCACCGCCACCTCGGTCAACGGCGCGGTCACGCCTTCGCCGCGCTTCTTCGGCTGCATCAGCAACCGCACGGCCGTGAGGATGTTTTCCGGCGGCAAAGCTTTCACCCCGACCGGCGCGGGCTTTTGTAGGTCGGGCTTTACGCCCGACGCCTCAGTGTCGGATGTCGGGGATAAACCCCGACCTACCGCTTCCTGTTGTTTGCCTTCCCCGCCCTCCTCGGCGTTGATCCAGATCTCGCCGCGCTGGTTCCGGTTGAGCCAGTAGGCGAACCCGCCCTCCTGGGCGATAACCGGTTCGTCGCCGCCCGCGAGGCGCAGGCCGAACCCGGCCAGCTGCTCGAGCAGCTGCGCCTCGTCGAGCTTCAGCGCCTTGGTGAGATAGGGGAAGCTGCCGGACCAACCCTGGCCGCGGCGGTTGCGGCGCATCATGCCGCGAATCTTGCCGAGAAAAGTCTTCGGTGCTCCGGCGTCCTCGCGCGGCGGCTGGCTCTGCTGCTGGGCTTGGCGCGGGCGTTCTTCGCGGGGTTCATCCCAGCGGTTCTCGCGGTGCTCCGGCTGGGTGGGAGCGGAGGCCTCCGCCATTCCGGCCGGAATTTCGTCCTCGGTGAGGCGCTTGCCGGGCACGATGCGGAACACCGGCTCGGGTTTTTCCCGGGTGTTGATCCAGATCTCACCGCGGCGGTTGATGTTCACCCAAAAAAGGTCGCCGTCGTATTCGACATAGACCGGTTTGGCGTTCTCATCCGCGGGGATTTGCAGGCCGCACTCCACCAGCGCGCCCTTCACATCGGCTTCCTCGAGCTTCCATTTCTTGGCGAGGAAATCGAGGCCGACCGACATGCCCGCGCCGCGCTGGTTGCGGCGCATGTGGGGCTTGAGCGCGTCGAAGAACGACGGCAGTTCGTCCTCGGCGGTGAGCTTGTGCCACTCGTCCTCCGGGGCGTCGGGGTCGTCGTCGCGCGAGGTGTCGACGGGGCGGCGGAAGCCGTCGTCGGGCGCGGCCTTCTCGTCGATGAGCGTCTCGGGTTTCTCCTCGGCGAGCGCCGGGGCGGCGGCGCCGGTGGTGACGGCCTTGAACTTCGCCTCGAACTCCAGGCGCAGCTTGTCGGTCTCGGCGCGGGCCGCCGCCGCCGCGGCATCCTCCAGCGTCCAGTCGCGCTGCACGGGGCGGCGGGCGAGGCCGGTGAAGGCCAGCGGATTGTCGGGCGCGGTGTGGAAATTGATGATCTCCCACTGTTCCTGCCCGAGGTCGTTGATAAATCTTTCCATCAGCGCCGGGGAGGCGAATCCGCCCTTGCCGCTGCTGATGACTTTGTATTCCCAGTTGGCCATAGTAAGGCGCAAGGCATCCCGCATCGCCTCCCTTGACGCCAGCCTATTTTCGGCGCCGACCGCCGTTTCGCCCCCGTTGTGGGCCTTGCTTCGAGTTGGAAGAACCCATTCCGGCGCCTCGGACCAACGCCCGGAAAAACAGGCACCGATCAGGCTGCCCCGCCGGCCGGGAGCGTGGTGACGCGGCCGAGAAACTGCATGATCGCGTAATCGGCCAACTGGCCGCCGGGGCCGTCGGCGTTGATGTCAAATCCGTGCGTGCCCCACGGCAGCGCCAGGTGGCAGTGCGGCACACCGGCCGCGCGCAGATCGGTCTCAAGGCAGTCGCTGTGCCGGCGCCAGACGAGGGTGTCGAGCGCACCATGCAGCAATAACGTGGGTGGCGTGTTTCCGTTCAGCAACCGGTGCGCCGAGGCGTCGTCGTAGTTGTCCGGCACCTCGCCGGGAGTGCCGCCGAGGAAGCCCCGGAGCAGCTGCCGCGACTTCAGAAAATCGCCCTCCCGGGAGACCGAATAGGCAAACCGCATGTCCGCCATCCCGTAGAAGGAAATCACCCCGCACACACCCGGATCGCGGGCGGCATAACCGGAAGCGATGGCCACCTGCCCTCCCGCCGAGCGTCCGAGCAGAACCAACCGGGCGGGATCGATGCCCAAGACCGCCGCCTCCGTGCGCAGCCAGCGGAGCGCGGCGAACACATCCTCCTTTTGCGCCGGCCAGGTCCAGCGCGGCGCCAGCCGGTAGTCGATGGCCGCGACCGCGTAACCGCGGCGGGCCAGACGGTGGTTGTATTCGGCCAATTGCCGCCGGTCGCCGCTGTGCCACCCGCCACCGTGGATGACGACCACGCAGGCGGCGGGCCGGCCACCGGTTGCGCCCGGAGCGGCGGGATAAAAATCGAGCTCCAATTCCACGCCGCCCGGCCGGCTGTAAACTGCGGTGCGGACGGCTCCCGGGTGCGTCCGCCAGCCGAAGACCAGCCGCGGCCAGCTCCAGGCCGGAACGGCCGCCGGGCCCGGACCGAACGACCGGTCGAGATTCTTTTTCAATCCGCCAGCCATCCACTGGGCGGTGAACGCCGGGCGCAGCAAACCTGCCGCCGTCACCGCCCCCAGCACAAAGACCGTGTCGCGCCACGCGCCCTCGACAGTGCCATAAGCAGTCAAGGCCAACCCCAACGGCAGCACGAGCAGCCAGTGTCCGTATTCCGTGATGATCACCGCCAACATCCAGGCCGGCCGGGTGATCGGCGCCCGTATGACCGACAGCAACGACATGGTGCAGAAAGCGACGGAAAGCATCGGCAGCAGCCATTTCATGGGGGTTGGGACCGCATGGATTGAACTTGGTGCTAAAAAAACGGCCCGGCGCGGGTTGCGGGTGCGAGGGGCGGACCGGTTTGGGGCGCCGCCGCCTGGCCGCCTGCTTGCAGCCGGCGCATCGCCTCAATCCGGATCGGTCACCGTAAAGACGATCGGAACCATCATCCGGGTGTTGACCTTTCTCCCAGCCTTCAGGCCGGGTCGAAAACGCCATCGCCCCACGCCCTCGATCGAGACCTGCTCGAATCCCTTGTGCGTGGAGGAAATCACCCGGATGTCCCGGGTCACTCCCTTGGTATCAACAATGAACTCCACGATCACTTCACTGCGGTCGACCAGTTTTATGAGCTCGTAAGGAAACTGCGGGGCCGGTTGGGCGATCGGTTCCGGCACACGGTCGAGCTGGGCAAGTTCGAAAATGTCCTTGAGCCCGCTGGTTCTTTGGCCGGACGTGGCGATCTTCAGCGGAATGCTGATGAGGCTGCCCTTGTCGAAATTGGTCTGCAGCGGGATGTTCATCTCCAGTGGCTGCACGAACGCATTGGACAGAACCACGGTGGTCGGCAGATCCACCAGCTTCGGCACGACCACGCCCGGCGTCTCCTCACTCTCCTCCTCCAAGTTGCGGGGCGGCGGCTCGTCGTCGTCGTCGAGCGGCGGCATCACCAGCTGGATGACCGGTTCATCGTGCACCGCCACCACCTGCGGCCGGGCCGGCCGATGTCCGAAACCCCACAACAACAGGCCATGCAACCCTGCCGACAACAGGACTGCCGCCCAGTTGATGCGCGCGGGTCTGGGCAGGCCGTCGTAATGCCAGTCGCCCCGGCGGCTGGTGGCGAGCGGCAGGACCAGTTGCGCCGCCGCCGGCTCGGGACGCCAGTCCGCCATTTTGGAAGGGTGACGGAGGTAAACCGTCGTTTGCATACTCTATTTTAACCCCGCAGCGGGCCGGCACACCCTGCATGGGTTGTTAGAAACTGAGCATGGGTTAACCGGCACTTCGGGTCCGATTACGCCATTAGGGTTGCACCGGCCCGGGCGTTTCACCCATGAAGGGCCCCATGCGCATTCCGCTCCTCCTGTTGCCGGCCGGCCTCGGACTGCTGACTCCCCTGCTCCGCGCGCAGACGGTCGCACTCGACCCGGTCACCGTCACCGCCGCCCGCACCCCGCAGGCGGCGGCGCAGGTGCCGTTCTCGCTCGTGACCCTCGACGCGCGCACCCTGCGCGGCGCGCCCTCGGCCACCCTTGACGGGGCGCTGCGCGGCGTGCCGGGCTTCAGCCTGTTCCGTCGCAGCGACAGCCTGACGGCCAACCCGACCGCCCAGGGCGTTTCGCTGCGCGGCCTCGGACCCAGCGGCGCCAGCCGCACGCTCGTGCTGCTCGACGGCGTGCCGCTCAACGATCCCTTCGGCGGCTGGGTCAGTTGGAGCAAGGTGCCGCGCGAGACGCTGGCCGGCGCCGAAATTGTGCGGGGCGGCGGCGCCTCGGCCTGGGGCAACGCCGCGCTCGGCGGCGTCGTGCAGTTGCTGACCACGCCCGCCACACCGGGCGGACGTCTGGCCGCAACCTACGGGGATTTCTCCACCCACAGCGTCGAACTCGCCGTCACGCAGGCCGTCGGCCCGGGCACGCTGCACCTCGTCGGCCGTGACTTCGCCACCGATGGGTTCCGGCTCGTCGCGCCGGAGGATCGTGGCCCGGTTGATATCGCCGCATGGAGCAAACACCGCTGGCTGTCCGCACGCTGGATCCAGCCGGTCGGCGCCCACGCCACGCTCACCGTCGCCGGCCGCACTTTCCGCGAAAAGCGCGGCAACGGCACGGCCTACCAGCGCAACGCCTCGGCCGAGGACTTCGGTTCGGTCATGCTCACCGCGCAACCGCGTCAGGATTTTTCCTGGACCGCCCTCGCCTACGCGCAGGACCTGTCCTTCCGCAGCACGTTCAGCTCGGTGAGCGCCGGCCGCACGGCCGAGACGCCCGCCAGCGACCAGTTCGCCGTGCCAGCCAGCGCGCTCGGCGCCGCGTGGACCGGGACTTGGACACATCCGGGCGATGCCCGCACCAGCGCCGGTCTCGACCTCCGCCGCGTGCGGGGTGAGACGCAGGAGAACTTCGCCTTCAGCAACAGCACCTTCACCCGCCAGCGCCTCGCAGGCGGCGCGCAGGAATTCGCCGGCCTGTTTGCGCTGCACGAACGGGCCCTGGCCTCCGACTGGCGCCTCACTATCGGCGCGCGGCTCGACCGCTGGCGCGAGTCCGACGGCCACCGCCGCGAGACCGACCGCGCGAACGCAGCCGTGCTGCGCGACGACCATTACACCGACCGCGACGGCCTGGAATTCAGCCCGAGCGCCGGGCTCGTCTGGACGCCCACGAAAAGATGGCGGCTGCGCGCCGCCGCCCAGCAGGCCTTCCGCCGTCCGACGCTCAATGAGCTCTACCGACCGTTCCGTGTCGGCAATGTCATCACCGAAGCCAACGCCGGACTCGCCACCGAACGTGCGACCGGCGCCGAGCTCGGCGCCGACTACCGCCGCGGCCCGCTCACCCTCGGGGCCGCGGTTTTCTGGCAGGAGCTGCGCGACGCGGTGGGCAACGTGACGTTGTTTCGGGGGCCTGGCACCTTCCCCATCGTGGGTTTTGTGCCGGATGGCGGCACCGGCCGGCAGCGGCTCAACCTCGACCGGCTGCGCGTCCGGGGCGTCGAACTCACGGTCCGATGGGAGCCGGCGGCCACGCTCTCCTTCCACGCGGCTTATCTTCACAGCGATGCCACCGTCCGGCGCTCGGCACTGGCCCCGGCGCTCCTGGGCCGGCGCCTCGCCCAAGTGCCGCGGCACAGCGCCGTGTTCGGCGCGGAATGGCGGGCGGGCCGGCTCTCGCTCACGCCGCGCGTCCGTGTCATCGGCCGGCAATTCGAGGACGACGAAAACGAACTGATCCTCGGGACGGCGGTGGTGGCCGATCTCGGTGCCAATTACACCGTGGGCCCGGGCGGCGAATTGTTTCTCACCATCGAGAACCTCGGCGACGCGCGCCTCGAGACCGGCCGCAGCGCCGACGGCCTCGTCAACACCGGCACGCCGCGTCTCGCCCTCGCCGGCTTCCGCCACGCCTGGTAGGCGGCGGGCTTGGCGGGAAGGTTTGCGGACTGAATAGAGGTGGCTCGGCGACGGCTTGCTTCGACGGCGAACCTGGCCACAGTGCGCGCATCATGCCGAAGATATCATTCCCTGCGTTGTTGCTGTTGGGTCTCACCGTTGCCGGGCCCTGCCGCGCGGACGACTTGGCACCAAAGGGGGCCCTGCCCACCCCGGACGCCGACAACGGCGGCCTCACGCTTCCGCCCGGCTTTCATGCCGTGGTTGTCGCCGACAAGCTCAAGCCGCTGCGCGCCATGACCGTGGCGCCCAACGGCGACATCTATGTGAAGACGCGCGCCGCCGGCATCTACGGCCTGCGCGACGCCGACGGGGACGGCCGCGCCGAGATCGTCAAGGAATTCGGCTCCGGCGGCGGCACGGGCATCGTCTTGCGCGGCGAATGGCTCTACCACTCCACCGACAACCATGTTTTCCGCCACTGGCTCACGCCCGGGGAGCTCGTGCCCGCCGGCCAGCCGGAACGCATCGTGCGCGACCTGCCCAATGAACGGCAGCACGCCGCCAAGGTCATCGCCTTCGGCGCCGACGGCCGGCTCTACGTCGAGGTCGGCGCGCCCTCCAACGCCTACGGCAAACCCGACCGCGCCCGCGGCGCCGTCGGCCAGGATCCCACCGTGTTCCTGAAAACCTACGGCGGCTTCTGGCGCTTCGACGCCGACAAGCCCGACCAGACGCAGGCCGACGGCCATCACTTCTCCACCGGTCACCGCCACGCCACCACCCTCGCGCTCAATCCCTTTTCCGGGCAGCTCTTCACCGCCATCCACGGCCGCGACCAGCTCAACACCGTCGCCCCGCAGTTCTACACCGACGACGACAACGCCGAGCAACCCGCCGAGGTTTTCCACGCCCTGACCGAAGGCGCCAACTACGGCTGGCCCTTCACCTACTACGATCCGATCCGGAAACAACGCCTGCTCAACCCCGAATACGGCGGCGACGGCAAGAAGGCGGCCGAACCCGGCCAATACCCGGAACCGCTCATCGCCTTCCCCGCGCACTGGTCGCCGATGCAACTGGCGTTCTACACCGGCACGCAGTTTCCCGCGAAATACCACCGCGGCGCCTTCCTGGCGTTCCAGGGCTCGTGGAATCGCGCGCCCCGGCCCCAGGCCGGTTACAATGTAGTGTTCATCCCCTTCAACGAAAACAACCAGCCGGCGGGCGGCTACGAAATCTTCGCCGACAACTTCGCGGGCCGGGCCGAGCTCGCCTCGCCCAAGGACGCCGCCCACCGGCCCCACGGAGTCGCGGTCGGGCCCGACGGCTCGCTCTACGTTTCCGATTCCGCGCATGGCCGCGTCTGGCGCATCATCTATACCGGCAAATGACCGGGTGCATCCTCGCCTTGCTCTCCCTGCTGGCCGCCTCGACGGCCTGCTCGCGCCAGGAGCCGGTGCCCGCCGACCCCGCCCCCGACGGGTTGGTGCTCTTCAACCAGAACTGCGCCACCTGCCACATGGCCGACGGCGGCGGTGTGCCCAATCTGCAACCGTCCCTCCAGGATAGCGGGTGGATTTCCAATCCTGATCCGCAGCCGCTTCTCTCGCTCATCCTGCGCGGCTCGGCCGTGCTCGGCGAGGGCGCAAAGGCTTATGAAAACGACATGGCCCCGCAGGATCACCTGACCGACGCCGAGGTCGCCGCCCTCGCCACCCACGTCCGTTCACGTTTCGCCGCCGGGCCGGCCGCCAAGCCGGTCGCTTTGGCGGAGGTCGCGCTGGCCCGCGCGCGGCCCGTGTTGCCGCATTGATGTCCGCCCCATGCGCCGGCTCGACCAACTCCTCGCCAACCTCGGCTACTGCTCCCGCCGCGAGGCGCGTGAATGGATCAAGGCCGGGCGCGTGACCGTGCGCGGCGCCGTCGCGGATGATTTCGGCGCCAAGGTCGACCCGGCCGACGTGCGCATGGACGGCGAGCCGCCCGACCACCCGGCCGGCCTGCTGCTCCTCCTGCACAAACCGGTCGGCCTCGTCTGCTCGCACGACGAGCGCGAGGGCCCGAACGTCTATTCGCTGCTGCCGCCGCGCTGGCGCGCGCGCAACCCGCCGGTCACCAGCATCGGCCGGCTCGACAAGGAAACCAGCGGCCTGCTGCTGCTCACCGACCAGAGCGAACTCGTCCACCGGCTCACCTCGCCCAAGCACAAGGTGCCGAAAGTCTACCGCGCCACCGTGAGCGCCGACCTGGCCCCGGCGCTCGTCCCGCTGTTTGCCGGCGGCACGTTGCTGCTCAAGGACGAGCCAGCGCCCTGCGCGCCGGCGGAGTTGAAAATCATTACGCCCCGCACGGCCGAGCTGACCCTGACCGAGGGCCGCTATCACCAGGTGCGGCGGATGTTCGCGAGCCAGGGCGCCGAGGTGCTCACCCTCCACCGCACCCGCTTCGGTCACCTGGAACTCGGCGACCTCGCCGCCGGCCAATGGCGCGAACTGCCGTTGAGCGAATTTTCAACCGCTGGTTGACCAGCCTTGGGATAAAATCACCCGATACGCCGGCGCCCGATTCCGACTGGTTCGCAAAATCAGCTTCTATCCGGGCCCATCCGTGTTCATCTGTGGTCAATGAATCTCCCTTCCCTCACCGGCGCGCAGAAAACCCAGCTGCGCGGCCTCGGCCAAAAACTCAGCGACTCGCTCCGCATCGGCCGCCAGGGCCCGACGCCCGCGCTCTACACCGAGCTCAACCGCCAGCTCGCCACCCGCGAGCTGGTGAAAGCGCGCTTCGAGACGGCGGACCGCGACGAGCGCGCCGTCCTCTGCGAGCGGATGGCCGCCGAGACACCGTGCCTTTGTGTCGGCGCCGTCGGGCGCACGGCTCTGTTCTGGCGTCCCGGCCCGGATGGTTCCAAGCTGCTGGGTGCATGACGCTCGCCGCCCTTGGTTGGAATGACACCTTAGCGCAGGTCTTCGCGCCCTACGCGGCGGAGGGCGGCGAGCCGGCGCGGGTGACGCTCGAGCTGAAGGGCTATTGTGAAGTGACCGGCGAGACCGGCGCGCGCCTCGGGGAATGCAGCGGGAAATTCATGCACGCCGCCAAGGCCCCCGCCGATTACCCCGCCATTGGCGACTGGGTCGCCGTGACGCCGCAACCGGGCGATCCCGCCCGGGTCGCCATCCAGGCCGTGCTGCCGCGCCGCACCAAGTTTTCCCGCCGTGCCGCGGGTGAGGAAGTGCTGGAGCAGGTCGTGGCGGCGAATGTGGACACGGTCTTCCTCGTCAGCTCGCTCGACGGCAATCATCACCTGCATCGCCTCGAGCGCTACCTCGCCGCCGCCTATGCCAGCGGCGCCCAGCCCGTCATTGTGCTCAACAAGGCCGATCTCACCGGCGAGGCCGACCCGCTGCTGCGCGAAATCGCCGCGATTGCGCCCGCCGTGCCCGTATTCGTCATCAGCGCCAAGACCCGGCGCGGCCTCAAGGCCCTCGCGCCGTGGCTCCAGCCCGGGCAGACCATCGCGCTGCTGGGTTCCTCCGGGGTCGGCAAATCCACGATCATCAACCGGCTGTTGGGCGGCCCGGTGCAGGCCGTGCAGGCAGTCCGCGAGTCCGACAACAAGGGCCGGCACACCACGACGCAGCGCGAGCTGCTGATCACACCGGACGGCGTAATCATCATCGACACGCCCGGCATGCGCGAGATCCAGCCGTGGGAGGCCACGGACAGCGTGGCGTCGGCCTTTGCCGACGTCGCCGACGTGGCCGGCCGGTGCAAATTCCGCGACTGCACCCACACCGTCGAGCCCGGCTGCGCTGTGACGGCCGCGTTGGCCGACGGCTCGCTTGAGTCCGCGCGCTGGCAGAGTTATCTGCGCATGCTCCGCGCCACCGCCCACGAGGTGCGCCGGGTGGACCGGCCCGCCGCCCAACAGCACAAGGCGCAGATGAAGAAACTTACGAAAAACCTCCGCCGGCGCGTCCACGAGAAATCCGGCGAGGAGTGAGGGCCGGTAATTTGGTGAGGGTGTAGGTCGGGGTTTACCCCCGACATGCCGCGAAAACGTCGGGCATAAAGCCCGACCTACATCAAACTGACCCGCTGCCGACATGCCGCCGGCGTTGACCTCGCGCCATCCCCGCGCAGAATAAGCCCACTATGTTCACCATCCTCGGAGCTGACGGAAAGGAATACGGGCCGGTGACGGCCGGCAAAATCGGCGAATGGATCAACGGCGGCCGCGCGACCCTTTCGACCAAGGCGAGGCGCGCAAACGAGACCGAGTGGAAAACACTGGGCGACTTTCCGGAGTTCGCTTCCCAACCGCCCCCGCCGCCCATCACAGCTTCGGCCCCGGCGGGAACGCCCCTGCCCGCTGCGCCCACCGGCAGCATCAGGGAAATCGCCGATGCCTACTCCGCCCGCGCGACCCAGATTGACGTGTTCGGCTGCCTCGGCCGCAGCTTTGAACTGTGGAAAGCCAATCTGCTGCCGCTGGTCGGCATCACCCTGCTGGTGCTGCTGGCGCAAATGGCCCTCGGGTTCATCCCCATCCTCGGCATGGTCGCCGGCCTGTTCCTCAACGGGGTG
>LNEH01000212.1 GCA_001464505.1 Verrucomicrobia bacterium Ga0077533
CGGCCTGATCGTCGGCGTGTTCTTCACGCTGCCCCTGATGTTCGGCGCGCTGCTCTACGCCTACGAGGATTTGTTCAACCCGCCGACCACGTAGGTCGCGGTGACTTGGCGGTTGCGCACGGCCGGTCAGTTGGCGTTAAATTGGCCATGCGCCTCCCCTGCCGTCTCCTTGTTACGGGTGCCGCCCTGTTCGCGGCCACCCTCGCCCCGGCCAAGACCCTCATCCACGCCGGCGCACTCATCGACGGTCGCGCTGACACCGTCCGCAAGGCCGTCACTATCACCATCGAGGGCGAGCGCATCACCGGCCTCGCCGACGGTTACACCGCGCCGGCGGCGGGCGATACCGTGATCGACCTGAAAAATGCCACCTTGATGCCCGGCCTGATGGACATGCACGTCCACCTGACCAGCGAACAGTCGCCCCAAAGTTACACCGAAGGCTTCTTCCTGAATCCCGCCGACTTTGCTCTGCGTTCCACGGTTTATGCGAAACGGACCCTCCTCGCCGGTTTCACCACCGTCCGGGACTGCGGCGCCGAGAACAAACTCAACCTCGCGCTCCGCGACGCCATCGCGAAGGGCTGGGTCGACGGCCCGCGGGTCTACGCCGCCGGCAGCGTCGGCACCACCGGCAGCCACGTCGGCGATGCCACAAACGGCCTCAACACCCAGTTGCAGGATCTGCTCGCGAGCAGCAACACCGCCGTGGCCGACGGCCCCGATGGTCTGCGCCGGGTCGTGCGCCAGCGTTACAAGGATGGCGCGGACTTCATCAAGGTCTCCTCCACCGGCGGCGTGCTCAGCCTCGCCAAGAGCAGCCAGGCTCCGCTCCAGACCGACGATGAACTGGCCGCCGTCGTGCAGACGGCGAAAGACTACGGCCTCAAGGTCGCGGCCCACGCCCACGGGGACGAGGGCATGCAGCGCGCCATCAAGGCCGGCGTCGTTTCCATCGAGCACGGCACCTTCATGTCCGACGAGACCATCGGGTTGATGAAAAAGCACGGCACCTATTACGTGCCGACCATCAGCGCCGGGCGTTTCATCGCGGAGAAAGCCAGGATCGACGGCTACTTCCCCGCCATCGTGCGCCCCAAGGCCGCCCTAGTCGGCCCGCTCATCCAGGCCACGTTCCAGCGCGCCTGGCAGGCCGGCGTGAAGATCGCCTTCGGCACCGACCAGGGCGTCGCGCCGCACGGCGACAACGCCAGGGAATTCATCTACATGGTCGAGGCCGGCATGCCCCCGATGAAGGCCCTCCAGTCCGCCACGCTCGAAGGAGCGAAACTGCTCGGTGTCGAGAAAGACTTCGGCACGGTCGAGGCCGGCAAATTCGCCGACCTCGTCGCCGTGCCCGGCGATCCCCTCGCCGACATCAAGCTCATGACCCAGGTCAGCTTCGTCATGAAAGCCGGCAAGGTCTACAAGCAGTGATCGAGCCTGGCCGCGTTGGAAAACGCGGTCTCGCTTACGAGGCGTCCTCGATATCCGTGACCCGCAGCTCACGCGCGGCATGGTCCAGCCAGTAGGTGAAAACGAAATCCTCAATGAGCAGGTGCTCCTGCTCGCGCCCGGATTCATCGGCGACCGCATAATCGCTGCGCACAAACGGATTGGCCGCCAAGGTCTGGGCCAGCCGCAGCGCGCGGCGTTGGCGGGATTTGGGCAACTGGGCGAGAAATTCCGCCGCCTCGGACGCAAAGCAAAGCCGGTAGGGAATGCGGCTAGCCACGGGCGAGCTGCTGCCGGAGCTGCGTCACGGAAATTTTCTTCCCCCGGTCCATGTCCCGCATGCGCTGGCTAACCATGCGCCGCCATTCCGGCCGCTCGTGCCGCAACCGGATCAGGTAGGCGTTGAGCTCGCGGCGTTCGCGCGCGGAAAGCAGGGAAACCTGCTGCTTGAGCTCCAGCATCGTCATGGCGGTAAAATTGCCCTGCCACCGGCGGTGTCAAGAACGCCTTCTTGGCCCGGAGCCAGGGCGGAACACCGTGGAGATGGTAGGGCGGAGCGGCTCGCTCCGCCGCGGCGCACCGGGCCGGTGCGCCCTACCCGTCAGCTAATAAGCAAAGTTCATATGATCCGGTCGGCCAGCGGCTCGCCTTTTTCAAACCGGCGGAGGTTGGCGAGAAAATGCCGGGCGAGTTCCTCGTCCTGCTCGCGGCGGCCGCCGCCGATGTGGCAGGTGAGGTAGCAATTCGGCGCGCGCCACAGCGGATGCGTCGGCGGCAGCGGCTCGGGCTCCATCACGTCGAGGTAGGCCGCGCCCACCTGCCCCGATGTGAGCGCAGCGATGAGCGCGTCCTGGTCCACGGTGGTGCCGCGGCCGACGTTGTAGAAACGCGCGCCGCGTTTCATCGCCGCGAACCGCGCCGCATTCATGAACAGTTTTGTCGCCGGTGAGTCCGGCAGCAGGTCCACCACGTGGTCGGCCGACGCGAGCGCAGCGGACAGGCCGGCATCGGTCACGATTGTGACGCCCTCGTCACCACGCGGGGTGCGGCGATACGCGGTGACCTTGCAGCCGAAGGGCGCGAGCAGTTCCGCCAGCCGTTGCCCGATGGCGCCGAAGCCGAGGAGCAGCACGTTCTGACCGGTAAGCACGGTGGCGGTGAAACGGTCTTCCAGATAGCGCCACTCGCGCGGGCCGTCCTGGTTGCGGAGCTGCGCCGGCAGGTTGCGCACGAGCGCGAGCATGCAGCCGAGCATCTGTTGCGCGCAGGGATCGGCGAACACGCCCGAGGCGCTCGTGACCGGCGTGCCGCGGGCCGTCATGGCGGCACGGAATTCCGGGGTGTCGTAGCGCGTGTAGCCGGCGGTGGACAGCGCCACCCAGCGCAGGCGCGTCAGCCGCATGGTGTCGGCGACATCCGGCTGGCCGTAGGCGATGTCCGCCTCCGCCATCGTCGGGTCCGCCGCGCCGGCGGCGAGCACCGAGGCCGAGGCCTTGGGCGAATGGATGAGCCGGTGGCCGGCCGCCGCGACACCCTGCTTGAACAGGTCCAGCGCCCCGGGGCGAAAGCCGTGGTTGGTCCAGATCGTCAGGCTCATGCGACGCCATTAACGTGTCGCTCCTGCACCGGCGGCAAGATTGAAACTGTAGGAGCGGCTTTATGCCGCGATTGAAGGCCCCGCCGCGATCAGGTCGCAGCGTAAAGCCAATTACGGGATAATTTGAGACTTTGGCGCAGCAGCGCGGTAGGGCACACCGGCCCGGTGCGCCGCGGCGGAGCGGGCCGCTCCGCCCTACCCTAAGGCACTTTCGCTATGATCCAACTCCAATGAGTAAATGGTATAAAGCCGCTCCTACAAGGGGAGGACTGGTTAACCGCTAATGGGATTCATCAATGATGAATCCTACCAAATGCGCGGCGCCTTATCGGCGCCGCTATTTTGTTTTTTTGGAGCCTGCTAATCGCAGGCATCGGGGCGTAAAGCCCCTCCTACATAGAAAAAGAGCCCGCGATTAGCTGGCCCCTATCCTAGACCGCCGACGATCAGTCGCCGCACACTTTGAAGGATTCATCTTTGATGAATCCCATTATACCAATTACTATGCGGAATCGGATTTTTCACACCAAGGCAGCAAAGCCAGCCAAGGTTCAACATCATTGCCTCACGCTGACTTCGCGAACTTTGCGATCTTGGTGTAAAGTCTGAATTCAATGGATAACTGGTATTAGTGGTTAACAAAATCCCGG
>LNEH01000213.1 GCA_001464505.1 Verrucomicrobia bacterium Ga0077533
GGGTCATTTTTGCTTCCTCCGGCAATCGTGACATTTGTTTTTCTCTACCAACTCTGCGATTTTATCATCGGCAGCGAATGCAAGTAGGGCGACCTGCACAGCCTCACTACGATTCCCTATATGCTCTGTAGTTGAGCGTATTTTATTTTGGATTTGCTTCAGGCGCTGCGCATGAGCTGGCCCCAAGCTAATTGAATATACTCGGTTGAGAGTTGCTTTCATTAACTACGTAATAAGCAACTAGAGTAGTATCCTACTAAGATATCAATCACATATTGCTGTGGTGCCATCTCTTCTTCCGCCTTCGCTCTGTGAGCTACGGCCAGACAAGGGGTCTTCTTCGCGTGACGCCTAACGCATCCGGGCAAATGTTTTCTGGAGCAACTCCAGGTCAGAAGCATTTTTGGTTTTTTCCCGGGTGTGGGCGATGAGCTTCTGCTCAAGGGCGTTCTTGGTCGGGCGGGTCTTGTTCTCGTAGTAGATGCCGAACTTTCCCGGCCACGGCGCGGAGGCGAGCTTGAAGGCCGCGACCTCGTCGGTCGGGTCGTGGCGCGCGGCGTCCTCGGGGGAGCCGTCGTTCTTCTTCAGCTCGATGGTCTGCCAGGCGCCGCCCTTGCGGGGCACGGCGCCGTCGAAAGCGCCCTCGAAGAATTCGACGCATTCGGAGAGGATCTCGACGACGGAGAACCCGTCGTGCTGCGAGGCCTTGAGCATCATCTCGACCATGTGGTTGACCTGGGTGGCGTGCGACCGGGCGACAAAGGTGGCGCCGCTGTTGATGAGCGTCCGCATAGGGTTGATAGGCTGGTCGAAGGCGCCCCAGGGGTCGGTCTTGGACTTGAAACCGAGGGGCGAAGTCGGGGAGGTCTGCTTCTTCGTCAGGCCGTAGACCGAGTTGTCCATGATGACGTAGGTCAGCCGCGGATTCTTGCGGGCGGTATGGACGAGGTGGTTGCCGCCGATGGAGAAGCCGTCGCCGTCGCCGCCGAAGACGAAGACATGCAGGTCGTCGCGGCCAAGGCTGATGCCGGCGGCGAAGGGCAGGGAGCGGCCGTGGATGTAGTGGCCGCCGTGGGTGTTGACGAAATACGGGAAGCGCGAGGAGCAGCCGATGCCGGCGAAGGTGACGATCTTCTCCTGCGGGTAGTTGAGCTTCTCCAGAACCTTGTAGAACGAGGCCAGCACGGCGAAGTCGCCGCAGCCGGGACACCACGTCGGATGGTCGGCAACCAGGACTTTCTTGGTGAGCGGAGCACGTGAGCCGTCAGCGGGCGCCGGGAGGACTGCGGAAGGGGTAGCGGGGGCGGACATAAATTTTAGATTTTAAAGTTAAGAAACCGCGCATCACGTGCGGACAGGAATCGCCAGGACACTCTGTTTGCGCATGCCGACGGAGGTGTCGGCGAGGCCGAGCGTCTTGGCGACGCGCTCGACGATCTCGCTGACCTTGTAGGTGAGTCCGTCGGTCTTGGTGATGCTGGTGATCGCGGGGTTGCAGAAGCAGCCGCGCAGGAGCGTGGTGAGCTGGCCGTAACCGTAGAGGCCCTCGTCATTGATCTCGACGACGATGACGTGCTGGTAGCGGGCGAAGGTATCAGCGAGGCCCGGCGCGAGCGGATGGATGTGGCGCATCTGTAGGTGGCCGACCTTGGCGCCGGCGCCGCGCAGGCGGACCATGGCTTCGCGGATCGGGCCGTAGGTGCAACCCCAGCCGACGAGGAGGACATCGCCCGACTGGTCGCCGGCGAGTTCGGGCGCGGGCAGCGTGGCGGCGAGCTTCTTCAATTTCTCGCGGCGCTTCGCGGTCATCTTCATGTGCAGGCCCGGATTCGCCGTCGGGTGGCCGAGCTCGTCGTGCTCGAGCCCGGTGACGGTCGGGTATTTGCCGGAGGTCATGAGCGAGCCGGGCGGCGCGTGGCGGGTGATGGAATCAATCGGGTAGGGCTTGAACTCCGGGTCGCGTGGCCGGATGTCGGGTTTTGTCTCGCCCATGAGCTTGGCGAGCTCGGGTTCGGGGAAGGCCTCGATGCGGGTCGCGATGGCCTGGTCGGAGAGGATGATGACCGGGGTGCTGTATTCGCGGGCGATGCGGCCGGCCTCAAGGGCGACGTAGAAACAGTCCTCGACGTTCTTCGGGGCGAGGACGACGCGCGGGCAGTCGCCATGACTGCCGTAGATGGCCTGCAGGAGGTCGCTCTGCTCGATGTTCGTCGGCATCCCGGTGGACGGGCCGCCGCGCTGGATGTTGATCACGATAAGGGGCATCTCGGCCATCGTGGCCCAGCCGAGGGCCTCCATCTTGAGGGAAAGGCCGGGGCCGGAGGAGCCGGTGACAGCGAGATGGCCGCCGTAGGAGAAACCGAGCGCGGTGGAGGCGGCGGCGATCTCGTCCTCGCACTGCACGAAGATGCCGCCGTATTTCGGCAACTCGACGCGGAGGGTCTCCATGATGGAGGACCACGGCGTGATCGGATAGGCGGCGCCGTGGCGGACGCCGGCGGCGATGAGACCGTAGGCGAGGGCGGTGTTGCCGTCGGTGGTGACCTGCGGGCGGGCGCCGGGCGCGGGGGCGGCGGACTTTTCCAGACGGTAGCGCAGGTTCTCCGCCGAAAAGGCGTAGCCGGCGTCGAAGGCGAGGAGGGCGTTGCGCACGATGTCCTCGTCCTTGCCGCCAAAGCGCTCTTTGATGAGCTGCGTGAGTTTGGCGACGTCGAGGTCGAACATGCGGGCGAGCAGGCCAAGCACGTAGATGTTCTTGCCCTTCTCCTTGGAGGAGCCGCCGACGGCCTCGACGGTGGCGGAGGTCATCGGCACCCCAACGGCGGTTATTTCCTTGTCGTCGGGATTCGGCGTGACGTGGTCGGAATCGTAGAGGAGCACGCCGCCGGGACGGAGTGAGGCGCGGTGGCTCTCGTAGCTGTGCTGGTAGAAGGCCACGAGCACGTCGGCGCGGTCGCCGGAAGAAAGGATCTCGCCGGAGCCCATGCGGACCTGGAAAATGGACGGGCCGCCGGAGATCGTCGACGGGATGGTCATGTAGGTCATGACCTCCTGATCGGAGCGGCCGGCGAGGCGGGCGAGGAAGCCGCCGACCGCCTGAATGCCGTCCTGCGAATTGCCCGCGAGCCGGATGACGACGTCGTCGATGGAGGGAGTTGCACCCGATGAGTGCGCCGCCGCACCAAGGGGTCCTGGGGTGTTGGGACTGACCATACCTCCACTATGTCCTAAGCAAGGGGGTTGGTAAAGGCTGCGCTTGGCGGAAAGGGCGCATTTATTGCCCTGTCCAAGGGGCAGGGTGTTGGGGTGGTATAAGCTCAACCCCGCCGCAGACCGGGGTTTGATTTGATGGGCTAATGGGCAGGCAGGGCGAGTCGTCCCGACGAGCCGATGAACGGTCCTTCTGCGTGGGAGCAACAAGGGGCTTTTTATGCCCCGACACCCTCAATAACGTCGGTCAGTGGCGACGTGAAGTCGCTCCCACATTTATTGAAACCCCCTCAATCCCAGCCGATCGGGCGGCCCTTGTTCTGTTCCTGCAGCCACTTCATGAGCGGGGCGTAGTATTCGACCATGGCGCGCGTGCTCAATTCCTCGCCGGTGGCCTCCTTGATGACTTTCCGCCAGTCCTCGGTCTTGCCCTTCTGCATGATTTTCCGGAAGAAGTCGCCGACTTCCTTATTATTGGCGTAATTGCAGCTCTGCGGCGGCTGTTTGAGAATTTTTTTGGCGATGTAGTCGTTGAGCTGGTATTTGAACACCTGCGCGATGGCGTAGCTGTAGTAATAGCACGGCGTGTCGTTGATGTGCGTCTTGGTCGCGGGGTCGCACCACTCCTCGCCGCGCGCGGTAGGCGGCTCGACGCCCTGGAAGTCGCGCACGTATTGCCACCAGCGGGCGTTCCACTGGTCAGCGGGCAGCTTGTTCGCATAGACGTCGGCCTCCCAGTGCGCCATGACGCCGGAGGCCCAGAAGATGAACGGCACGCCGGGGACGAGGGCGTTGTTGAGGAGGAAGGCGTTCTCATCGACCTTGAAACCGGCGGGCAAAATGCCGAGCGACTTGAGGTAGGGCGCCATGCCGGAGGCCAGCGCGGTCAGCTCGCCGAAGCCCTCGTGGAAGGCCGGGTTCGCGCCGGTGCGCAACAAGGCCGGCACCTCGGGCCGCGTGTAGCCCATGAAATAATAGATGTGGCCGAACTCATGGTGGTTGGTCGAGAACCACCACGGATTGGCCTCGATGCTCTGCAACGAGCGCAGGTCGCTCTCGAGGTCCACATGCCACGCGGAGGCGTGGGTGTTTTTCTTGCGCGGGCTGCCGGCGGGCACTGGATAAAGGTCCGATTTTTCCCAGAAGGATTTGGGCAGGGCGGGGAAGCCGAGGCCGACGTAGAATTGTTCTGAGGATTTCGCGACCCACTCGGGCGTGCGGCCCTTGAAAAACTCCGTGAGGTCGGCGCCCTCGGAGAGGCCGCCCCATTCCTGCGACCAGCGGTTGTTGATCCAGTGCGCCGGGATGCGCTTCGGCACCGGCTGTTGGTATTTTTCGGCGAGCTTGTATTTTACCCAGGTGTGGAGCTGGAGGTAGAGCGGGCGCAGCTCGCGCATGAAATCGGCCTGCAGTTTGAGCATCTCGTCCGTCGTCATGCCGTAGCCCGCGACCTGGAGCGCGAAGTAGTCGGGATAATCGAGTTCCTTGGCGACGCCGTTGCGCAGGTCGCGGAGCTTTACGAGACCGGCTTTGAGGGCCTGGCCCGATTCCTTGGAGGCCTCCCAGACCGCCTGGCGCTCCTTGAGGTCGGTGCTGGAGTTAAGGAGGTTGTCGATTTCGTTCACCGTGATGGGCTTTCCCTTCAGCTTGAATTCAAAACCGTTGAGGGTGGAGGCCTGCGCCACCTCGGCGTCGATGCGGTCGGCGACGAGCTTGGGATTGGTCATCGGGCCCTCGGCGGCGGCGAGGAGCAGCTGCTGGAGCTGGCGGATGGTGACCTCGTTCAGCTCGTGGCGCTTGAGGAGGAGGGCCTTGGCCTCATTGATGAGGACGGGGTCGCCGGTGAAGGCCGCGCGGGCCTTGCTGGCGGCCTCGGAGCCGGCGTCATGGACCGGCGAGACGTCGGTGAGGGCCTTCCACTGGGCGTTGCCCTCGAGGGTGACGAGGGACTTGTAGGCCGAATTGACGAGGGCGAGGAAGCGGTCGGCGCGTTCCTGCGTGGGATTGGCATCGGCGGCGAGCACAACGGAGGCCGCGAGCAGCACCGCGACGACGGCACCGCGAAGAGGGGATGTAACGCGAATCATGCCCGGGAAACTACGCAGCCGAACTGCCCGTTGGCAAACCCGGAGCGATGAAATTACCTGCTTCAGCGACATTGCGCAACCCCCGCACTCAGGGGACCGGGGGAGGAGATGCTATCCGATATTTCTCAAGCATTAACTTAAGCTCCTTGGTCAAACCTGGGAAACTGTAACCACCACCAGCAAGATAGGTGGTTGCGATGGAGGCCTTCTTCTCATGGAGGAGTTTTTTCAGCACGACATCGTGAGGGTAAATATACCACTGGCCATCGGCTGGAAAACAAATCCACAGTTTTTTCCTCTCGTATTTCTTTCCTACTGTGAGTCGGCCTTTTAGCTGAACTTTCAGGAAGGAACCATCCTGATGCTGTGCGATAAAATCTGCGCCACACCAGTCATCAGACAGCTTAATGGTCAAATAGCCGTAGTCGGCCAACAAAGCTGAGACTTTTTGAAAATGATATGCTTCCCGTTGTTTGCCGGTAAGCAAGTCGGGGTTGATAAGCTTTTGTTTCAACAGTAGGTTCACGATGGGTGGCCTGCTCCTGCCGTCAAATCTTCACCGGCGTCACCCGCTGGCCGTCGGTTACGCGGTCGGCAGCACGTTCAAAGGAAGTGTCGATGCCCTTGAGGGATCCCCGCAGTTTGCGGACGCCACGCACCGGAATGATCTCGATGCGATTGCGGTAAGGGATCACATGCGCCTTCTCGCCCGAACGGAGGCCCATGGCCTCGCGGATGCTTTGCGGGATGACCACTTGGAATTTTCGGGAAATGACGACGGTAGTCACGCCGTTGAAGGATGTCCGGGTCGATCAGGCAGTCAATGTCGCCCCTACTGAGTTTCGCATAATAGGGTGACGCGATTTGACTGTAGGTCGGGGTTTATCCCCGACGGATTGCCCAGCATGTCGGGCGTAAAGCCCGACCTACAAAGGTGGCGGCCAACGTCACTGTGTTTCGCGAGCCTCAGTAAATCTTCACCGGGCTCACCCGCGGGCCTTCTTTGCGGCCGTCTATGGACTTGCCTACACATGAATGCTACGTTTGATGTGTAGGCATGAAGAGAACCAATATTGTCCTGAACCAGAAGCTGGTGCGCGCGGGGCTGAAGAGCACCGGGCTCAAGACCCGGCGGGCACTGGTGGAGCACGCGCTGCAGGAACTCGTCCGGCGTGAGCGCCAGACCGGGTTGCTGGCGCTCAAAGGCAATGTCCGGTGGGAGGGAGATCTTGGCGCCATGCGCAAGACCCGCACGGCATGAGGGTGCTGGTCGATACCTCGGTCTGGATTGATTTCTTTCGCGGTGGATCCTCCGCCCCAGCCGCCAAGTTGGAGGAGTGCATCCGGCAGAAAGAGGATATCTGCTGCTGCGGCTTCATCCTCACGGAAGTGCTGCAGGGCATCCGTGACGAGCAGGAGTTTATAGCGACGAAGCGCCGGTTCGAGGGACTGGTTTACCTCACGGAAGACCGGTCAACGTTCGAGCTCGGGGCTGGCATCTACCGGGAACTCCGGCGGAAGGGGGCGACCATCCGCAGCCCGATCGATTGCCTGATCGCCGCGATCGTGGTGCAGCATGGAGTCAACTTGCTGGAGAACGACCGGGATTTCCATTTCATTGACCAGCACTACCCGCTCAACCGGCTGTGAGCGGGCTTTCGCCCTGGCGTCAAATCTTCACCGGGCTCACCCGCTGGCCGTCGGTCACGCGGTCGCCGGGGTAGAGGATGACCTCGTCGCCCTCGTTCAGGCCCTTGAGCACCTGCACCTCGGAGCCGCTGGAGCGTCCGGCCTCGACGGGCACGAGCACGGCCTTGCCGCCGCGGACGACGTAGGCGGCCGATTCCTTGCCGTGACGGAAAAGTGCCGACACGGGCACCTTCAGGGTATTTTCGGTTTCCCAGACGATGACGCGGGCCTCGACGCGGAAATTGTCGCCGAGCGACGCGCGCTCGGCGACGGGCGTGATGATGTCGGCCACGACGTTGACGCGCTGTTCCTCGACGCCGAGAGCGGAAATCTTGGTGAAGGCCGCGGGCTCGACCAGCCGCACGCGGGCTTCGAGCGGCTTGGGACCGCCCCATTGCTCCAACTCCACGCGTGCGCCGGGCGTGAGCGCGGCGCCGTCGCGCGAGAGCAGCTCGATGACGACCTCCAGGTCGGCCGGATCGCCGGCATCAAGCAGCGGCGTGCCGGCGATGACGGGGCGCTCGCTCTCCTGGAAAACATGCAGCACGCGACCGGCGATTGGAGCGCGGACCTCGACCAGCGCCGGGGTGGCGCCGGGGGCGGCGACTGCCAGCTCGGTCTCGGCGGCGCGCAAGGCGCCCTCGGCGGCGATGATTTCGCGAGACGCAGCGGTCTCACGGAGCTGCGCCGCATCGAAATCCTGCGGCGAGACCGTCCCGGCGGCAAACATGCGCTCCACGCGCTTGAGTTCACTGACGGCGAGCGCGTGCGCGGCGCGGGTTTTCTCCAGCGCGGCCACCGCGGAATCGCGGCGCGCCTCGGCCAGGGCCCGGCTGCGGGTGTCGAGCGGCGAGGCGGTCATCGGCTCGATGACCGCGACCACGTCGCCGGCAGCGATCGTGGCACCGGGCTTGAAGGGCACGCGGCGCAACTGGCCGGTGACGGGCGAGGAGACGACGTAGCGCTGCTTGATGCGCGTCTTGCCCTCCTCGCTGACGGTGGCGCGCAGCGGGCCGGTGGCGGCGAGGGCGGTCTCGACCGGCGCGGGCTTGGGGCGCAGGCCGAAGCCGAGGGCGACGATCAGCCCGGCGCCGAGGGCGTAGGGCAGCCAGCGGAGGCGTTTGGCGGGAGCGGGGGAGGCATTCATGGGAAAGTGAGAGGGGGAACTTGGGAATCGGCTGGATCGGGAATCTTTCTCTTTCTCGTAATCGTTCTCTTAATCTCGGGTCGTGAATCGATGAAGGAACAAAACGGGAGAACGATTAAGATTACGAGGAAGAGAAAGAGGGTCAGCAAGGATCACTCCGGGGCCTTGAGCGTGGCGATGAGGTCGAGCTGCTTGAGTTTGCGCAGCACGACGAGGGCGGAAAAGACGGAAGCGGTGGCGACGACGACCACGGCAAAGGTGTAGGTGTAGCTCGTGAAAACCAGCGGCAGACGCACGGTCTCGGTGTTCACGGACGAGATGATGACGGTCGCAAAGCCCGTGCCGCACGCGAGGCCGAGAGGCACGGCCAGCACCGCCAAAATAACCAGCTCGATGACGAGGATGGCGCCGACTTCACGCTGCGTCATCCCGACGACCCGAAGCGTGGCGAGCTCGCGCGCCCGCTCAGCGAGGGAGATGCGGGCGTTGTTATAGATGACGCCGAAGGCCACGACCACGGAGAAGAAAAGGTAGATGCTCTGGATGAGGCCCATCATCTGCGCGGTCGTCTCGCGGAAACTCTTCCGCAGGGACTCCTTGATCGCAACCGAACTGACGCGCGGGATTTCCTTCAGCGCGGCGAGAAATTCCGCGCGGCGGCTCAGGTCGAGTCCGAGGCTGGCCCCGGTGATGACATCGCCTTCGCCGAGAAAGCGGTTGATGGCATGCAGTTCCATGTAGGCGGTGATGCCGGTAAAATCCTCCGCGAGGCCGACCACCGGCAGGGACTTGACCGGCCGGCGGCCCTCCAGTGCCTCCACGACGAGCAGATCACCGACCTTCGCGCCGAGGACCTGGGCGAGCTTGGCGGAAACGATGAGGCCGTCGGTCGGGGGGGCGATTTCCCGGTTGGCACTGTCGACCGCGCGGCTGTGCATCGCGCCCGGCAGCAAACTGCGCAGGCCGATCTGGCGGGTGCGGCCTTGGAAGTGGATGCGCACGGCGGCGTAGCGCGACGGTTCGAGGCTGGTGACACCCGGCAGCTGCGCCAGCTCGTGGGCCAGCCGGGCCGACGAGGGTTCGACCAAACCGAGATTGATGTCCTGCCGCTGGACGACATCCCACTTAAAATCGAGAATCTCCGCGATGCCGGCCTTGAAGGTATTGGGCAAAATCAACAGCGCGGTGGCCAGCGCGAGGCCGGCGACGGTGAACAGCGCCTGCATGGGGCGGCGCTCGAGGTTGCGGACGGCGATGCGGAACGAGTGCGAGAGCAGGCGCTGGAAGCCGAGGCGCTCGAGGTAGGATGGCCGGTAGCTGGCCGGCGGTTCCGGACGCATGGCCTCGGCGGGCGGAAGGCGGGCGGCCTTGCGCACGGAGCTGAAGACCCCGAGCGTCACGGCCCCGAGCCCGACGGTGAGCGCGATGGCGACGGCGGTGCCGTCGAGCCGGAACACCAGGTCCGGGAACTTGAAGAACAGCTCATACATGATGACGAGCTTCCGGCCGAGAAAGATGCCGCCGAGCAGACCGAAGAGCACGCCGCCCGCCACCATCACGAAGGCGAACTTCAGGTAATGAATCACGATCTGGCGGTTGGTGAAGCCGAAGGCCTTGAGGATGGCGATCTGCTCGCGCTGCAAGGCGAGCAGGCGCGAAAGCACGGCGTTGGTCATGAAGGCGGCGACGCCAAGGAAGATGGTGGGGAAGCCGACGGAGAGGATGGTGAGCACCCGGATTTCGTCGGACACCCGGATGTGCGACGGGTGGTCCTTGCGGCCGTAGGCCCCGCGGCCGCCGTAGGGCCGCAGCAGGCGGTCGAGTTCGGCGATGACGGGTTTTTCGGCGGCACCGGGCGCGAGGGTGAGGCCAACGTGGTTGAACGCGCCGTAGAGGTTCCAGGCGGTGGCGAGCTCCTTGTAGGGCATCCAGAAAATGCCGTAGGTGCGCTTGTCGGGCAGGGCCGCACCCGGGCGCGACTCGAAGATGTATTCCGGCGAGAGCACGATGCCGGCGATGCGGAAGGTCTGGCGGCGGCCGTTGAGCAGCATCGCGAGCGTGTCGCCGGGGTTGAGGGCGTTGGCCGTGGCGAAGGCCTCGCCGACCAGCACCTCGCCGCGCGCCCCCGGCGACAGCCAGCCGCCGCGGCGGAGGAAGAGGCGGTTCAGT
Source organism: Verrucomicrobia bacterium Ga0077533 (assembly GCA_001464505.1). Classification (GTDB taxonomy): domain Bacteria; phylum Verrucomicrobiota; class Verrucomicrobiia; order Opitutales; family Opitutaceae; genus Lacunisphaera. Next base: position 10,303 of record LNEH01000213.1, read on the forward strand.
TCCGGTGCGCCGAAATCGGGCAGCGAACGCACGAGGCCGCCGGCCGGTTCCGCAATGCCCGGCAAGTCCAGCGTAACGGGCACGGCGAGATCGGTCTGCACGGTGGCGACGCCGGGCAACGCGGCGATGCGCGCCGCGAGGTCGTTGGGCGCGCGCTTGAGCGAGGCGAAGACCTCCGCGAAATGGTTCGTCTGGTAATACTCGGCGCGCGTCGAATCGAGCGAGTGGATGAGGCTGCGCGCCATGATGAGCATCGCGAGCCCGCAGGCCATGACGAGCGACACCGCGGCGGCCTGGCCCTTGAGGCGCTTCAGGTCGCGGAGCAGCTTGCGGTCGAGGTGCGGGAGCATTTCAAAAAACTCCAAGCTCCAACATCCAAACTTCAAAGAAACTCAAAACAGGAGAAATCTCCCGTGTCGCAAAACTCAGATTGGAAGTTCTGTTGTTCATTGGAGCTTGGCGGTTGGAGTTCTTGGAGCTTACCACCGCAAGGTGTCCGGCGCGGCGGGCGCGGCGTTGCGCTGCTCCGACTGCACGCGGCCGTCGGAGAAGCGGATGACGCGGTCGGCCATGTCGGCCATGACGGCGTTGTGGGTGATGATGACGGTGAGCGTGCCGAGCTCGCGGTTGGCGCGTTGGATGGCCTCGAGCACGACGATGCCGGTTTTCACATCGAGCGCGCCGGTGGGCTCGTCGCACAGCAGCACCTCCGGGCGCTTGGCGATGGCGCGGGCGATGGCCACGCGCTGCTGTTCGCCGCCGGAGAGCTGCGCGGGGAAGTGGTCGAGACGCGGCGCGAGCCCAACCATCTGCAGGGCGGTCTCGGGGCTGAGCGGATCGCGGGCGATCTCGGTGATGAGGCCGACATTCTCGCGGGCGGTCAGGCTGGGGATGAGGTTATAGAATTGGAAAACGAAACCGACCGACTCGCGCCGGTAGTTCGTGAGCTGCTCCTCGCTGGCGTGGGTGAGGTCGATGTCGCGGTAGCGCAGGGTGCCGGCGGTCGGGATATCGAGGCCGCCGAGCTGGTTGAGCAGCGTGGTCTTGCCGGAGCCGGAGGGTCCGAGCAACACGACGAGCTCCCCGGCGTGCAGATCGAGGTCCACGCCCGCCAGCGCGCGCACCTCGGCCGTGCCGGTGCCGTAAACCTTGGTGAGCCCGCGCACATGGAAGGCCGGCGTGCCGGTGGCGGGGGGGGCGGAGGAGAGGACCGGTGAGTTCACAAGGAAGTCGCAGCCTAGGCATCACGCACCGTGGCGCAACTCAAAGCCCGGCCGGGTAGTGGGTCAGTTTGATTCTATCCGGGTGCCGAGGCTTTTGTAGGTCGGGGTTTATCCCCGACATGTGGCGGTTGACTGTCGGGCATAAAGCCCGACCTACAGCAAATTGACCCACTACCCCCGGCCACGACCGCCACATGAGGCCGCATATTGGGCGGGTGAAGCTCGCGTGCTCCCATCCCGTGCCTTTCGGCCAAGGTGAGAGGATTCAGCTGGTTTATGCCCCGACAGAATAGACGGCCATGAGCGTCGGGGCATAAAGCCCCTCCCACAAAACATACGTCGCGAATCGAATTGTCGCAGGCTTGCCGGTGCTTTCTGCTGACGGCCATATGAATCGGACCGACCGGCTCGTGGCGATGGTGCTGCACCTGCAAGGGCGGCGCGTCGTGCGCGCGTCCGATCTGGCCGCGCACTTCGGGATCACCGAGCGCACGGTCTATCGCGACATCGCCGCGCTGGGCGAGGCCGGCGTGCCCATCTCCGGGGAGGCGGGAGTCGGCTATAGTCTGCTCAAGGGCTACCAGCTGCCGCCGGTGATGTTCACGGCGGAGGAGGCGGTGTCGCTCTTCGTCGGTGGCGAACTGGTAAAGCAGTTTACCGACGCCTCGTTGCAGGCGCCGATGGCCACAGCCCTCGACAAGCTCCGCGCCGTGCTGCCGCGCGACCGGCAGGACCATGTCGAGCGGCTGGTGGCCCGCACGGTGGTTTACGGCCAGACTTCGCGGCGGTCCGCGCCGGAGGCGGTGGAGCAGCGCTGGCTGCTGCCGGTGCAACAGGGCGTGGTGTTGCGGCGCGTGCTGCGGATGACCTACCAGGGGCGGGAACGCGCCGAGGAAACGCAACGCGACGTCGAGCCGCTCGGCGTGGTCTTCTACGGCGGCACCTGGTATCTGGTCGCATGGTGCCGGCTGCGGCAGGATTACCGGCATTTCCGCATCGACCGCATCCGTCGGTTGGAGCTGTCGGCGGAAAAATTTGAACTGCGCGAGGGCTTTTCCTTCAAGCAGCACATGGCGGAATCCTCGGCGCGCGAAAAAACCCTGCCGGTGCGGGTGTGGTTCCACCGCACGGCGCAGGAGCGGGCGCAGCGGGAGAGCTTCGCCACCCTGATCGAGGAAAAGGTGCGCGATGGCGGCGCGGAGTTCGCGCTTTATGCGTGGTCGCTTGAATGGATGGCGCATTGGCTCCTGTCCTTTGGCGATCGCGCCGAGGCGCTGGCCCCGGCGAAACTGCGCGCGCTGGTGCGGGCGGAGGCCGCCAAGATCGCGAAATTGCACGCCGATTGACCGAGTGGTGGGTAGTGGGTCAGTTTGCTGTAGGTCGGGCTTTATGCCCGACAGTCAACCACCACATGTCGGGGATAAACCCCGACCTGCAAAAGCCTCAGCACCCAGATAGAATCAAACTGATCCACTACCGAGTTGTCGCTCCTGACATAGGGTTGTCAGGAGCCGGTGGTAGGATGCGGCCATGAACACCCCTGCTTTCGCCCTGCAAATCACCGGCGTCGCCTTCACCGGCTACCCCGTCACCGACATCGCCCGCGCCCGCGCCTTCTACGAGGGCGTGCTCGCGCTCAAATCAGCCGCCGTGTTCGAGCACGAGAGTCGGCACTGGATCGAATACGATCTCGGCGGCAGCACCCTCGCGATCAGCAATATTTCCGCCGACAAATGGAAACCTTCGTCCGACGGCCCGAGCCTGGCGCTCGAGGTGGCGGACTTCGACGAGGCCGTGGCCGCGCTGCGCGCCCGGGCCGTGCCGTTCGCCCTCGAACCCCTCGACAGCGGCGTCTGCCGCTTGGCCGTGGTGTCCGATCCCGATGGCAACAGCCTGATCATCCACCACCGCAAACCGCCGGCCTGATTTTGGCGCACCCGCTCTCAGACGCCAACCTTCGCCGAGCCTTCAGCCGTCGCCAAGCCTATGGCTGACAAGACGGCTGGCAGGCGATAAACCCCATGAATATCCATCCGCTCACTGTCACTGTGTCCGCTCCGCGTGACATCGTTTTTAATTTTCTGGCCGACATCGAAAATCTGCCCAAGTGGGCCGGCGCGTGGTGCGAACGCCTCGCGCTCCAGCGCGGCCGCTGGTGGGCGCTGACCAGCGAGGGTGAACAGGTCATGGACATGGAGACCAGCGCGGGCACCGGCGTGATCGACCTCCGCGCCGGCGTGTCGCCCGAGCGGTTCCGCCTGCTACCCATCCGTGTGGTGGCGCTTTCCACCCGCCGCACCCTCATCAGCTTCCTGGTGATCGAGGGGGCGGATGAGTCGGACACGGCCTTCGCCCGGCGGCGCGAACGGCTGCAAACCGCCGCCGACGGACTGCTCAAACGCTTTGGCGGCGGGGAAATTCACTCTGCGCCGCAGCTCGCCGAACTGGGACTGAATTGAAAGGGTGGAACGTGCGGACCACAGCGCGTTTTTAAAGCGTCCTGGGGTCAGGCCGCTCCACCACAAGGCATTGGCCTGAGCTAATCCTCGGCGGTCTTTTCGGACTGAGGTCAACGAGGCAAGGTGTCCTTGGGTGGGGCGGAGCGACACGCTCCGCCGCGCGGCTTGCCTGCCTGCGGCACGGCGCACCGGGCCGGTGCGCCCTACCTTTCAAGCCCGCTGCCACAGCAGACTCACTTTTCTTTCAGCAGATCGTTCAAATCCAGCCGCGCGGTGGTCATCGCGAGGCCGCCTTGGGCGTCGCGCGGCCAATCGGTCTCGGGGCGGTCCCAATAGAGCTCGACGCCGTTGCCGTCGGGATCGCGGAGATAGAGCGCCTCGCTCACGCCGTGGTCGGACGCGCCGTCGAGCGGGATTTTTGCGGCGATGAGCCGGCGCAGGGCGTCGGCCAGCGCGGCGCGGGTCGGGTAGAGGAGGGCGGTGTGATACAAACCGGTGTGGCCCGGGGGCGGCGGGGTTCCGCCGAGGCTTTCCCAGGTGTTGAGGCCGAGGTGGTGATGATAGCCGCCGGCCGAGATGAACGCCGCTTGCGTGCCGTATTGCTGCATGAGCTGGAAACCGAGCACGCCGACGTAAAAGTCGAGGGCGCGCGGGAGGTCGGCGACCTTGAGGTGGACGTGGCCGATGCAGGCGCCGGGTGCGATGGGTGGATTCTGGGCGGGCATGGCGGGGAGGCTAGCCAGCACGGCGGCAAACACAAACCGGGAAGGCCATACAAGAACAGGCTAT
>LNEH01000214.1 GCA_001464505.1 Verrucomicrobia bacterium Ga0077533
CCTGTTCTTCGAGGTCATCCAGCGGCGCGGCCGCTCGGTCGGTTTCGGCGAGGGCAACTTCCGCGCGCTGTTCGAGGCCATCGAGCGCGAGCAGGCAAAGCGTGGAACGCTATGAAAACAGTAGCGAGCATCGAGTAGCGAGGGGTGAGCATAACTGAGGTTTGCCTCTCTTGTCTGCCCGCTACTCACTACCCGCTACTCACTACCACTTCTCCCCATGCCCCAATACCTCAGGCTCGGTTCGTTGCCCCGGAAACACCATCTCAAGTTCCCGCGCGATCCCGCCGCGAGCTACAAGGGCGAGGGCCTGCACTACGAGCATGTCATCACGACGGAGGGCTTCGACCGCGCCTACACCATCGTCTACCACCTGAAGCCGCCGACGCGGGTGAAGAGCGTTGAACTGTTCAAGGAGTTTTCGCTCCGGCCCGCCGCGCACACGCCGCTGCGGCACCACCATTTGAAATCCGCCGGCATGGCCCGCGCCGGCGACCCCTACACCGGCCGCGTGCCGTTGATGTTCAACGCCGACATCGCCGCCTACCGTTGCCGCCCGGCGACGACGATGGACCAGAAGTATGACTTCTACCGCAACGGCCAGAGTGACGACGTGATCTTCGTCTGGGCCGGCGGCGGCTGGCTGGAGTCGCAATACGGCCGGCTCCGCTACCGGCCGGACGACTACATTGTCATCCCGCGCGGCACCATCTACCGGCTCGTGCCCGACGACATCGCGAAGGAGGACTACCTCATCCTCGAGTCGGCGCATCCCGTGCGCATCCCCGAACGCTACCTGCACAAGGAGGGCCAGATCCGGATGGGCGCGCCCTATAGCGAGCGCGATTTCCACGGCCCGGGCGAGATTCTGACCCACGACCAGGAAGGCGACTTCGCCGTGCTGACCAAGGACCGCAACCGTTACACGCGGAACGTCATGGCCGGCCACCCGCACGACGTCGTGGGCTGGGACGGCTACCTCTACCCGTTTACGTTCAATGCGAATGATTTTGAGCCGATCACCGGCACCGTCCACCTGCCGCCGCCGATCCACCAAACCTTCGAGATCAACGGGTTTGTCATCTGCACGTTCGCGCCGCGCTACCTCGATCTTCACCCCGAGGCGATCAAGGTGCCGTGGTCGCACGACAACACCGAGGCCGACGAGGTGCTGTTTTACGTGCGCGGCAACTTCGGCTCGCGCAAGGGCGTGGAGCCCGGCTCGTTCACCCTGCATCCGCAGGGCATCCCGCACGGCCCGCACCCCGGCACGACCCTCGCCTCGATGGACGCCAAGCGCACCGAGGAGCTTGCCGTGATGTTCGACACCCAGTTCCCCCTCGAGCTGACCGAGCAGGCCCTCGCGCTGGACGACCCGAACTATCCGCTGAGCTGGCTGGGATAAGCCAGCAGTAGTTAGCATCGAGTAGCGAGTAGTGAGCATAACCGAGGTTTGCCTCTCTTCTTCTACTCGCTAGTCACTACTCACTACCCACTGCTTCCTCCATGCTCGTCGATTTCCAAAAGCTCACCCCGCGCGATGCCCATCCGTGGATCATCAATGCCATCACGCCGCGGCCCATCGCCTGGGTCTCGACCGTCTCCGCGGCCGGCCAGACCAACCTCGCCCCGTTCTCGTTCTTCCAGGGCATCTGCTCCAGCCCGCCGACCCTGATGTTCTGCGGCGCCAACGACCGCACGGGCAAGAAAAAGGACAGCGTTATCAACGTCGGGCAGGTGCCGGAGTTCGTCGTCAACCTCGTGCCCTATGCCCTGCGCGACGTGATGAACCTCACCTCGGCGGCGCTGCCGCATGGCGAGAGTGAGTTCGAGAAATTCAACGTCGTCAGCGCGCCGTCCACCCGGGTCAGGCCGCCGCGGGTCGTCGCGTCGCCGGTGGCGTTCGAGTGCAAGCTCGACCGCATCGTCATTATCGGCGATGATGGTCCGTTGTCCGGCAACGTCGTCTTCGGCACCATTCTCTGCGCGCACGTCAATGAGTCCGTGCTGACCGACGGTGCCATCGACCCGCACAAGCTCGACACCATCGGCCGCATGGGCGGCGAATACTACACCCGCACCACGGAGCTGTTCACCCTCAAGCGCCCCACCTGACGGTGGAAGCTCCAACCTCCAATGAAACACCAGCCAGCAAACACCAAACCGGCTTTTGAGGATTCCCTGCTTGGGAGCTTCTCTGGAGCTTGGAGGTTGGAGCTTGGAGCTTTTCTATGACCAACATCGTCATCCTCTCCGCCACCCGCACGCCCATCGGCGCCTTCCAGGGCGCCTACGCCAACGTCCCCGCCGCCAAGCTCGGTGCCGCCGCCATCAAGGGCGCGGTCGCCCAGGCCGGCGTTTCACCCGCCGACATCACCGACTGCCTCATGGGCAACGTGCTCCAGGCCGGCCAGGGCCAGGCGCCCGCCCGCCAAGCCGCGCTCGGCGCCGGGCTCCCGCCGTCCGTGCGCTGCACCACCGTCCACAAGGTCTGCGGCTCGGGCATGCAGACGGTCATCGGCGCCGCGCATTTCCTCGCCGGCGGCATGGGCACGATCATCGTCGCCGGCGGCATGGAGAACATGACGCTCGCGCCCTATCTGCTGCCGAAGGCCCGCGAGGGTTTCCGCCTCGGCCACCAGCAGGTCATCGACTCGCTGATCACCGACGGCCTGTGGGACCCGTATAACAACATCCACATGGGCAACTGCGCCGAACAGTGCGCCGCCAAATACAAATTCACCCGTGAGCAGCAGGACGCCTACGCCATCGAGTCGTTCAAGCGCGCCAACGCCGCGCAGAAGGACGGCCGCTTCGCCGTGGAAATCACCCCCTTCGAGATCGCCGATGCCAAGGGCAACGTCACCAAGGTCGAGCACGACGAAGGTCCGGCCAAGGTGAAATACGACAAGATTCCCTCGCTCAAGCCCTCGTTCCAGAAGGACGGCACGATCACGCCCGCCAACGCCTCTTCTATCAACGACGGCGCCGCCGCGCTCGTCCTCGCCACGGCCGACACCGCGAAAGCCAAGAACCTGAAACCCATCGCGCGCCTCAAGGGTTTCGGCGGCCACGCACAGGATCCGGTCTGGTTCACCACCGCTCCCGTCGAAGCAACGAACCGCGCGCTCAAGCAGGCCGGCTGGTCCGTCGCCGACGTCGATCTCTGGGAAGTCAATGAGGCGTTCGCCGTCGTGCCGCTGGCCTTCATGAAGGAACTAGGCGTGCCGCACGAGAAGCTCAACGTCCGCGGCGGTGCCATCTCGCTGGGCCATCCCATCGGCTGCTCCGGCGCCCGCATCCTCGTCACGCTCATTGCCGCGCTCAAGGAGCGCGGCCTCAAGCGCGGCGTCGCCGCCATCTGCATCGGCGGCGGCGAAGGCCTGGCCGTGTGCGTGGAGCTGGTGTGATTTATCGCACGTGTTCTTCACCACGGATCACGCGGATGAAATCGGATTCCACGGATGAGTATCCGCTCCATCCGTCTGAATCCGTGAAGGTATGTGGTTCTCACCAATGAGAACTGGCTGGAAAGAATTCCGTCCCGGGGCATCGTCAGAGCCTGTGGGTGAGGAAGTGCAACACCA
>LNEH01000215.1 GCA_001464505.1 Verrucomicrobia bacterium Ga0077533
CCTGAACAAGGTCGACCTCATCGACGACAAGGATCTCCTCGAGCTCGTGGAAGAGGAAATCCGCGATCTCCTGACCAAGTATCAATTTGACGGCAAGAACGCCAAAATCATCCGCGGCTCCGCCACCGCCGCGCTCGAGGGCAAACCCGAGGGCGAGAAGGCCATCCAGGAGCTGATGGAGGCCATCGACACCGAGATCGCGGAGCCCGTGCGCGAAATCGACAAGCCGTTCCTGATGTCCGTCGAGGACGTCTTCTCGATCACCGGCCGCGGCACCGTCGCCACCGGTCGTATCGAGCGCGGCAAGTGCAAGCTCAACGACACCGTCGAGATCGTCGGCCTGCGCGACACCACCTCGACCGTCGTCACCGGCATCGAGATGTTCCGCAAGCTGCTCGATTACGGGCAGGCGGGCGACAATGTGGGCATTTTGCTCCGCGGCATTGAAAAAGACGGCATCGAGCGCGGCCAGGTCATCGCCGCCCCGAAGTCCATCACTCCGCACAAGAAGGCCAAGGCCGAGATCTATGTCCTCTCGAAGGACGAGGGTGGCCGCCACACGCCGTTCTTCAACGGCTACCGGCCCCAGTTCTACTTCCGCACCACGGACGTGACCGGGGTCGTCAACCTGCCGAAAGGCGTGGAGATGATCATGCCGGGCGACAACATCGCCGTCGACATCGAGCTCATCGTGCCGATTGCCATGGAGAAGACCCAGAAATTCGCCATCCGCGAGGGCGGCCGCACCATCGGGGCCGGTCGTGTCACCGAGATCGTCGAATAAGCGTCCTAACCTCTTCCGACCGACGCTGCCGGGGCTCCTTTTTTGGGGTTCCGGCTGTGTCGTCTAAAAGAAATAGAATCATAACCACAGGGGTGTAGCTCAATTGGTAGAGTAGCGGTCTCCAAAACCGTTGGTTGGGGGTTCGATTCCCTCCGCCCCTGCCACCTTCGCCCGATATAAAAAATGGCCAATCCCTTCCGCACCGTCCGCATTTTCGCCAGCGAGCTCGTGGCCGAGCTGCAAAAAGCCAGCTGGCCGACCAAAGCCGAACTCAAGGACTCGATGATCGTGGTGATCGTCGCCTGCGTGCTGCTCGGCCTGTTCACCAGCATCAGCGATTTCGCTCTCTACAACGTGGTGGACGCCGTGACCGAGTTCATCAGCCGCTAACTTTCCGCTCCGATGACCACCCAGACTTCCACCGGCGCCCAATGGTTCGCGCTCCACACCCTCTCCGGCCAGGAGAACAAGGTGAAGAATTACATCGAGAAGTTCCGCAAGGCGGAGGAGCTCGAGGACTTCATCGCCGAGGTGCTGCTGCCCACCGAGGTCGTGTCCGAGGTCAAGGGCGGCAAGAAGACGACCAAGATCCGCAAACTCTACCCGGGCTACGTGTTCATCAACATGAAGCTGTTCGACGAGAACAGCCAGGTGATCATCAAGCCGTTCTACTTCGTCAAGGACGCCGGCGGTGTCATCGGTTTCGTCGGGGGCGACAAACCCGCGCCGCTGCGGCAGGCCGAGATCGACGAGATCAAGGCCCGCATCGAGGCGGCCACCGGCAAGGAAATCCCGAAGGTCACCTTCGAGGTCGGCGAAGAAGTGAAGATCACCGATGGGGCCTTTGCCAATCTGACCGGTCGCGTCGACGAGGTCGACCCCGCGCGCGGCAAGCTCAAGATTTCCGTCTCCATCTTCGGCCGGTTTACGCCCGTCGAACTCGAATACTGGCAGGTCCAGCGCGCCTCTGAAAGCTGATCCAGCCGCCCCCACCTCCCACCAGTCATCCTTCCCTTACCATGGCCAAGAAAATTCAAGGTTACGTCCGCCTCCAGCTCCCCGCCGGTGCCGCCAACCCGGCGCCCCCGGTCGGCCCCGCCCTCGGCGCCCAAGGCGTCAACATCATGGGCTTCTGCAAGGAATTCAACGCGAAGACCAAGGATCAGAATGGCATGATCATTCCGGTCGTCATCACGGTCTACTCGGACAAATCCTTCACCTTCATCCTCAAGTCGCCCCCGGCCTCCGTGCTCCTGAAGAAGGCCGCCGGCATTGCCGCCGGCTCGGCCAAGCCCAACATGGACAAGGTCGGCAAGGTCACGCGCAAGCAGATCATTGAGATCATCAAGCTCAAGAAGGCCGACCTCAACGCCAACAGCGAAGAGGCCGCCATCCGCATGATCGCCGGCACCGCCCGCAACATGGGCATCGAAGTCGTCGACTAAATTTCCCTCAACCACCACTCACCGCGGGAGTCTTCACGGACGTTCGCACCGCAAGGAGTCAAAATGCCCGTCAAACCAAGCAAAAGATACCGCAGCGCCGTCTCGGCGGCTGACCTCTCCAAGGAATATCCTCTCAAGGAAGCCGTGGAGATCCTGACCAAATTCCCGAAGGCCAAATTCGACGAGACCGTCGAGCTGTCCTTCCGCCTCGGCGTCGATCCGGCGCAGGGCGACCAGATGGTGCGCGGCACCACGCCGCTGCCCAACGGCTCCGGCAAGAAAGTCCGCGTGATCGTCTTCACCGACGATGCCGACAAGGCCCTCGCCGCCGGCGCCGATCATGCCGGCCTGACCGAGCTGATGGCCAAGATCAACGGCGGCTGGCTCGACTTCGACGTCGCGATCGCAACCACCGAGGCCATGAAGCAGGTCCGCACGCTGGCCCGCGTGCTCGGCCCCAAGGGCCTCATGCCCAACCCGAAGTCCGGCACCGTCACCGACGATGTCGCCGCCGGCATCAAGGCCGTGAAGGCCGGCCGCGTCGAGTTCAAGGTCGACAAGACCGCCAACATCGGCGTCGGCGTCGGCAAGCGCTCGTTCACCGCCGACCAGATCACGGAGAACGTCACGGCGGTCCTCGAGGCCGTCGGCAAGGCCAAGCCGGCCGCCTTCAAGGGCCACTACATCAAGAGCGTCACGCTCTCCTCCTCGATGAGCCCGGGCGTGAAGCTCGCGACCACCGAATTCAACAAATTCTAAGGAGCCCACCATGAGAGCCGAAAAACAATATTTGATCGATGAGGTCAGCGGGCACCTGAAAAAGTCCGACTACGTCATCCTCACCAACTTCACGAAACTCACCGTCGCCGACGCCGCCGAGCTGCGCAAGCGCCTCGCCCCGGAGAAGGCTGAGTTCCACGTGGTCAAGAACAGTTCGTTCCGTGTCGCGGCCAAGGCCCTGGGCCTGCCCGACCTGGAGAAATCCCTCACCGGCCAGACCGCCGTGGTCGTCGGTGGCAAGAACCCGGCCGGCGTCGCCAAGACCCTGAAGAAGTTCATCGAGGAAAAGCAGAAGCTCGAGGTCAAGGTGGGGGTCATGGACAAGAAGCTCATGACGGCCGCCGACCTCTCCAAGCTCGCCGACCTGCCTTCGTTCGACGCCCTGCGCTCGATGTTCCTCGGTCTGCTCACCATGCAGGGTGCCGCATTCGTCCGCGTGCTCGACGCCAAGATCAAGAAGGAGCAGCCTGCTGCTCCGGCCGCCTGAACCAACACTCACCAACCACAATTTTCCCGGCGCAAGCCGGGGAGCAAAACATCCAACGAAGAGGCTAGGGGATACGTCCCTTAAACGCGTTCCAACCGGGACCGCTATCCGCTTCCGGAGACAATACCATGAGCAACATCACCAAAGACCAAGTCATTGAATGGCTGTCCGCCCAGCCGATTCTCGAACTCGCCGGCCTCGTCAAGGAGCTGGAGACCAAGTGGGGCGTTAGCGCCGCCGCGGCCGCCGGCCCCGCCGTCGCCGTCGCCGCTGCCGCCGGCCCCGCCGCCGAAGAGCAGACTGAGTTCACCGTCGTCCTGCTCGAGGCCGGTGCCAACAAGATCGGCGCCATCAAGGAAGTCCGCGCCATCACCGGCCTGGGCCTCAAGGAAGCCAAGGATCTCGTCGAAGGGGCGCCGAAGTCCGTCAAGGAAGGGGTCAACAAGGCCGAAGCCGAGGAGATCAAGAAGAAGCTCGAGGCCGCCGGTGCCAAGGTGCAGGTCAAATAACCAGCCCTTGTCGCAACCGTTCTTTTTTCTTTCGAAATCACCGAGACAGGCCGTGTCCAACCACGGCCTGTCTTTCGGCTTTCTTTCAATTGTTCTTTCCGCGCATCGAGGCCTCGCGTCCGTGCGCCCCATCGCCACCCACCACACCATCGTTACGCGAGCCCTGCCTCGCCGTAGCCTCGGCGTCGGCGGGTGAGTTTCGTCACTTTCTTTTCGTCACACACTTAAACGGGAAATTCCATGGCCGACCGCACTCACTCCGAACGCATCAACTTCGGCAAACTCCGCGAAGTCATCCAGCCGCCGAACCTCATCGAGCTGCAGATCAGCTCCTACCTTGAGTTCCTCCAGAAGGACACGGCCGAGAAGGCGCGCAAGCCCTTCGGCCTCGAGGCCGTGTTCCGCGAGGTCTTCCCGATCAATTCCTACGACGAGCGCCTGACGCTCGAATACGTCTCCTACACGATCGGCCAGCCCAAGAGCTCCGAGATCGAGTGCCTGCGCGAGGGCACGACCTACGCCGTGCCGCTCTACGTGAAGCTCCGCCTCCGCGAGGAAGACTTCATCAAGGACGAGGAGATCTTCATGGGCGACATCCCGATGGTCACCGAGCGCGGCTCGTTCATCATCAACGGCGCCGAGCGCGTCGTCGTCTCCCAGCTCCACCGTTCGCCCGGCATCTGCTTCGAGGTCGCCACGCACCCGAACGGCAAGCTGCTGCACTCCTTCCGCATCATCCCCGACCGCGGCACCTGGCTCGAGGTCCAGTTCGACAACAACGACCTGCTCTACGTCTACCTCGACCGCCGCCGCCGCCGCCGCAAATTCCTCATCACGACGCTGCTCCGCTCCATCGGCTTCAGCAACGACCTGGATATCCTCAACCTGTTCTACACGATCCAGGATCTGAAGGTCAGCAGGGCCCTCGACCTCGAGAACGTCTCCACGCTCGTGCTGGTCGAGGACGTCATCGACGCCCAGAAGGGCGTCGTGCTCGCCCGCGCCTTCGAGCCGCTCACCAAGGCCATCGTCCGCACCTTCGAGAAGCACGACATCAAGTCGATGCGCGTCATCGACACGACCTCCGACGAGGGCGCCATCATCCGCGCGCTCAAGAAGGATCCGACCCGCAACGAGGAGGAGGCCCTCAAGGAAATCTACAAGAAGCTGCGTCCGGGCGAGCCCCCGACCACGGCGAACGCCAAGGCCCTGCTCAAGCGCCTGTTCTTCGACCCGAAGCGCTACGACCTCGGCCGCGTCGGCCGCTACAAGATCAACCAGAAGCTCGACCTCAAGATCGACCTGGAGAACCGCATCCTTGCCAGCGAGGACGTGGTCGCCGCCACCAAGTATCTCGTCCGCCTCAAGAAGAGCGACGGCATCGTTGACGACATCGATCACCTCGGTTCCCGCCGCGTCCGCACCGTCGGCGAGTTGCTCGCCAACCAGTGCCGCGTCGGACTCAGCCGCACCGAGCGCCTCGTCCGCGAGCGCATGACCCTCTATGACCAGAGCGTCGACTCGATCACGCCGCAGAAGCTGATCAACCCGAAGGCCCTGACGACCGTGATCCGCGATTTCTTCGCGCGCAGCCAGCTGTCGCAGTTCATGGACCAGATCAACCCGCTCGCCGAGCTCACGCACAAGCGCCGCTTGTCCGCGCTCGGGCCGGGCGGTCTCAACCGCGAACGCGCCGGCTTCGAGGTCCGCGACGTCCATCCGTCGCACTACGGCCGCATCTGCCCGATCGAGACCCCGGAAGGTCCGAACATCGGCCTCA
>LNEH01000216.1 GCA_001464505.1 Verrucomicrobia bacterium Ga0077533
CGGCGAGCCCGTCAACCGTCAGCGTGGTGGTCGGATAGTTCGTGCCCGGGACGAGGATGACGCCGGAGGCTCCCGGCGCGAACACGCCGGTCGAGCTGAGAATCACATTGCCGGTGAAAGCCGGGGGCGGGGGGGGCACCGGGGGCACGATCGGGGGAACCGGGGGCGGGATCGGGATCAGCTGACCGAGGCCGTTATACATCAGGCCGCCGTCGAAGTCGCCGCCGCCGGGACCGCCGCGGACATTGACCGTGCCGGGACCGGCGAACGAGACGCCCGCCAGCGCCAGCGCGCGGACGCCGCCACCGCCGAGCGTTGTGGTGATGCCGGTGAAGGAGATGCTGGTGCCGGCCAGATAATTGCCGAGGAGCGTGTTGTTATCGCCGATATTGATGGCGGTGCCGGCGTTGAAGTAGAGGCCGAGGTCACTGCCGCCATTGGAGCCAAAGTTGATGATGCTCACCGAGGAATTGACGGCGGTGGTGTAGAAGGTGCCGATTTGGAACACCCAGGCCACGCCATTCTGACCCTGGGCATCGAGCACGAGCGCGCCGTTCTGCAGGGCGGAGGTGCCGAACGAATATACGCCGGGGGCCAGGGGACCGCCCAAAGCTCCCAGGTCCTGTCCCGTCATTAGGTTGGCCGGCGGGGAGACCATGGCGGCCAACGCATTGCGGGCAGTGTTGAGATCGGCCAAGGCCTGGATGGTAATCCCATTCGGCGCCGCGATTACGGTCGCGGCCGGACCACTCAGGACATTGCCCGAAACGACGGCCGGAGGGAAGCCGGAGGTTCCGGCAGCACCATGGACGTGGCCGTTTATGATGGGATTGGGGCCGGGGCCGCCCACGGAAACCGCGGTGCCGGCGAGCAGGGCGAAATCCGAGGTGGTAAGCAAGACCTGGGCAAAGCCGGACACCGCGGCGAAAAACAGCCCGGCAACAGCCAGCACCGGCAACGGGATGAGATTATTAATTTTCATAGTAGGAGGTGGAGAGAGAATACGCCGCCCGCGTTCGAGCCGATATGGGGCGTTACCCTCCCTCCCCCATCGGCTTGGTATCAACCGGGAGAGCCAGTGCGGCCGGCGGGCTGCCTTGAACACCCCATGGTGAGCCGGGAACCACCACGCTAGGATTCGCGCGCCATGATTCGTCCGTTTTTTTCGGAAGCTTGTGTTCGTATCGCCGTGCTGCTGCTGGCGGCCGGGCCCGGCCTCCGCGCCCAGCCGGCAGACACGCCGGTCTCCAGCTACCTGCCGGTCAACGGCGAGGAGCCGGCGGCCAAACTCCTGTTGCGCCTGGCGCGGGAGAAACCCGCGCGGATGCAGTCGCACCGCGCTTACCTGGCGGAGCGCTACGACCTTGTCGACGGCCCGGCCGCCGGCGGGACGATGTCGCGCGGCAAGCCGCTGCAGGGCGGGGTCCGCGCGCGGCTCGCGCCCGGGGTCACCTGGGAAATGCTGGCCGCGCTGACGCCGGCGGAGATCCGGGCGCGGGACATTTTTCCCGCGGGCTTCCGGCCGCTGCCGCACCCGCATCATGCCGAGGGCGGCATGCTGTTCCCCGCCTTCGTCATCGACGAGCTCCAGCGCCAGGAGCAGCGCGACTTGGCGCGGGTCGACCTCGACTTCGACCTGCCGGACCATTTCCTGCCGGAGTTCCCGCCGGCGATCTTCCTGACGACACGGCCCGATCTCGGCGACGTGTCGCAGGGCCGGGTGGTGACGCTCGACAATTATTTCGCCCTCTTCAACGGGATCCTGAACCCCAAGCAGCTCGAAGGCCTGCGGCTGCTGCTCACGCCCTTCCCGCAGCAGCAGTTCAACAGCACGGACGACCGCCGCTCCGACCGGCCGAGCCGCGGCGTGGCCTGCCTCGACTGCCACACCAACGGCCACACCAACGCCGCCACGCACCTCGCCGGCGATGCCCGGCCGCAGGCGTTCCGGCACCGGGTGGACACCCCCACCCTGCGCGGCGTGAACATCCAGCGGCTCTTCGGCTCGCAGCGCGCGCTGAAGAGCGTCGAGGACTTCACGGAGTTCGAGCAGCGCGGCGCCTACTTCGACGGCGACACCGTGATCGCCGTGAAGAAGGGCGCCAACGTCCTCGAGCGCGGCAGCCAGGTGCACGCGATGGCGGAGATGCAGGCGCTGTTCGATTTCCCGCCGGCGCCGAAGCTGGGCGTGACCGGCCGGCTGGACCCCGCGATCGCAACCGCGGCCGAGCTGCGCGGGCAGGCGCTGTTCGCCGGCAAGGCGCAATGCGCGACGTGCCATGCGCCGCCCTATTATACCGACAACTCGATGCACAACCTGCATACCGCGCGTTTTTTCGCCCCGCGGCCGGAGCGCGGCGCCATAACCACGGCCGACGGGCCGATCAAGACCTTCCCCCTGCGCGGCCTGAAGGATTCGCCGCCCTACCTGCACGACGGCCGGCTGCTCACGCTCGCGGACACGGTCGAGTTCTTCAACCTGATCCTCGGCACCCGGCTCACCGCGGACGAGAAGGCGGACCTCGAGGCGTTCCTGCGCGTATTGTGAGTCCGGTCGCCGCCAACTTTTCCTGTATGATGATCTCTTCCTGCTTCCGCGACTTGCGTCAGAAACTTTCGTTCGCGAGCGGCGTGCTCGCGTTGGGCCTTTCCCTTTGGCCACCCGGTTTGGTGGCGGGTGAATCGCTGCAAGCCAGCCCGCGTCTGAGCGTGCCCAATGGTCTCGGCGACGACGAACTGATTTTGGACGAAATCTTTACCAGCCACCTGCCGACGACTTTGAAAAAATACCGCTTCCGGCTTTCGGTCAATCCGCACCTGGGTGACTGGCAGAGGAAAGAGCATATGCGCCTGACCACCAGCCTGCGCTATGGGCTCACGGAGAAATGCGAGATCAGCGCGAGCAGCAATCTGTATTTCAGCCACGGGCACGGTGACATCCGCGCCTTCGACAATTACGGCGCCGCGAATCTCCGGCTGGGCGCGAAACTCGATCTCGGGCAGCCCCTGTTCGCCGGCTGGGAGACCGGCGTCGGCATAAACTACGAATTCCCGGTCGGCCGGCCGCCGCCGGAATTGACCGACGGGTTGCGCCACCTCCGCCCTTACGTCAGCTTCTCCCACCGGCTGGAGTCGCGCCCGGCGGTGCGGATCTTCGTGGGCTTCCGGCTTGATAGCGTCACGAGAGTTTGGAAAGAATGCGTTCCGGCAGAGCTCCACGGGGATCACCGGAGGCTGGGTGATTGACCGCGGCAATCTGCATTACACCCTCGAGGCTTCGTTCGACAGCACCCGGTTGCTCAGCCGGACCGAGGAGGACATCTACTCCATCCGGCCCGGTGTGCTGTGGGAAATCCCCACGCGCCGGAACCGCGAGATCCTGAGCCATTGGGTGGTCGGCTTTGCCTTGAACAACACCTATGGCCCGGGCGGCAACAGCCTTGGCGCTTCATTCAAGCTCCGCTACAGCCGCGATCTTAAGGTCCGGAGACACCGGGTGCCGGTCATGTCCTTGCCCTAGGGGCCGGCGGTTTCTTTCCGCTTCATATCCCAACGATCAGGCAAACGCCGTTGCCCGACGATGCCGTCCTTGGCCTCCGTGCGGGGCCATGGGTCCGGCATTTCGCGCGGGATCGCGCCATTCCCTTGTCACCAAACTGCCGCCCACGCGTAATGCTGCCCGGCACGAAGCCGGGCAGCGCAAAATCTATCGCGATACGCGGGGTTGCGAACTGCCGGCTTACTTGACGATCAGGTTGTTCTTCACTTCCTTGACGCCCTTGACGCCGGAAGCGACCTTACCGGCGGCCGACTTCTGCGCGGCTGTCTCCACAAAGCCGCTGAGCTGAACCACGCCCAGGAGGGTCTCGACACTGATGTCGAAGGATTTCACGTCATCCTTGCCCAGCAGGGCGCTCTTCACTTTGGTGGTGATGACCGCATCGTCCACGTATTCACCGGTGCTGGTGCTCGTGGAGGTGGAAGCACAGCCGCCCGCGAGGGCGCCGAGCGAAAGAACGCAGGTTACTGCCAGCAGCGGGGCCAGCATTGATAGTTGGAGGAATTTTTTCATGGGACAGGTGGGCTTTGATTATTTCTTGCGCGCGACGAATGTCGCCGAAACGGCAATGTAGGCGAAAGGGCGCACGGGCCATATGGGGTGTAACCCGGCACCGGGAATTGCCTGCCGGTGGACGCGGCCGGAGCCCTCCGCGTGTCGCGAGCTTCGCAATTACCGTGGTCCTCAATTGAACGCCGCCCTTACAGCCAGCGCTACTCCCCTGGGCAAGCCCCGGGGATTCTACGCGCGGCTTGCACAGCCCCGTTGGTGCGGTGCTGGCCGGGCGGCGCCCTAATCGCACATGGAAACCCCGCAGCAAGCTGCAGGTAATATTCCAGCATTCAACCGATCCGGTTCGATGATCGCCGCAAGTGCCAGCCCGAACAGCCCGCACGGTTGTCACGCGCGGAGCCGCAGTCAGTTCAGCCATGGCAAGTGGATCTTCCGGAGACGGTGTCCCGGTTCCGCGGCGCGCGCCGACGAGCGCGGGCAAAAACTGCCTGTGCGCCCGGTGTGTTGATTGCAGCCATCTGAGGTTAGCTTTGTGGGTAAATACCCCATGGGAGCGTTTGCTGCGACATGCTATCGTGGAGACATGAATCCACTTCTCCTGATCATCATTTTGCTCCTTCTGTTCGGTGGCGGCGGTTTCTACATTGGCGGGCCGGCCGTTGGTGGCGGCGGGCTGGGCCTGATCGTCCTGATCTGCCTCGTTGTTTATCTGATGGGCGGAATGCGCACGAAAAAATGACCGCAGTCTAGCGTGGCGGTGCCGGGGTAAAGGCCTTGAGGTAGCGCCTCATCCCAAACTGAAAGGGCGAGAAACCATAGTCTTTCGCCTCCGCCAGGGCGCGGTCCACCTTCCAGCGATCATGTTGCCGGCGATAGCACGCGACGATCGTCCCGGTGCGGTCCGCGCCGTGTTCGCAGTGCACGAACACCGGCGCCGGCAGCCAGCCGATGAGCGCCAGCACCTTCGCCACTTGCGCCTCGGTCGGCGCACTCAGGCCTCGGAGCGGCACGGAGACGTAGCCGATGCCCTGCGCGTGAGCCGCCGCTTCTTCGCCGGCCCAGGTGTCGTCGCGCAGACGCAGGTTGATGATCGTCCGCACCCCGAGCCGCCGGAGATGCGCTATGCCCGCCTCATCCGGCTGCGCGCCGCGGAAAAATTCCTCATTCACCCGGCCAAAGTTAGGAATGCCCTCGGAAACGGGCACACCGCGCGGCACGCTCCCACAGCCGGCCAATGCCAGCCCGAGGAGCAAGGCTCCCAACAACGCGATGAGACGGGCGTGAGTTGATACTGTCATCGGGCGTGCGGGGGCGGGTGCGAATCATGGCGGGATTACACCAGCGGGGAGTTTGCTCCGGCGGGCCCCGCGCCACTTCCAATTCCGGATCTCCGGCAGGTCCTCGCCGTGCCAGTCGATGTATTGCTTGTGCTCGAGTAGCTTGTCGCGGAGGGCCTGTTTGACGTAGGCCGCTTTCGGACCGAGTCGCGGCACGCGATCGATGACGTCCATCACGAGGTGGAAGCGGTCCAGGTCGTTCAGCACGACCATGTCGAAGGGCGTCGTGGTGGAGCCTTCCTCCTTGTAGCCGCGCACGTGCAGATTTTTGTGGTTGGTGCGGCGATACGTGAGCCGGTGGATGAGCCACGGGTAGCCGTGGAAGGCGAAGATGATCGGCTTGTCGACCGTGAAGAGCGTGTCGAAATCGCGGTCGCTCAGGCCGTGCGGGTGTTCGCTCTGCGGCTGGAGCTTCATCAGGTTGACCACGTTGATCACCCGGACTTTCAGTTCGGGGAAAAACTTTCGCAGCAACTGGACCGCTGCCAGGGTTTCCAGGGTCGGCACGTCGCCCGCGCACGCCAGGACGACATTCGGCCCGCCGCCCTGATCGTT
>LNEH01000217.1 GCA_001464505.1 Verrucomicrobia bacterium Ga0077533
TCGCCACGGCGCGCTTCCACCTTCGCCGAGCTACGGCGAGACGAGTCGCGCACCTCGCGCTGACAAAAGTCTAAAAGCTGAGGGACGTTGGTATAAGCTGTAGCGGCGCTCTATGAGCGCCGTCGGCGGTCACAGACCGCCGCTACAGGATTGGCCCAAAGAAACGCCCGTCCCGGGAGAGAGCGGGCGTTGAAGAATCAGCGGATTTGGCGTTTAAGAGACTGACCGTTGCACGGGGTAAACCAGAGGATGAGGTCACTTCAGAATCTGATGGTCGCGTCGACGGCAAACGTGATCATACCCCGATCTTGAGAGTCATTGAAGGGACGCGTGCCGTTGAGCGAAGCATCCCAGCGCACCTCGGGTCGAACGACCAGGCCGGCGATACCGGTCTTTACCGTCGCACCAACGGTGAGCGCGCCATAGGTCGTGACCCCGCCGCCGACCGTCCGCGGATCAGGCGTGAAGGTGTCGCCGCGCAGAAAACCCATCACATCGGTGTTGTTGCCGAACTGCGCGACGAAGAAACCGTTGTTGTCGCGCCAGACTTCACCGCGGATACTGGCGGTGACCGAATCGGAGACTGGGTAGCTGAAATACTGCGCGACGCCGTAGCCCTTCGCCTTGGCGAAGTCATCCTGGATGTAATTCAGATCCGTCGTTGACGTGAGCTTGTCGTTCACCTTGTAGATCGCGACGACGGCGTTCAACCAGCGATAGTCTTTGTTGTTGTTCGGGATCTCCGGGCCAAAATGGGTGCTGGCTATCACGGTGAGCTTGCCCCCGGCCAAGTTCAGGAAGCTCAGGCCGCCGTGGAAGGCGGGCCTGTCGTTGTTGTCCTTCAAACTGGTGTTCACGCCTCGGGTGAGGCCGACCAGCACATCGAGATTCTTCGTGGCATGGAGGTTCGCGAGGACGCCGGAGTGATTGAAGGGGATGCCGAAGTTGAAACTGTAGGTGTGCGAATAGAAAATGTTGCCGGTGTTGTCGATGACCTCCGCGCCTTCCAGGGTCACGAACTTGCCGACTTTCACGTCGATGCCGCCCGCGGTGCCGGTCAGCGGGAAGTGGAGATTCACGAAGGCCTCGACGAGGTCGGGCTGCAGGAGATCCTTGCTGCTGCGATCCAGCAGGCCCAGCGAGTGAATGAAACGCGCATCGCTGCCATACAGGCCTTGCAGCTTGAAGCCCCAATCAAAGCCCGTGGCGGCGGGGTCGAGCGCCCGTTCAGCGGTGAGGACGAATTGGTTCAACAGCGGCTCGTTCGCGCGATCATCGAACAGGCGGCCAAAATTTTGGCGATCATTGGGTGAGGCGAAGTTGCCCGTGATTCCAACTTGAACATGGCCGGAATATTTTACGCGGGAGGCGACCGGCGCGGGTGCAGCGGCCGGGAGCGAAGCGCCCGCAACAAGCGCCGCGAGAATGAATGCGATTATTTTCATGAGGTGGTGGTGGTGCAGTTGCGTCAGTCGCGGCTGGAGCCAACGACTGCCGGAATCACAGAAGGCATGAAAGCAAGCTGCGGGCCAACCCGGGGAATTTTCCGAAAGGGGGCAAAAGATGACACGCGGTCAGCCCGAGGGGCACTCCGTTGCGCCCTGCTGGGCGCCCGGTGTGCCCTGTTGCCGCTTGCTAGCGGCACGGGGTCCGTCCACCGACCTGCGTCGGGGCGGATGTCCCGTGTTCTGCGCCAGCCGCCTTGGCCGCGCTACGCGCTGGCGGCACTGATGGCGCAAAGACGGGTAAAAGAAAAAGCCCCGCGCCAGGCAGGCTGGGCGGGGCTCGAAAGAACGCGCCGGTGGGCGCGGCGGTCAGATCGCGGCGTCGCCGCGCTCGTCGGTGCGGATGCGGAGCACATCCTCGAGCGGCAGGACGAAGATCTTGCCGTCGCCGATTTTGCCGGTCTTGGCCCCCTTGGTGATGGCCTCGACCACCTTGGCGACCTGCTCGGTGGGAACCGCCACCTCGATTTTGACCTTGGGCAGGAAGTCCACGGTGTATTCGCTGCCGCGGTAGATCTCGGTGTGGCCCTTCTGGCGGCCGAAGCCCTTGACCTCGGTGACGGTCATGCCCTCGATACCGACCTGGGACAGGGCTTCCTTAACTTCGTCGAGTTTGAACGGCTTGATGATGGCGATGATGAGTTTCATGGGAGTGAGGAATTGATGGTTTAGTAAATATAGCCTTCCTCGCTGTGGTCGGTGATGTCCAGGCCCTGCTGTTCGACCTCCGGGGTCGGGCGCAGTCCGACGATCGCCTTCACGAGGTAGGCGATGATGAGGGTGCCGACAATCGAGAGCACTAGGGTGATGCCGATGGCCTTCAACTGGGCCACCCAGAGGCCGCCGTCCTTGATCAGCGCGGCCAAGCCGTTCTTCTCGGCGTAGCCGGCGCTGATGAGATTGGAGTTCACCTCGGCGGTGGCCAGGAAGCCGGTCATCAGCGCCCCGAGGGTGCCGCCCACGGCATGCACACCGAAGGTGTCGAGGGCATCGTCATACTTGAAGATGCCCTTGAGCTTGGTGCAGGCTAGGAAGGGCACGATGCCCGCCGCCACGCCAATGATGACGGAGCCGGTCGGGTTGACGAAGCCCGCGGCCGGCGTGATGACGACCAGGCCGGCAACGATGCCGGAGCAGAAGCCGAGCACCGAGGCGTGGCCGCGGGTGATCTTCTCGATCATGGCCCAGGTAAACCCGGCGATGGCGGCGGCGAGGGTGGTGGTGGTGAAGGCGTTGGCCGCGACCCCGTCGGAGGCGACCGCCGAGCCCGCGTTAAACCCATACCAGCCGACGTAGAGCATGCCGGTGCCGACCATGCAGAGCACCAGGCTGTGCGGGGCCATCTTCTCCTTCCCGAAGCCGAGACGCGGCCCGAGGATGAGGCAGAGGATGAGCGCGGACCAGCCGGACGACATGTGGACCACGGTTCCGCCGGCGAAATCGATGGCGGGGATGGCGGCGTCGGCGTTCCAGACGCCGTTCATGTAGCCCGTGGCGCCCCAGACCATGTGGGCCAGCGGGAAGTAAACCACGACCATCCAGAGGGTGACGAAGAGCAGGATGGCGCTGAATTTCATGCGCTCGGCGATGGCGCCGACGATCAGGGCGGGAGTGATGATGGCGAACATCATCTGAAACATGGCAAACACGTTCTGGCTCACCCAGTAGGCGTAGTTGGTGTTGGGCGCGGACGTGACTCCTTTGAGGAAGAGGAACTCAGTGCCCCCGATGAACGGGCTGCCGAAACTCGTGCCAAAAACCAGGCTGTAGCCGAACGCCCACCAGAGGATGGTCACCAGGCCGGTGATGCCGAGGCATTGGGCCAGCACCGAGAGCACGTTCTTCTTGCGGACGAGGCCGCCGTAGAAAAGCGCGAGGCCGGGCAGCGTCATGAAGAGCA
>LNEH01000218.1 GCA_001464505.1 Verrucomicrobia bacterium Ga0077533
GCTCCGCTTTAGCTGTCTGCTGTTGTTTTGGTATCACCATGCCACCCACGACACAGCCAGGAATCCCGTCTGTCAACCTATTAGGTAACACTCAGTAATCCCTCGCGAACAACCTTCTGGATAAAGAAAACAAAATTCAATCGGCACGACAAGGAGCTGCCCGTTTGGGACTGGGACTGGGAGTCCAGGGACACGATTGGCATCGAGATCAAATTCAACCGATGGATCCTAAAGACGACGGCCCGCAGCAAACAAACCAAGCAGACACGTGTCACGAAACGTTGGCACAACTTTCGCGGCTCATTAATCCGCGACTTCAAGAAGCTCAGGAAATTCCAGCGGGGATGGCTGATCTTTGTCGACCAGCACTCGCTTTTCACCAACCGGCGAGAATGGCGAGAATTCATCGATGAGGCGATTCGCGATGCCCACGGAAAGGCCAAGAAGACGCTTAACGCCTACTATCTTTGCCCCAAGTTGCAAAAGGCGATCTCCTACAAATCAGGCTACGATTCGTTCTGATAAACCCGGTAAGGGCTCATCCATTACCATGAGCCGCTAGGTTTAGAAGCTATCCGAAAACCAAAATACCAGACACCGTCGCATGGCTCGTAGGGGCGCAGTCTTGCTGCGCCCTTTAGCAGGCTGATGAAACAGGGCTGGGAGGGAAGTTGGCCGCGCATCCCGGATAGACGCTCTTCCGCTCAATCCGTTCGATCCCATCAGGACTTTTTCAGCAGCCTGCTAGGAAGATCAACCGAGTGTTTTGAGCAGCCGATCCACGGTCTTTTTCAAGGCCGGCAACTTGTGCTGAACTATGTCCCACACAATGGCGTCATCGACGGAATCGTAGCCATGAATGAGCCGGTTGCGAAACCCGATGATGGCGGCCCCTTCTTTGATATTTGCAAATACCGCCGGATCGCGATCACGCAACTTGCCCAAAGCCTCGCCGATGATCTCAAATTTGCGCTCGGTGGCCGCCCGCATTAATTCGCTATCCTTGTAGTCGGCAAAGGTCCGTCCGGCGCTGAACGAGGCGATGGCCCGGCAGGCCTCGCCGACATCAAACAGCCACTTCTTCGCCGTGGTGCTCATAGACCAATTGGCGCGAGGCCTCGACATTCCGGCGGAAATAGGGGTTGTGCAGCGAACCGCTGGTGACGAGATCAACCGGCCGGCCCAACAGTTTTTCCAATCCCTCGGCCAACCCGAGGTAGGAGTCGGCCGGGCCTTGGGGCGGCTCAGGCTGAAAACTTACGAGAAAGTCAAAATCGCTTTGCCCGGTCTTGAAACTTTCCCCTGTGGCCGAGCCAAAGATCTCCAGTCGTGCGACTCCGTGCCGTTGGCAAAGATCGGCGATCTGGCCGCGCTTGGCGCCAAGGATGGCCTGTGTCTCCGGGTTCATGCTTGATAATCTAGTCGTCATCGCACCTGAGGCAACCTTGGTTTTGGGCCGCTGAATGGCGATGGGGGTAAGCCGTGAGACGTGAGACGCCTTGGCGGGCGCAACAAGAAAAAGCCGCGGACTTTCGTCCGCGGCTTGAGAATGCTGGATGGGTGACGGGTCTTAGCTGGCCTCGGCGGTGGCCTTGGCGGCTTCCTCCATCGGGATCTCGCCGCCGAGGGGCAGCGTGACGCGGAGCTTCTTGTAGGCCGGCAGGCCCGTGCCCGCCGGGATCAGGTGGCCCATGATCACGTTTTCCTTAAAGCCCTTGAGGTGGTCGACCTTGCCCAACGTCGAGGCGTCGGTGAGGACGCGCGTCGTCTCCTGGAAGGAGGCGGCGGAGATGAAGCTCTCGGTCTCGAGCGAGGCCTTGGTGATGCCCAGCAGGATCGGCTCGGCCTCGGCGGGTTTGCCGCCGGCGGCCTCGATGCGCTTGTTCTCGCGCAGGAAGGCCGTGCGGTCGATCTGCTCGCCCCAGAACCACTCGGTGTCACCCGGATCGCTGATGCGGACCTTGCGGAGCATCTGGCGGATGATGACCTCGATGTGCTTGTCGTTGATCGACACGCCCTGGAGACGGTAGACTTCCTGCACCTGGCCGATGAGGAACTCATACAGCGCGGTCGGCCCGAGGATCTCGAGGATCTCGTGCGGATCGGCGGAGCCCTCGGTGAGGTGCTGGCCCTTGTGGACGACGTCGCCGGCCTGCACGATGATGTGCTTGCCGTGCGGGATCAGGTGTTCCTCCTCGGCGCCGGACTCTTCCTGGCGGACGACGAGCTTGCGCTTGCCGCGGATGGAACCCTCGAAGGAGACGACGCCCTCGATGCGGGCCATCTCGGCGGCTTCCTTGGGGCGGCGGGCTTCGAAAAGCTCGGCCACGCGGGGGAGACCACCGGTGATGTCCTTGGTGACGGACGCCTGACGCGGGGTCTTGGCGAGCAGCGCACCGGGCTGGATGATGTCACCCTCGGCGACGGCGACCTGCGCGCCCGTCGGGATGGAATAGGCGGCGACCGGTTTGCCGTGGTCGTCGCGGACCTCGATCTGCGGGTTGAGGTCTTCCTTGTGCTCGATGACCACGGTCGCGATGCGGCCGGTGGACTCGTCGAGCTCGCGCTTCACGGTCACACCGGGGATCATGTCCTTGAAGTGGAGCGTGCCGGCCTTCTCGGAGAGGACCGGGATGTTGTAGGGATCCCACTGGGCGATGGTCTGGCCCTTGGCGACCTTGGCGCCGTCGGTGACGGAGAGGAAGGTGCCGACCACGATCGGATAGGACTCCAGCTCGCGATCGTTCTCGTCGAGGATCAGGAGCGCACCGGTCTTGTTGAGGACGATGTTGTGGCCCTCGGCGGTCTGCACGAGGCGGAGACCGCGGTATTTGACGAGGCCGGCGTTGCGGACCTTGATCTCGGGGTTCTTTGAGCCGGCCGAGGCGACGCCACCGATGTGGAACGTGCGCATGGTGAGCTGCGTGCCGGGCTCGCCGATGGACTGGGCGGCGATGATGCCGACGGAGTCACCGATCTTCGCCACCTTGTTGGTGGCGGGATTGATGCCGTAGGACTTGGCGTCGATGCCCTGCTCGCTCGTGGAGGTGAGCGGCGAGAGCACCTTGACGCGCTCGATGCCGGAGTCGTCGATGCGCTTGGAGAGCTCCTCGGTGATGAGTTCGCCCGCGTCCACGATGGTCTTGGTCGGGGCGAGCGGATCGTAGACGTCGTCCGCCGAGAACCGGCCGACGATGCGCTCCGCGAGGGAGACCAGCATGGTCTCGCCTTCGAAGATGGCCCGTTTCCAGATGCCTTCGCGGGTGCCGCAGTCTTCCTCGGTGACGACGGCGTCCATGGCCACATCGCAAAGCTTGCGGGTCATGTAGCCGGCGTCGGCCGTCTTGAGGGCGGTGTCGGCGAGACCCTTGCGGGCGCCGTGCGTGGAGATGAAGTATTCGAGGACGGTGAGGCCCTCGCGGAACGAGGACAGGATGGGGCGCTCGATGATCTCGCCGGAGGGCTTGGCCATGAGGCCGCGGAGACCGCAGAGCTGGCGGACCTGCTGCTTGTTGCCGCGCGCGCCGGAATCCATCATGATGTAAACTGGATTAACCTCGGACTTGCCGTCGTTGTTCTCGAGCTTGGCGAAGACGGCCTTGGCGATGCGGTCGGTGGCGCCGGTCCAGATGTCGATGATCTTGTTGTAGCGCTCGCCGGAGGTGATGATGCCCTTCTTGTATTGGGATTCGACCTCCTCGACCTTCTTGCGGGCGTCATGCACGATCTCCTTCTTGTTCTCGGGGATGATCATGTCGTCGATGCCGATCGAGATGCCGGCCTGCATGGCGGTCTGGAAGCCCAGCTCCTTCAGCTTGTCGAGGGTCTCGACGGTCACGCGGTCACCGGCGACCTTGTAGGTGTTGAGGATGAGGTCGCCGAGCTTGCTCTTCGGCACCGGGAAGTTGATGAACCCGAGGCCGGCGGGCCAGATCTCGTTGAAGATCACGCGGCCGACGGTGGTGCGGAGCACCTTGCGCTCCTTGTTGCCGTAGACGGTGTCCTTGCCCTTGTCGGGGTTCGGCACCTCGATCCAGTCGTGCGTCTTGAGCGCGCCGTCGGCCTTGACGTAGAGCACTTCCTGCAGGCCGCTGAGCAGCGGCACGCGGACGCCCTTGGCCGGCTTGGAGCGCGGCTCGATGGTGAGGTAGTAGGCGCCGAGGACGATGTCCTGCGACGGCGTGAGGATCGGCTTGCCGGAGGACGGCGAGAAGATGTTGTTCGTCGACATCATCAGGAGCTTGCACTCCAGGATGGCCTCGAGGGACAGCGGCACGTGGACGGCCATCTGGTCGCCGTCGAAGTCCGCGTTGTAGGCGGTGCAGACGAGCGGGTGGACGCGGATGGACGAGCCCTCGATGAGCACGGGCTCAAAGGCCTGGATCGAGAGGCGGTGGAGCGTCGGCGCGCGGTTGAGCAGCACCGGGTGGCCCTTGGTGACTTCCTCGAGGATGTCCCAGACTTCCGGGGACTTCTTCTCGATCATCTTGCGGGCGCCGCGGACGGTATGCACGAAGCCGAGTTCCTTGAGGCGGCGAATGATGAACGGCTCGAAGAGGACGAGCGCCATCTTCTTGGGCAGACCACACTGGTGGAGCTTGAGCTCGGGACCGATGACGATGACGGAGCGGCCGGAATAATCGACGCGCTTGCCGAGCAAGTTCTGGCGGAAGCGGCCCTGCTTGCCCTTGAGCATGTCGGAGAGCGACTTCAGGGCGCGGTTGCCGGCGCCGGTGACGGGGCGGCCATGGCGGCCGTTGTCGAAGAGCGCGTCGACGGCTTCCTGAAGCATGCGCTTTTCGTTGTGAATGATGACGTCAGGCGTCTTCAACTGCATCAAATTCCGCAGACGGTTGTTGCGGTTGATGACGCGGCGATAGAGATCGTTGAGATCGGAGGTGGCGAAGCGGCCACCTTCGAGCGGCACGAGCACCATCCACTCGGGCCGGGACTTGGAGTTGATGAAGCCGCCGATGACCTTGAGGCGCTTGGAGAGCTTTTTCTTGATCTGCTTCGAGCGCGTGGCGCGCATCGTCTCGTGGAGCTCGGCGACGACGGCCTCCATGTCGATCTGCATGAGCACGTCGCGGACGGCCTCGGCGCCCATCTTGGCGGTGAAGGCGTCGGCGCCATACTCGTCGATGGCCTGCTGGTATTCGGTCTCGGTGAGGAGCTGCTTGAGCTCGAGCGGCGTCTTGCCCGCGTTGGTCACCATGTAGTTCTCATAGTAGATGACGCGCTCGAGCGAACGGGCGGTCATGTCGAGCAGGAGGCCGAGGCGGCTCGGCATGCTCTTGAGGAACCAAATGTGGGCGACGGGGACGGACAGCTCGATGTGGCCCATGCGCTCGCGGCGGACGCGGGCGATGGTCACTTCGACGCCGCAGCGGTCGCACACGACATCCTTGTATTTGATGCGCTTGTATTTGCCGCAGGCGCACTCGTAGTCGCGCACCGGGCCGAAGATCTTCTGGCAGAAAAGACCGCCCGGCTCGGGTTTGAAGGTGCGGTAATTGATCGTCTCGGGATTCTTCACCTCGCCCTTCGACCAGGACCGGATGGTCTCGGGCGAGGCGACGCTGATGGAAACGTTGTCGAATTGATTCTCATCCGATCCGAGGACGGACCGGACTTCTTCGCGGGCGTGTTCAGTGCTCATTATGATTTTGCTCCCAGTATAGTGTTAGAGGTTAGCGGCTGCCGCCGAGTGCTTCGCCCAGCGCGGTGCGCTTCGCGAGTTTGATGTCGAGCCCGAGGGCCTGCATTTCCTTGACCAGCACGTTGAACGATTCCGGCGTGCCGGCGCTCAGTGTGTTGTCGCCCTTGACGAGCGACTCGTAGATCTTGGTGCGGCCGTTGACGTCGTCGGACTTGACGGTGAGGAGTTCCTGGAGGGTGTGCGCCGCGCCGTAGGCCTCGAGCGCCCACACTTCCATTTCGCCGAAGCGCTGGCCGCCGTATTGGGCTTTGCCGCCCAGGGGCTGCTGCGTGACGAGCGAGTAAGGGCCGACCGCGCGCGCGTGAATCTTGTGCGACACGAGGTGGTTCAGCTTCATCATGTAGATGTAGCCGACAACGACCTCCTGATCGAGTTTCTCGCCGGTGCGACCGTCATGGAGCGGGGATTTGCCGGTGGAAGGCAGCTTGGCCTCCTTGAGGTAGCCGCGCACCTTGCTCTCGGGGATGCCGTCGAACACGGGCGTGGCGACCTTGATGCCGAGCTTTTTGCAAGCCCAGCCGAGGTGCGTCTCCAGCACCTGGCCCACATTCATGCGCGAAGGCACGCCGAGGGGGTTGAGGCAGATTTCGATCGGGGTGCCGTCGGGCAGGAAGGGCATGTCCTCTTCCGGCACGATCTTGGCGACGACGCCCTTGTTGCCGTGGCGGCCGGCCATCTTGTCACCGACCTCGAGCTTCTGCTTCGTGGCGATGTAGACCTTGACCTGCTTGATGACGCCGGGGCCGTT
The DNA here is from genome assembly GCA_001464505.1 of Verrucomicrobia bacterium Ga0077533. Taxonomy (GTDB): domain Bacteria; phylum Verrucomicrobiota; class Verrucomicrobiia; order Opitutales; family Opitutaceae; genus Lacunisphaera. The sequence continues at coordinate 6,468 of LNEH01000218.1, forward strand.
CTCGTCGCCGGTCTCGATCGTGGCGATCTTGCGCTCACGGTCGCCCTCGAGCTCGTCGAACTTCGACTGGAACGAGGCGATGATCTCCATGATCTTGATGCGGACGGGCGAAGGATCGATCTCGATGTGCTTCGCGACGGCGGCCAGCTTGCGCAGGAGCGTCTTGGTGATCTTGCGGTTGGCCGGGATGATGATCTCGGTGGTCTGGCCGTTGATCACATCGAGCGGGATTTTTTCGCCGAGGAGGATGTTGGACAAGGCCTCGGTGAGCTGCTCGCGCAGCTTGTCCATCTGGGTCTTGTAGTCCTCCTGGATCTGCTTCACCTGGCGGCGGCGGTCGGACGGGGACAGGCGGTCGCGCTCGGCGTCGAGGCGGCTCGTCGAAATCTTCACGTCCATGATGATGCCGTTGACGCCGGAAGGGACGATGAGGGAGGTGTCCTTCACGTCCGCGGCCTTTTCGCCGAAGATGGCGCGGAGAAGTTTCTCCTCGGGCGCGAGCTCGGTCTCGGACTTCGGGGTGATCTTGCCGACGAGGATGTCGCCGGGTTTCACCTCGGCGCCGACGCGGATGACGCCGTTGTGGTCGAGGTTCTTGAGCGCTTCCTCGCCGATGTTCGGGATATCGCGCGTGATTTCCTCCGGCCCAAGCTTCGTGTCACGGGCGGTGACCTCGAACTCCTGGACGTGGATGGAGGTGAAGATGTCCTCCTTGAGGACCTTCTCGGAGATGAGGATGGCGTCCTCGAAGTTGTAGCCGTTCCACGGCATGAAGCCGACGAGCACGTTGCGGCCGAGCGCGAGCTCGCCGTGGTCGGTCGAGGGACCGTCGGCGATGCACTCGCCCTTCTTCACGCGCTGGCCCTTCTTGACGATGGGCCGCTGGCTGAAGCAGGTGCCGGCGTTCGAACGCATGAACTTGCGCAGCTCGTAGACGAAGATGTGGTCCTTCGGGTTGTGCTTCGGGTGGCGGGGCAGTTCGCCGTCCTTGGTGACGACGATCTGCTTGGCGTCGACGGAGGCGACGATGCCGGACTCCTCGGCGATGACGACGGTCTTGGAGTCGCTCGCGAGGCGGGCCTCGAGGCCGGTGCCGACGAACGGCGCCTCGGTCTGCAGCAGGGGCACGCCCTGGCGCTGCATGTTGGAACCCATGAGCGCGCGATTTGCG
>LNEH01000219.1 GCA_001464505.1 Verrucomicrobia bacterium Ga0077533
TATGCTTGGATCACGGCGGCCTTGCAGATGGGCAAGGCGAGTTCGGTGCGGGCCTATTTATGCCAAAAGAAGATGTAGCATCTAGCGGCCTGACCCCGTATGAGTTCCCCCCGTATGAGTTCCGCCGGGCATCAAAGATTCACGCTTTTGAGCGGATTCTCTGGGACGGCGATCGCTCCGCTCATCGTGACAGATAGAGAAGTGGTTCACACCGGCGCGCCGAGCCAGACGGAAGATATTCTTGCGCAACTCCGGGTCTTGTATCCCGACTGGTGGCCCTCGCCATGACAAAGAAAAATAAACTCCTGCTCTTGTTGAGTGTGCTTGCAGCGGCCGTTGGGATCCTCCTTTGGTCAACGAGACGAGCACCGCAGGTTCCCGAACGCACGGGCAGCGCCGGAACCAATTTGCCAGGTGCTGCGACGGCACCGCAGCCTACCGCAGCACCGTCCCAACCCATCGCGGCAGAATCCCAGCCTGTGCTGGCTCCGAGTGCTGCCGCTAGTCCGAAGCGAAAGTTTGCTGATATGGGTGTGCTGGAGGCGAGTGCGATACAGAAGGAGATAATGAAACAGGATTTGTCGGCGATTTTCCAAGTGATGCTTGATGCCGGGCGGGTGGAGCATGATCGGATGAAGCAAGGGGCGATTGCGTCTACCTTGGCGCAGGCCATGCGGGAAAAAACGCCGAGTGCAGAATTGCTCGCGCAAATGCAGCAGTTCATCACAAGCCCTTCCAATTCAAATCAAGAGCGAGCTCAGTTGCTGGGGGTCCTCAGTGCCGCTAGAACCAAAGAATCGGTGGAGCTACTGCTTCGCGCGGCGGCGCTCCTCTCAGACAAGGACCTGAAACAAATCGCGGTCACTTCCGTTGGCAGGGTGGGCGGGCTGTGGGGGGACGGAACTTTCCACGAAGAGTTGTCCCCGCCGCTCGAACGAGCATGGCGCGAATCACAAGAGCAGGAATTGCTCATCTTCGTGGCGGTCGCGATGGCAGAAGTTGGTGCTTCGAGTGGGGTCGATTTGTTGGTCAATTCAGCACTGGTTGACGCAGGGAGTGACGAGGTCCGGGCGCGTGCAGCAAAGGGTGCCCTCGCCTACGCAACCATGCTAAATCCCAATGCAGTTCCTCCGCTCGCGACGCTTTTGGCCAGTCAACCGCCTGGCAGCGCAGGCAGCAGGCTTGCCAGTGACACGCTCGCCGCGATGGGTATACCGGCCGCCGCGAAATCCCTAGTAAATTGGTTGCAGAATGCTGACGAAAGCACCGCATCTCTCGCCCGTGATTATGTGGCTCGATCACACACTACGGCACAGTTGAAGGCGTGGGAATCAGCCCTCAATTCAACGGTGCCGTTTCGAAGCGAAAAAAACCGGGAGGCAATCCGTGCGGGCCTCGCCGAGCGCAAGGCCGGGATCAAACATGAGACGCCGTGAACTTCGTCTACACCAACCTCACCCCCACCACAGGGGATTTGAAGACGTCAGGTCTTGACTCTTGACAAGCGGACGGGCGGTTGAGCGCGAACTGGCTCCAAGAGGCTTACTGAACGCGACAGGGGCAGCGTGGAGGGGCGGAAACTATCGCGCCCATCGGGCATTGGTTTCTTGCACTCATCCGGAAAGTCAATGGTGTGGCCTACGAAAACACTGCTTCGCTCAGCAACCCAAACCGAGGAAACAAAGCAAATGGCATCGACTCTAGTTACGGGCACGAGCAAGGGCATCGGCATGGCAGTCGCGTTGGAACTGGGGCGCGCAGGTCACACCGTTCATGCGACGATGCGCAATCCAGACGGCGCACCCGAACTGGCGCAGATCGCAAAAAAGGAGGGATTGCCGATCACGGTGTCCGCCATGGATGTGGATTCCGATAGTTCGGTTGCCAACGGCATCGCCGCGATCGAAAGGACCCGTGGCCCCATCGACGTTCTGGTCAACAACGCGGGGATCGAGAAGCGCGGCACCACGGAGGAGTTGGCTCTGTCCGAAGTCCGTGCCGTGATGGAGACAAATTACTTCGGGGCGCTGCGCTGCATCCAGGCGGTGATGCCCGGAATGCGGGCCCGCAAGAGCGGCTGCATTATCAATGTCACCTCTGTGTCAGGGAAGATATCGTCCCCTCCGTTGGGGGCCTACGCGGCGTCGAAGTTTGCGCTGGAGGCCCTCAGCGAGTCCCTGGCACAGGAAGCAAAGATGTTTAACATCCGCGTGGCGATCGTCCAACCGGGGATCATCGACACGGCCATGGCCCAGCGCATCGGGGAAGCGTCCGGCGCCTCGGCCTACCCGCACACGCGCCGTATGGCCGGACTGTTCGCCGCCACGCTGAAAAATCCGTCTTCGCCGACGCTGGTCGGGGAAAAGATTCGAGAGATCATCGAGAGTGGCACCTGGATATTGCGCCATCCCGTCGGACCCACCGCTGCGCCGTTTCTGCAATGGAGGGCCGCCATGAGCGACGAACAGTGGGTTGATTGGGGCTCGGCGGATGATGCCACGTGGTATCAACGTGTCCAAAGCGACTTCGGTATCGACGCACGCCTTCCGGAATAGGCGAAGCGCGGAGTGGAACGGGAAGGTATTGCCTGCATCGTGCCACCCTGCAGACTCCGGTCGTGGTCCGCAAGTTGCGGTCGGCGGTGATGCAGGTTCGGTCGGAGTCCAGCTTGTCGGGACCACGGAGAGTGGCTTTGCTCGGGGGGTGCTGATCCGCCTCGTCATTATTGGGCTGTTGCTTGGGCTGCCGTCAGCGTGGGCGCAGGAGGCGAGTGTGGTCCCAACTGAGGAAATCAGCCGGGTGCTGACGCCGACGCGAATCACAGCGCTGGTGGACCGGGCGGCCTCCCAGGGCTGGGGGAGCGTGGCGCCGGCGCTGCGAGCGGCGGCGTTGCAGGCCTATGAAACGAATTCCGGCTACGTGCCGGCGTGGTATTACCTCTATCGCTGGGCCGATCTGCTGGCCACGCCCTACAACACGGCGCTGAACAATTGGATCAAGGCGGTGGAAAAGGCCGGGGTCGCGCACCCGAACATGCCGGCGCGTTACGACTACCATCCGGGCTCGCTGTCGGCCCAGTTGGCGCGCGCATTGCAGCTGTCGTTACTCGGCAATGCGGCGCTGGTGGGGAAGTGACGGCCGCCGGCGTGCTCGCGGACATCCTGCGCCTCGCCTAGAACATGCGCGGCCGGCGATAAAGCGCAGGCCTTCGGCGGTTTGCGCCGTATTGTCCCGGCTAATGTCATAAAGTAGAAACTTAAGTTGACACCCAATTGTCCGATTAACAGCTTCTGCGCGTTCCCATGATACTCAACGTCGCCCTTATCGCGCTTATTACCGTCGTCTTGGCCCTGCTGGCTACGGACCCGAACACACCTGGGCGGCTCGCAACAGCCACAAGCTCCTAAGAGGACAAAAAACTCAAACCGGAAGCCGCCCACCAAGGGCGGCTTTTTTATTTTCCACCCGAAACTCGTTATGACGCAGACCCAGCCAACCCCTAACTCGCCCTGCCGAAAATGTTCCGGCAGCGTGACCTGATCTTTACCCCCATGAACTCCGGCAAACGCCACAGCCACCTGGTCACCGACGGCCCGAGCCGCGCCCCCGCCCGCGCCATGATGAAGGCCATCGGTTTCACCGACGAGGATCTCGCCAAGCCGCTCATCGGCATCGCCAACACCTGGACCGAGATCGGACCCTGCAATCACCACCTCCGCGCCCAATTCAACACCGTCTCCATCTCCGACGGCATCTCGATGGGCACCGAGGGCATGAAGACCTCGCTCATCAGCCGCGAAGTCATCGCCGACTCCATCGAGCTCGTCGCGCGCGGCAACAGCCTCGACGGCCTCGTCTGCCTCTCCGCCTGCGACAAGACCAACCCCGGCGTCATGATGGCGTTGGCCCGCCTGGATCTCCCCGGGCTCGCGCTTTACGGCGGCTCGATCAACCACGGCCAGCACAACGGCAAGGCGCTCACCGTGCAGGACGTCTTCGAGGCCGTGGGCGCGTTCAACGCCGGCAAGATCGACGCGAAGGAATTTCACAGCATCGAAAACGCGGCCTGCCCGACCGTCGGGGCGTGCGGCGGCCAGTTCACCGCCAACACCATGGCGACGATCATGGAGGCCATCGGCATCTCGCCCGCCGGGCTCAACGGCATCCCGGCCACCGCCGGGGAGAAGAACCAGGCCGCCTTCCGCTGCGGTGAACTCGTGATGGATCTCGTGCGGAAGAATTTGAAGCCGTCGCAGATCATGACGCGCCCGGCGTTCGAGAATGCCATCGCGTCCGTCGCCGCCTCCGGCGGCTCGACCAACGCCGTGCTGCATCTGCTCGCCCTCGCGCGCGAGGCCAACATCCCGCTCAAGATTGACGAGTTCGACGCCATTAGCGTGAAGACTCCCACCATCGCCACGCTCAAGCCGGGCGGTCTCTACACCGCCGTCGAGATGCACCAGGCCGGTGGCATCTCGCTGCTGCTGCGTCGGCTGCTTGAGGGCGGGCTGCTCCAGGGCGATTGCGTGACCGTCACCGGCCGTTCACTCGGTGACGAGGTGCGCGCGGCGCCCGAGACGCCCGGCCAGCAGGTCATCCGGCCGACTGACAAGCCGTTCAAACCGACCGGCGGCCTCGTGATTATGCACGGCAATCTCGCCGAGGAGGGCGGGGTGCTGAAGCTCGCGGGCACGGCCATCAAACATTTCAAGGGACCGGCGCGCGTCTTCAATTGCGAGGAAGACGCCATGGCCGCCGTCACCGCCGGCAAGATCAAGGCCGGCGACGTCGTCGTCATTCGCTACGAAGGACCCAAGGGCGGCCCCGGCATGCGCGAAATGCTCGGCGTGACCGGCGCGCTCGCCGGCGCGGACATGTCCGAGACCGTGGCGCTCCTCACCGACGGACGTTTCTCCGGCGCGACGCGCGGCTTCTCCATCGGTCACGTGGCGCCCGAGGCGTTCGTCGGCGGGCTCATCGCGTTTGTCCAAGAAGGTGACACCATCGAGATCGATGTCGCGGCCCGCCAGCTGCAGGTCGAAATCGCTCCGGCTGAGCTGGTGAAACGCAAGGCAGGCTGGAAGGCGCCGGCACCGCGTTACACGCGCGGCGTCATGGCCAAGTATGCCAACACGGTTTCCTCCGCGTCGGAGGGCGCGGTCACCAGCTGAACAGTCATCTGCGTTATCAACCCAAGGGACATCATGAAACTCACCGGAGCAGAAATCATTTGGGAATGCCTGCAGAAGGAAGGCGTCGACGTCGTGTTCGGTTATCCGGGCGGCGCCATCCTGCCGACCTACGACGCGATGACCAAGTATCCGAAAATCCACCACGTGCTCGTGCGCCATGAGCAGGGCGCGACGCACATGGCCGACGGCTACGCCCGTGCGAGCGGCAAGGTGGGCGTTGCCATCGCCACCTCCGGTCCCGGCGCGACCAACATGGTCACCGGCATCGCCACCGCCATGCTCGACTCGTCGCCCATCGTCTGCATCACCGGCCAGGTGGGTTCGAAGGCGATCGGCACCGATGCGTTCCAGGAGACGGACGTGACCGGCGTCACGCTGCCGATCACCAAGCACAATTATCTGGTGACGAAGCCCGGCGACATCGCCCGCGCCATCCGCGAGGCCTTCTACATCGCCCAAAGCGGCCGCCCCGGCCCGGTGCTCGTGGACATCACCAAGGATGCGCAGCAGCTCACCACCGAGTTCGACTGGGAAGCCGCCGCGCCGCGCCTGCCGGGTTACCGCCCGAGTTACCATGCCCCGGCGTCGGAGTTCGCCCGCGCCGCCGAGCTTATCAATGCCGCCAAGCGTCCGCTCATCCTGGCGGGGCAGGGCATCATCAAGTCCGGCACGACCGCCGAGGTGCTCAAGCTCGCCAAGACGGCCGGCATCCCGATCACCACGACCCTGCTGGGCATCGGCGCCATCCCGGCGTCGTCCGAGTTCAACCTCGGCATGATGGGCATGCACGGCGAGGCCTGGGTCAACCAGGCGATCCAGCAGGCCGACCTGCTCATCGCCCTCGGCATGCGCTTCGACGACCGCGTGACCGGCAACCTCAAGACCTACGCGCTCAACGCGAAAAAAATCCACGTCGATATCGATCCGACCGAGATCAACAAGAACGTGCCGGTGGACGTCGCCCTCATCGGCGACCTCCGCGAGGTGTTGTCCGTCATCCAGCCGCAGGTGAAAAAGGCCGGGCACGCCGAGTGGTGGGCCACCATCAACGCCCGGCGCGGCGATGCCGCGGTGCGCGACATCCAGAGCCTGCCTGACAGCGGCCATCTCTACGCCGCGCATGTGATCAACGATCTCTGGCGGCTCACGCAGAAGCGCGACACCATCGTCGTGACCGACGTCGGCCAGCACCAGATGTGGGAGGCCCAGTATTACCGGCACGAAAAGCCCCGCTCGCTCATCACCTCCGGCGGCCTCGGCACGATGGGCTTCGCGCTCCCGGCGGCCATCGGCGCCAAGTTCGCCTGCCCGGACAAGGACGTCTGGGTGGTCGTCGGCGATGGCGGCTTCCAGATGACCTCGTGCGAACTGGCCACGGCCGAACAGGAGGGCATCAAGGTGAACGTCGCCATCATCAACAACGCGTTTCTCGGCATGGTGCGCCAATGGCAGGAGTTTTTCTATGACAAGCGCTACGCCGCCACGCCGATGACCGGCCCGGACTTCGTGAAACTCGCCGAGGCCTACCGCCTCAAGGGCCTGCGCTGCAACAAGCGCGGCGACGTGAAATCCACCGTCGAGCAGGCCCTCGCGGCCAAGGGCACGGTCGTCATCGATTTCGCCGTCGAGAAAGAGGACTCCGTCTTCCCGATGGTCCCCGCCGGCGCCGATCTCGACAAGATGATCCGCCGCCCGAAACAGGATGTGCTGCTGGAATCCGGTTCCGACCAGGACTGGGAGATGCCGGCCGCGCCGGACCGCACCGTTTCGAATGGCAAACATAAACCCGCGAAAACCACTCGGCCCGCCGGGGTTTCGAGGAAACCGGGTCGCGCCGTAGCTCCGAAGCGAGCGAAGGCTGGACGCTAACCCACCCATCCCATGGCCAAACACACGCTCATCGCCTACGTGGAGGACGTGCCGGGCGTCCTCAACCGCGTCGCCTCGCTCTTCCGCCGGCGCAACTTCAACATCGACTCGCTCACGGTCGGCCGCACCGAGCAACCGGGCGTGTCGCGCCTCACCGTCGTCGTCGACGCCACGGAGGCCGGCGCCCGCATCGTCGAGGCCAACCTCTACAAGCTGGTCAACGTCCTCCGGGTCGACGACCTCACCCACAAGCCTTCGCTCTACCGCGAGCTCGGCCTGGTCAAGGTCCGGGTCACCGCCCAGACCCGCTCCGAGGTGCTGCAGTTGACCGATGTGTTCCGCGCCCGCGTCGTCGACGTGGACGAGGCGACCATTGTCATCGAGGTCACGGGCACACCTGAGAAAATCGGCAAGTTTGAGCTCGTGCTGAAACCCTATGGCATCGTCGAGATCGTCCGCACCGGCGCCGTGGCCATGGCCCGCGGCCACGAACCGCTCTCGTCCGCCCCGCCGTTGGTCCGCACTGCGCCCGAAGACTGTCATCCCGACGCGGCCAGCCTCTCGATGTCCGTCTGACCAACCACAACCAATCACTTGTCATCCTGAACGCAGTGAAGGATCCAGCAGCACGACCGCTCCGCCCATGACTCTGGATTAGAACCCTGTCGCCTCCGGCTCGGTAACTTCGCTTCGCTCAGAATGACAGAATAAAAATCACCCTCACCTTCACCCTCACTCTCACTCTTAACTCAAACTCCCATGGCTAAAATATACTACGACAAGAACGCGAACCTCGCGCTCATCCGCGGCAAGAAAGTCGCCATCATCGGCTACGGCTCCCAGGGCCACGCCCACGCGCTCAATCTCAAGGAGAGCGGCGTCAAGGTGCGGGTCGGCCTCGCGCCGAAAAGCAAATCCGCCGCCAAGGCGAAGCAGGCCGGCCTGACCGTCGTTTCCGTCGACGAGGCCGCAAAGTGGGCCGACGTCATCATGGTGCTGGTGCCGGACCACGTGCAGGCGCGCCTTTACCGCGAGTCCATCGCGCCGCATCTCACCGCCGGCAAGATGCTGATGTTCGCCCACGGTTTCAACATCCGCTTCGGCGGCATCAAGCCACCGAAGAACGTGGACGTGGCCATGATCGCCCCGAAATCACCCGGCCATCGCGTGCGCGAAGTGTTCCAGGAGGGCGGCGGCGTCCCCGGCCTCATCGCCGTGCACCAGAATGCCACCGGCAACGCCAAGAAGCTCGCGTTGTCCTACGGCCGGGGCATCGGCTGCACCCGCGCCGGCGTGCTGGAGACGACCTTCACCGAGGAAACCGAGACCGATCTGTTCGGCGAACAGGCCGTGTTGTGCGGCGGTTGCGCCGAGCTGGTGAAAGCCGGCTTCAAGACCCTGGTCGACGCGGGCTACCAGCCCGAGATCGCCTACTTCGAGTGCCTGCACGAACTGAAACTCATCGTGGACCTGATGTATCGCGGCGGCCTCAACTACATGCGTTATTCCGTCTCCGACACCGCGGAGTGGGGCGACTATGTCTCCGGCCCGCGCGTCATCACGAAGGAGACGCAGCGGGAGATGAAACGCATCCTGAAGGACGTCCAGTCGGGCAAGTTCGCCAAGCGCTTCATGGCCGAGAACAACAGCTACGGCCGCAAGACTATGACCAGGTTCCGCCACCGGGAGCGCGGCCAGAAGATCGAGGTCGTGGGCGCCAAACTGCGCGCGATGATGCCGTTCCTCAATCCCGTCGTCATATCAAAATGACGACGGAGTGAAAGTGAAGGTGAAAGTGAAAGTGAGCAAACCATGAACAATCGCGACAAATTGCTGAAATTCGGCGCCTACACCAAGGCGCTGGAGTTGTTTGACTTTGTCGTGGCGGACATGGCGCTTATGGCGGGCCGCCGGGAATGTGAACGTTTGGTTGCGCAGCAGATGGCCAGTGCCGATTCATTCGCGTCCAATATTGAGGAAGGATACGGGCGCGGCACCAAAAAGGAATACTGTCAGTTCTTGATCATATCACGTGGCTCTGCTCAGGAGACGGCAGGTCGTTACCGCCGGCTGCGCCACTGGCTGCCTGAGGAGCTTGTCGCTAAGCGTATAGTTCTGTGCGACGAGATCATTGGTATCCTGACCGCAAGTATCCTGAAGCTTCGCTCCCAGTTGGCCTCCGCGAAATAACTCCGTTCACCTTCACTTTCACTCTCACCATGCCCTCTGCAAGCTACGTCCGCATCTTTGACACCAGCCTCCGCGACGGCGAGCAAGCCCCCGGCGCATCCATGACGTCCGCTGAAAAGCTGGAGGTCGCCCGGGCGCTGGCGCGACTGGGCGTGGACGTGATCGAGGCGGGGTTCCCGGCGGCATCGCCGGACGATTTGGCGGCAGTGCAGTCAATCGCGACCGAAGTGGGGCGGGAGCCCGTCGAGGGCCGCCCGCAGGCCGAACCACCGGTCATCTGCGGCCTGGCCCGTTGCACGCGAAGCGACATCGACGCGGCGTGGCAGGGGGTCAGGGGCGCCAAGCGTCCGCGCATCCATACCTTCCTCGCGACCAGCGATCTCCACCTCAAGCACAAGCTCCGGATGTCGCGCGCGGAGATGACCGCCAAGGCCGTGGAAATGGTCGCTTACGCGCGTTCACTCTGCAAAGACGTTGAGTTCTCCCCCGAGGACGCCGGCCGCAGCGATCCCGAGTTCCTCCATCAGGTGCTCGCCGCCGTCATCAAGGCCGGCGCCACCACGCTCAACATTCCCGACACCGTGGGCTACACGCTGCCGGATGAGTTCGGAGCGCTGATCGCAGGCATCATCAAGCACACACCCGGCGCGAAAGACGTGATCATCTCGGTGCATTGCCACGATGATCTCGGTCTCGCCGTCGCCAACTCGCTCGCCGGTCTCCGCGCCGGTGCGCGTCAGGCGGAGGTCACGATCAACGGCATTGGTGAGCGCGCGGGCAATGCGTCGCTGGAGGAGGTCGTCATGGCCATCCGCACCCGCGGGGCAAAGATCGGCCTGCAGACCGGCATCGACACCACGCAGCTTTGCCGCATCAGCAAGCTCATCTCCCGGAGCACCGGCTATCCCGTGCCGCCCAACAAGGCCATCGTCGGCGCCAACGCCTTCGCGCACGAGTCGGGCATCCACCAGGATGGCATGATCAAGAATGCGCTGACCTACGAGATCATGCGCCCGGAGGATGTCGGCGCGATGCACACGACGCTCGTGCTCGGCAAGCATTCCGGCCGCGCGGCCTTTTCCAAGCGCTTGACCGAGCTGGGTTACCCGCTGGAGGGCGACGCCCTGCTCAAAGCCTTCAACGAATTCAAGAAACTCGCCGACCGCAAGAAGGCCGTGCTGGACGCCGACCTCATCGCGCTCGCCGCCGACGAACTCGCCACCGTGCCTGAGCTCTGGGCGTTGGAGTCCCTGCAGGTCATGTGCGGCACCACCGGCCTGCCCACGGCGAGTGTCCGCCTCCGCGATCCGGACGGCAAGATCCGCAGCCATGCCGCCATCGGCACCGGCCCGGTCGATGCCACCTACAAGGCGATCAACGCCATCGTCCAGCTGCCGGTCGAGTTGCTCGAGTTCGGCATCAGCGCCGTCACCGAGGGCGTCGATGCCCTGGCCGAAGCCACCGTGCGCGTTCGCCACGAGGAACAGCGCTCCTCGCACGGTCACGGCGCCGACAGCGACATCGTGGTCGCCGCGGCCAAGGCCTACATCGCATCCCTGAACCACGTGCTGTCGCGCCAGTCCACCGGCCGCGTCCTGCACCCGCAGAGCACGCCCACCGAGATTTCCACATGAGCGGTTCCATCCAGCTTTCGACCAGGTGGTCGCCGATGTCCCCATCGGCGACAGTCGGCGGTGCGGAGACCGCCGACCACCCGGTCCAATTCTCTTCATGAGTCAGAATCCCAAAACCCTTTTCCAGAAAATCTGGGATTCGCACGTCGTGGCCGAGGAGCGCGGCGCGCCCACGGTGCTCTACATCGATTTGCACCTCGTCCACGAAGTCACTTCGCCGCAGGCCTTCTCGGTGCTCAAGGAGCGCGGCCTCAAGGTCCGCCGTCCCGGGCGCACGGTGGCGACGATGGACCACTCCATTCCGACCAAAGGCGGCTACGAGGCCGCCGATGAGATGGGGCGCATCCAGTTGCGCCTGCTCGAATCCAACGCCAACGCGAACGGGGTCCGCCTCTACGGCCTGAACTCCGTGCAGCGGGGCATCGTGCATGTCATCGGACCGGAGCAGGGTTTCACCCAGCCGGGCATGACCATCGTGTGCGGCGACAGCCACACCTCGACGCACGGCGCGTTTGGCTCGCTCGGTTTCGGCATCGGCACCAGCGAGGTCGGCCACGTGCTGGCCACGCAGTGTTTGTTGCAGCGCAAGCCGAAAACCTGCGAGATTCGCGTGGATGGCACGCTCCGCCCCGGTGTGACCGCCAAGGACATCATCCTCGCCGTGCTCGCCAAGATCGGGGTCGGCGGCGGCACCGGCCATGTCTTTGAATACACCGGCGCGGCCATCCGCGCGCTTGACATGGAAGGCCGCATGACGGTCTGCAACATGTCCATCGAGGGTGGCGCGCGCGCCGGCATGGTCGCACCCGATGACAAGACCTTCAATTTCGTCCACGGCCGCGAATTCGCCCCCCAGGGCGCGGCGTGGGATCAGGCCGTCGCCCGTTGGCGCACGCTGCCCACCGATGCCGGCGCGACCTTTGACCAGACGGTCACGCTCGACGCCAGCAGCCTCGAGCCGATGGTGACCTTCGGCACCAACCCCGGACAGGGTGTCGCCATCACGCAGCCGCTGCCGCAGCCCTCCAGTCTGACCAACGCCAACGAGCGCGCCGGTCTGGAGAAATCACTCGCCTACATGAAATTTGAGGCCGGCAAGCCGATCCTCGGCCAGCCGGTGGACGTCGTCTTCCTCGGTTCCTGCACCAATTCGCGCCTCGTGGACCTCCGCGCCGCCGCCGGATTGCTGAAGGGCCGCAAGGTGGCAAAAAGCGTCCGCATGCTGGTCGTGCCCGGCTCACAGTCCGTTAAGCTGGCCGCCGAGGCCGAGGGGCTCGACAAAATCTTCAAGGAGGCTGGCGCCGAGTGGCGCGAGGCCGGTTGCTCGATGTGCATCGCCATGAACGGCGACCAGCTCTCGCCCGGGCAGCTCGCCGTCTCCACCTCCAACCGCAACTTCGAGGGCCGGCAGGGCAAGGGCGGGCGCACCGTGCTGGCCTCGCCGCTCACCGCCGTCGCCTCGGCCGTCGCCGGCCGCATCGCCGACCCGCGCCCGCTGATGACTTGACTGTAGGTCGGGCTTTACGCCCGACAGTCGGGGATAAACCCCGACCTACAAAACCTCCACCTTCACTCTGATGTCCGCTCCCAAATTCACCTCCCTGACCGCCCGCTGTGTCGTCCTGCCAGTCCAGGATGTCGACACGGACCAGATCATCCCGGCCCGTTTCCTCAAGGTCACGGACAAGCTGGGCCTCGGCGATAAACTGTTCTGCGACTGGCGTTACCTCGACGATGGCTCGCTGAACCCGAAATTCATCCTCAACCAGCCTGAGGCACAGGGGGCCGAGATCCTCGTGGCCGGCCACAATTTCGGCTGCGGTTCGTCGCGCGAGCACGCGCCGTGGGCGCTGGTCGGTTTTGGTTTTCAGGCGGTCATCTCCACGATGTTCGCCGACATCTTCAAGGGCAACGCGGTCAAGAACGGCCTCATTCCGGTCACCATCGAACCCGCGGCCCACGCTGAACTCGTCGCCTTGCGCGCCAAGAACCCAGACCTCCAGATCACCATTGACCTCCAGACCCAGACAGTCAGCTGGCTGGGCCAAACGCCTGTCACGTTCCCCATCGACCCGTTCTCCCGCACCTGCCTGCTCGAGGGCGTGGACGAGCTGGGTTATCTGCAAAAATTCCAAACCCAGGCCGAAGCCTACGAAGCCGCGCATGTCTGACAAAACCTCCCGTCCCCTGGTCGAGATCTTCGACACCACGCTGCGCGACGGTGCGCAGACGGAGGGCATCTCGTATTCGGTCGACGACAAGCTGCGCATCGCGCGCAAGCTGGACGACTTGGGCGTGGCCTACATCGAGGGCGGCTGGCCGGGTTCCAACCCGAAGGATGTGGTCTTTTTCGAACGCGCGCGGGCCGAAACCTGGCGGCGCGCCAAGATCGTGGCTTTCGGCGCCACCCGCCGCGCGAACCTGAAACCGGCGGACGATGCCAGCGTGCGCGCGCTGGTCGATGCCGGCACGGAGGTCTGCGCCATCTTTGGCAAGTCATCGGTCCTGCAGGTTGAGCTGGTGCTCCGCACCACGCGGGAGGAAAACCTGAAGATGATCGAGGAGACGGTGGCTTACCTGCGCGAGCAGGGGAAACGGGTCATCTACGACGCGGAGCATTTCTTCGACGGTCACCGGCTCGACGCGGCCTACGCCCGGCAGACCCTGCAGGCGGCGGTGCGCGGCGGCGCCGAGTGCATCGTGCTGTGCGACACCAACGGCGGCTCATTGCCGTGGCAGGTGGAGTCGGCCGTGGGTGAAGTCATCGCGAAGCTGGGCCAGGTGCCGGTCGGCATCCACGCCCACGACGACACCGGCTGCGGCGTGGCCAACACTCTCGCGGCGGTTCGCGCCGGCGCCCGGCATGTGCAGGGCACGATCAACGGTTACGGCGAGCGCTGCGGCAACGCCAACCTCTGCGTGGTCATCCCCAATCTCGAACTGAAGCTCAACCTCCGCGCTTTGCCCGCCGGAGCTTTGGCGCACTTGCATGAAGTCGCCCGCTTTGTTGCCGAGGTCACCAACCTCGCGCCCAATGTCCATATGGCCTACGTCGGCGACAGCGCCTTCGCCCACAAGGCGGGCGTGCATGTCGCCGCCATGCAGCGCCACCCTGACGCCTACCAGCACATTGCCCCTAGGATCGTCGGAAATTCGACAAGGGTTGTGATCAGCGAACTTTCCGGCCGGGCCAACGTGGTTTCCAAGGCGGGCGAGCCGGGCTTTGAGAACGTCGACGCCGCCACCAGCGCGAAGGTCATCGAGATCATCAAGGCCAAGGAGCACGAGGGGTATTCGTTCGAGGCCGCCGAGGCGAGCGCCGCGCTGCTGGTGCGGCGGCTGGCGCCGGACTACCAACCGCTGTTCACCCTGCTCGACTATCGCGGCATGGTCAGCCGGCACGGCGAACGGAGCATGGCCGAGGCGACCATCAAGCTCAGCATCGGCGGCCACGAGGTCCACACCGCGGCCGAGGGCAACGGCCCGGTCAACGCCTTCGACCAGGCGCTGCGCAAAGCCCTGCAGCCGCTTTTCCCGCAGGTGAAGGACATTTCCCTGGCCGACTACAAGGTCCGCATTCTCAATTCCAACCTCGGCACCGCCGCCATCACCCGCGTGCTCATCGACTGGCACGACGGCGGACAGTGCGACAGCGCGTCCGGCGTGCGTCGCTGGAGCACGGTGGGCGCCAGTGGCAACATCCTGGACGCCACCTGGCTGGCACTGGCGGATGGCTACGAATACATCCTGACCCCGGCGGTCAAACCCGTGGGAGCGCTCACCTGAGCCACGGATCTTGTAGGTTGCGCGCTTGCGCGCAACGTGGCCCGCAAGCGGGCCATCTACCAAAGCCCGAATTTTTTTTCATGAAAGCAAGCGTCGCACTCACACCCGGTGACGGCATTGGCCCCGAAGTGGTCAATGAAGCCCGGCTCGTGCTGGAGGCCGTGGCCAGGCGCCACGGTCACCAAATCAAATTTTCCGAGCACCTGCTCGGTGGCTGTGCCATCGACGCCCAGGGCACGGCCATGCCGGACGAGACTCTCGCCGCCGCCCAGGCGGCCGATGCCGTGCTGCTGGGGGCGGTCGGCGGGCCGAAGTGGGACGACCCGCAGGCCACGGTGCGCCCGGAGCAGGGCCTGCTCGCCATCCGCAAGGCGCTCGGGCTCTACGCCAACGTGCGCCCCGTGCGGCCGCATCCGGCGCTGGCCAGACTGTCGCCGCTCAAGCCTGAGCGCGTGGCCGGCGTGGACTTCGTTGTCATCCGCGAGCTGACCGGCGGCCTCTATTTCGGCACCCCGAAGGGCCGCACGATGACCCCGGAGGGCGAGCGCGCCGTGGACACCCTGGTTTATACGGAGAGGGAGATCCGCCGCATCGTGAAGCTGGCCTTTCAGATGGCGCAAAGGCGCCGCAAGCTCGTCACCTCGGTGGACAAGGCCAACGTGCTCGAATCGTCCCGCCTCTGGCGCAAGGTCGCCATCGATATCGGCAAGGATTTTCCCGACGTGAAACTGGAGCATCAGCTGGTCGATTCCTGCGCGATGCGCCTCATCACCCACGCGGCGCACTTCGACGTCATCGTCACCGAGAACATGTTTGGTGACATCCTGACCGACGAGGCGGCGGTGCTGGCCGGCTCGCTCGGGGTGCTGCCCAGCGCGTCGCTCGGAGACGGCAAGCTCGGCCTCTACGAACCCATTCACGGCTCGGCTCCTGATATCGCGGGCAAAGGCATCGCCAATCCCGTCGGCACAATCCTGTCGGTTGCGCTGCTGCTGCGGCACTCGCTCGGGTTGGAGAAGGAAGCCCGTGAAGTTGAAGGCGCCGTCAACCTCGCCCTCGAGGAGGGCCAGCACACCGCCGACCTCGGCGCCAAGAAACCGCTGACCACCGCCCAGATGGGTGAGGCCGTCCGCGAACGGCTCGAACGCGGGGATACCAACGTCGTCCGGCACCAGCACCACGATTAGGGCGTGTCTTCAAACCCCTCCAATCAACCCAACCTGTCATTCTGAACGAAGTGAAGAATCCATGCGTTTGGTCGTGGCGTCACTTTCGTCGCCGTGGATTCTTCGCTCCGCTCAGAATGACAAACCGATTTTAAGACACTTTCTGGTTTTATGGGCACTTTCTCCAAACCACCGCTCGACACCACGCGCTTCATCGCGCGGCATGTGGCGGGCCTGCGGCGTTCCGGCATCCGCGATTTCTTTGAACTTGTGGCCAAGACCGACGGGGTCATCTCCCTCGGCATCGGCGAACCGGATTTCGACACGCCGCAGCCGATCCGCGACGCCGTGAAGGCGGCGATGGACACGGGCAAAACCCACTACACGTCCAATCTCGGCCTGCCCGAACTCCGCCAGGAGATTTGCCGCTATGTGGAGGGCCACTTCAAGGTCGGCTACCGCCCCGATGACGAGGTGCTCGTGACCGTCGGCGTGTCCGAGGGCCTCGATCTGACGCTGCGCTCGCTGCTCAACCCGGGCGACAAGGTGATGTTTCACCAACCCTGCTATGTTTCCTACGCTCCGTCGGTGGATCTGGTCCACGCCGTGGGTGTGCCGGTGGCGACCAATGCCGCCGACCTGTTCTCACTCGATGCCCCGGCACTGGCCGCGGCGTGGCAGCCCGGCTGCAAGCTCCTCCTGTTGAACCTGCCTTGCAATCCGACGGGCGGCGTGTGCTCGCGCGAGCAGTTGGAGCGCATCGCGAAATTCGCCATCGAGAAAGACCTGATTGTGGTCAGTGACGAGATTTACTCCGAACTGGTTTTTGAGGGGATGCACACCAGCATCGCCAGCCTGCCCGGCATGCGGGAGCGGACGATCCTGCTGCACGGATTTTCCAAGGCGTTTGCGATGACCGGCTTCCGGCTCGGCTACGCCTGCGGTCCGGCGCCGCTCATCGAGGCGATGATGAAGGTGCATCAATACTCGATGCTGTGCGCCCCGAGCATCAGCCAGGAAGGCGCGCTCGCCGCGCTGCGCCTCGGCGACGACGCCACCAAGCTCATGCGCGACCGCTACCGCGAGCGCCGCGACCTGTTTGTCCGCCGCATCAACGCCGCCGGCCTGTCCTGCCATCTGCCGCGCGGATCTTTTTATGCGTTCCCCTCTGTGGCCGCCACGGGGCTCGACGAGGGTGAGTTCGCGCGCCGTCTGCTGACGGAGCACAAGGTCGCGGTCGTGCCCGGCACGGCCTTTGGAGAGGCCGGCAGGGGCCATGTGCGCGCCTGTTTCACGGCCAACGAGGAGAAGCTGACGGCCGCCTGCGACCGGATCGAGCGGCTGCTCGGCGCGCTCAAGGTCGCGGTGCCGGCGTAATACCAACGTCCCCTTGAATTTAGACTGTCATTGCGAGGAGCGCAGCGACGAAGCAATCCATCTGGATCGCCACGGCGCGCTTCCACCTTCGCCGAGCTACGGCGAGACGAGTCGCGCACCTCGCGCTGACAAAAGTCTAAAAGCTGAGGGACGTTGGTATAAGCT
>LNEH01000220.1 GCA_001464505.1 Verrucomicrobia bacterium Ga0077533
GGTGATGCGGCCGTCGTCGAGCACCTGCAGCAGCACGTTGAACACGTCGGGGTGCGCCTTCTCAATCTCGTCGAAGAGCACCACGGCATACGGCTTGCGCCGCACGGCCTCGGTGAGCTGGCCGCCCTCGTCGTAGCCGACGTAACCCGGAGGCGCGCCCAGCATGCGCGCGACGGAGTGCTTCTCCATGTATTCGGACATATCGAGCCGGATCATGTTGGCCTCGGAGTCGAACAGCTGCGCGGCGAGGGTCTTGGCCAGCTCGGTCTTGCCCACACCGGTCGGGCCGAGGAACAGGAAACTGCCGATCGGCCGGCGCGGATCCTTGATGCCCGCGCGGGCGCGCAGGATGGCCTCGCTGACAAGGCGCACGCCCTCGTCCTGGCCGATGACCCGTTTGTGCAGCTCGTCCTCGAGGCGCAGGAGCTTCTCCTTCTCGCCCTCCAGCAGGCGGTGCAGCGGAATGTGCGTCCACTTCGAGATGATCTCGGCGATCTCCTCGGCGGAGACCTCCTCCTTGACGAGCGTGGCCTTGGCCCCGCCGGTCTTCTCGGCCTTCGCCAGTTCCTTTTCCAACTGGGGGATGCGGCCGTGCTTGAGCTCGGCGATCTTGTTAAGGTCGTAGGCGCGTTCGGCCTTGGCCATCTCGAGGCGGGCGGCCTCCAGCTCCTCGCGCACCTTCTGCACGCGGCCGAGCGACTCCTTCTCCTTCGACCAGACGGCCCGGAGCGCGGTCGCCTTCTCCTTGGCGTCGGCGAGTTCCTTGCGCAGGTCGGCCAGGCGGCGCTTGGAGGCGTCGTCCTTCTCCTTCTTCAGCGCGGTCTCCTCGATCTCCAGCTGCATGACGCGGCGCTGGAGCTCGTCCAGCTCGGTGGGCAGCGAGTCGATCTCGGTGCGGATCATGGCGCAGGCCTCGTCCACGAGGTCGATGGCCTTGTCCGGCAGGAAGCGGTCGGAGATGTAGCGGTGCGAGAGCACGGCGGCCGCCACCAGCGCGTTGTCCTGGATGCGCACGCCGTGGTGCAGCTCGTAGCGCTCGCGCAGGCCGCGCAGGATGGAAATGGCGTCCTCGACCGTCGGCTCCTCCACCAGCACCGGCTGGAAGCGGCGTTCTAGCGCCGGGTCCTTCTCGAGGTGTTTGCGGTATTCGTCGAGCGTGGTCGCGCCGATGCAGTGCAGCTCGCCGCGGGCCAGCATGGGCTTGAGCAGGTTGCCCGCATCCATCGCGCCCTCGGTCTTGCCGGCGCCGACGATGGTGTGGAGCTCGTCGATGAAGAGGATGATGCGGCCCTCGGCCGACTTCACCTCGTTGAGCACGGCCTTGAGCCGCTCCTCGAACTCGCCGCGGTATTTCGCGCCGGCGATGAGCGCGCCCATATCGAGGGCGAACACGGTCTTGTCCTTCAGGCCCTCGGGCACGTCGCCGCGCAGGATGCGCTGCGCGAGGCCCTCGACGATGGCGGTCTTGCCGACCCCGGGCTCGCCGATGAGCACGGGATTGTTCTTGGTCTTGCGCGAAAGAATGCGGATGGCGCGCCGGATCTCGTTGTCGCGGCCGATCACGGGGTCAAGCTTGCCCTTGCGCGCCTGCGCCACGAGATCGACCCCGTATTTTTCCAGCGCGTTGTAGGTCGTCTCGGGATTGTCGGAGGTGACGCGCTGGCTGCCGCGCATTTTCTGCAGTTCCTGCAGCACCTTGGCGCGGTCGAGGTTGAAACTGTCGAAATACTTCTTCAACGAGGCCGGCTGGCCGACCTTGAGGAGGGCGAGGAACAGGTGCTCGACGCTCACATACTCGTCCTTGAGTGCTGCGGCCTCTGCCTCGGCCTTGGTCAGCACCTCATTGAGGGCCTGGGTGACGTAGATCTTGGAAACATCCACCGCGCCCGAGACCTTCGGCATGCGCTCGAGCTCGCGGTTGGCGGCGAGTTGCAGGGCGCTGACGGTCAGGCCGAGTTTATCGACCAGCGACGGCACGATGCCGCCCTCCTGCGCAAGCAGGGCGGTCAGCAGATGCCACGTCTCCACCTCGTTGTGGGAGCGGCGGCGGGCCTCGTTCTGCGCCTCGCTCACGGCCTGGCGCGACATGACGGTCATTTTTTCGGGATTCATGGATTGGAACCATGCTCCCTGCATGGCCTGTTCCAGCCGGCGCATGTCTTTTCCTCTTGGGCGACGCCAGTTTAACGCCAGCCGTGAGGTCCTGCCGGGGCGGCTTGGCGCAATGGCGGGGACATTCTGGCCGGCTGCGTCCCAGTCGACGCTTCAGCGTTGCCGGCTTCCTGTTGAGGTCGCCCGCCAGTCCAGGGGGCGTGCCGTTGCTGCTGCCGGCAATCCGGTTAGCAACGCCCAATCCTGCCGGAACCACGATTCACCGGCTCAACCCGAAGCGGGCAGGGCCTTGCCCGGGGTGCGGAGGGACGGGCCCTAAACGAAAAAACCGTTCCAAGGCCGCTGGCCGGCCCTGGAACGGTGATTCTCGAGAGACTCAGAATTCCCACTTGACGCGGGTATACATGAATCCGCCGTTGAAGCCAAAGGGGGAGAATTGGCTGTATTTGTTGCCGACGCCGGCGGCGGCGTCCGGGTTCACGTCGGGAGTCTGGTCAAGGATGTTTTGCACCCCGGCGATCAGCGTGATGTTCTTGCCCAGCTTGTAGGCCGCTTCCGCATCGACGACAAATTTTCCTTTGTAGTCGCGGCCGTCTTCGCTGTCATACCAGTCACTATAATAACTAAAGCGGGCCAGCAATCGCCACGGCTTGTTAAAGTGATTGGCCGTGATGGAATAGCGGGTGCTGGGCAGGGCTGACTCCAGTTGCCGGATACGTCCCGCATCCAGGGTCGCCGGATTGAACTTGGTCACCGAGGTCGAGGTGTAATTGAAGGCCAGGTTGAACTCGGTCCGGCCCCCAAATTGCGCGATCGAATGAGCGGCCACAAAGTCGACCCCGGAGGTCCGGGTTTCGAAGTCGTTGGTGAAGAAGCGGAAGTTTTGCAGGTTGGCGGCGCTGGTGATGCCTGAAGCCACCAAGGCGTTGATCTCCGGCTGGGTCAGGGAGAAGTTCTGCGAAACCGCCAGGCGATCCTTCACGCTGATGCTGAAGTAATCGACCGCGAACTTGATCGAATTGACCTCAAAGATCGTGCCGAAGGAGAAGTTCACGGACTGCTCGGCATCAAGCGGCTTGCCCCCGCGCAACATCGCCACCGGGTGGGTCGAGGGGATGGTCCCGTTGTTGACCAGCTCCCGCCGCACCAGATCAAACTGGGTGGAGACGTTGAACGCATTGGACTGGCCGGGGGTGGGCGCCCTGAAGCCCGTGTTGAAACTGCCCCGTAGCGCAAATTGCTTGTTGATCTCGAAACGGCTGGAGATCTTGCCGTTCACCGTAGAGCCGAAATCGTCGAAGTCTTCCCAGCGGATGGCCACACCCGCGGTCCAGGCCGGGGTGAACTTCTTTTCACCATCCAGGTAGGCCGCCACGTTCTTACGCGACCATTTGCCCTGGGCGATGTCGCTGAACCCCGGGAACCCGTTGGAGGCGGAACTGAAGCCTTGGGCCGCCAGGGGCCCGATCACATAGGACTCAATCTGGCCGACCTGGATTTCAAAGGTCTCGTCGCGAAACTCAACGCCACCGGCGAGGGTGGTGTGATCGCCAATCGGCAGGCTCAGGTCCAGATTGACGTTAGTTTCCTCCTGAATGTAGGCACCGGGGTCGAAATTTGTCGGGGTGTTCGGCCCGAGGGAGGCGTTCACCGTGTTGTTGATGAAGAAATGGACCTTGTTATAGCCGGTGGAGGCACTGATGTCCCACTCCAGCCCATTGGCCAACTTGCCCTTCAGGCCGCCCAGGACCGCGTAATCGTCAACATTGCCGCCGAACCGGGGGGTGAATCCACCGGGGAACATTTCCTGAAAGGAGAAGAACTCCGAACTGGCGCGCACAATGGCGAGCGCCACCGGATCCGGCACATTGTTGGTGATGGTCACGACCGGTGGGACGAGGGCATTGCTGGTATTGAGGTCGGCGATCAACAAGGTGGCCCCGCCGTCATTGCTGAACACACCGGAACGCGTATTCGGGTTGCGGAAATAGAATCCGCCCTCGACTTCCTTGGACACATAGTTGGCGTGACCATAGAACTCGACCGCCTCGGACAGTTTGGCTCCGAGGTTCAGGAAAAGCTTCATGTCGTCCCTTATTTCCGGCGAGCCCCAGATCTGGGCCGGATTGGCCACGTTGGTGTTGCCGGCGGCAATCACGGCGGCGGCATCATTGCGCTGCACACTGCGGGAAGTCGGATCCGAGGCGCCGTATTCAAAGCTGAAATTCGCAAAGCCCCGGCTGCCGAGGGGAACACCGATATTGCCGGCGACGTTGTAGCCCTTCCCATCCCCGGCATAGTATTGCCCGTAGCGGGCTTCGAGCGTGCCGCCATGATTGTGGTCCAGGAGCATGAAGTTCATCACCCCGGCGATGGCGTCGGAGCCATATTGCGCCGCCGCGCCGTCGCGCAACACTTCCACCTGCTTGATCGCAATCGAAGGGATGGCGGAAATGTCGGGCCCTTGGGCCCCGTCGGCCACGCCATTGCCCAGCCAGTAAATCACCGCGGCCCGATGGCGCCGCTTGTTGTTGACCAACACCAAGGTGTGATCCGGGGCCAGACCACGAAGATTGGCCGGACGCACAATCGTGGACGCATCACTGATCGGTTGGGCGTTCACCGCGTAAGACGGCACGGTGTTGCGGATCAGGTTGCTCAGATCGGTATCGCCCTGGTTTCCCAGATCCGACCCCGTGATGAGATCGATCGGCACCATGGATTCGGTGACTGAGCGCGGCAGGCTGCGCGAGCCCGTGATGACGAATTTTTCCAAATTCACGACTTCGGAAACCTCTTCTTTGGCGGCCTCTTCCTTGACCTCTTGGGCTTGCGCAAAAGGCAGACCCAGAAGAGACGTTAGATACAATACTGCTATTAGTTTTTGTTTCATAGGTATTAGTGTGTGGCTCTTATGTAAAAAGCTGCCTGCCGTTGTCAAAACCAATTGTTTCTTTCGGTTTCTTTTGCCAACCCCACCGCTTGATCACCGGCAGATGGTGAAGGCCGGCGCTTCTGCACGCCAACGGAGGGTGCAGTTGCTGGATGGCACCCTGTCCCAGCAGGCAAAAGCCGGCGGAGTCAGCAACCGGGCATTATCGAACAACGAGTGCACCACGGGTGCGGTGACAACCAAGTCCTCGCTGCCCATCCAGGTCAAATGCCCGCGGAAGCAGCCACGGAAAAAGCGAGTTACATCCCCTATGCTTCTGCAACTTTTCCAGCGCGGCCACTTCCGCGGACAAAATGAGGCAGCTGAATAAAATGAACCAACTGACGGCAGTTTGCGCTGAGTCGTCGCCTCTGTCCAGTCCGCAACCGGCGCGGAGCGTGTCATGCACCGCGGAGAATTCCGGTGGCGGCGGTTGACTAGCCCCGGACGGCGGCTACTGAGGGAACCACCATGGCCGACTTCCTCGAGGGCAAAAGACCCGCCACCCGCGCCCTGCTGGTCGGCGTGCAGACCCCGGACATGAAACCGGGCGAGGGAGCGGAGCTGCTCACCGAGTTGAACGAGCTGGTTGAAAACCTTGGCCTAGCCATCACCCACTCCACGCTCATCAAGCTCCGCGACCGCCAGCAGCCGAAATTCCTCATCGGCAGCGGCAAGGCCGCCGAACTGATCGCCCGCGCCAAGGCCGACGGCGCCGATGTCATCGTCATCGACGAGGAATTGTCCCCCGCCCAGCAGCGCAACTGGGAGGAGGAGTCGGGTCTCGCCGTCATCGACCGCCAGGAGGTCATCCTCGAGATATTCGCCGACCGGGCGCAGACCCGCGAGGCGGTGCTGCAGGTCGCGTTGGCCCGCATGGAATATTCGCTGCCTCGCCTGACCCGGGCGTGGTCCCACCTTTCCCGCCAGCGCGGCAAGGGCAAGATGGGCGGCGAAGGCGAGACCCAGCTCGAGCAGGACCGCCGCCTTGTCCGCAACCGCATCACCCACCTCAAGTCCGAGCTGGCGCAGGTCATCTCCCAGCGCGCCACCCAGCGCCGCAAACGCCAGCGCACCCCCGTCCCCGGCGCCGCCATCGTCGGCTACACCAACGCCGGCAAATCCACCTTGCTCAACAAGCTCACCGGCGCCCGCGTCCTCGCCGCCGACAAGCTCTTCGCCACGCTCGACCCGACCACGCGTCAGCTCGCCCTGCCCGATGGCCGCACGCTGCTGCTGACCGACACCGTCGGCTTCATCCGCCGTCTGCCACACCGCCTGGTCGAGGCTTTCAAGGCCACGCTCGAAGAGGTCATCGTCGCCGATTTCCTCATCCACCTGCTCGATGCCGCGAACCCGAACGTCGATCAGCACCACGCCACGACGCTGGCCGTGCTGGGCGAACTCGGCGCCGCCGACCGCCCCACCCTCACGGTCTTCAACAAGACCGATCTGCTCGACGCGAACACTCTCGCCCACCTCCGCGCGCAACACCCCGACGCCTTGTTCATCAGCGCGCACTCCGGCACCGGACTCGACACCCTGCTCCGGCACTGCGAGGCCCTGGCCACGGACGAGACCGAGTCGGCCGACCTGCTCATCCCGCACAGCCGCTACGATCTCGTGGCCAAACTGCACAGCATCGGCCACGTGAAAAAGCAGGAATCACTCGACGACGGCACCCGGCTCTCCGGCCGCTTCCCCAAAAAATTCACCGCCCTCTACGCGCCGTTCGCCATCGCACTGCCGGCCAAACCCGCGAAGCAGTCCGCCAAGAAATCCCGCTAACCCTGTAGCGGCGGTCTATGACCGCCGTATTCCCGCGTTGTAGCCCAACGGCGGTCATAGACCGCCGCTACAGCAATTCAGCGGAAGAGACGGTAGAACACGTAGCCGTAGCACTCACGCAGAGCCGTCTCCGTCTGCTGCCAGGCCTCGCCCCGCGGCACGAAATCGATCGCGGCCACTTTCCGCGCCGGGTCGAAGCGGAAATCCACGGGGAAGATGATGCAATCCACGCCGGCCTTTTTGAACTGCCAGGCCGCGCGCGGCATGTGCCAGCCCGTGGTGACGAGGATGACACGCTTCCAGCCCTTGGCCTTCATCAGCTCCGCCGTCGCCGCGGCCTCGTCCGCCGTGTTGACGATTTCGCGCGTCACAAGGATTTTTTCCCGGGACACGCCGCGCGCGATCGCGAACCGCCTCAGCTCGTCGCCCTCGGTGTCCGTGGTGTTCTGCCATGACATCTTGGCTCCGGTGAAGATGAGCGTCGGCGCCTTGCCGGCCTGTAGCAAGACGACGCCAGCCTCGAAGCGTTCGGAGGTGTCCAGAAAATTGGGCACCAGGTCTTCACCCACCCGCGGCCCGAGGATGCCGCCGAGCACCACCACGGCGTCAGCTGGTTCCACCTGGTGCAGTGCGACCGCCGGATAACGCGATTCCACCCAGCCGATCAGCCGGCTGCTGACAAAAGGAATGCTGCTGAGATAAAGCACGACCAGCGCCGCCAGCAGAGGCCAACGCTTTTTCCGCCACAGCGCGAACAGCACCAGCAGAGCCACAATGCCCGTGGGCAGCACGAAGAGCGGGAGGATCTTGTTGAAGAAGAGCATGGGCGGATCAGCGGGGCCGCTTGACCGTGAGCTTGCCTTTGATGAGCGCCTGTTTTTGCGGACGCGTCAATTGCTTCAGTTGGTATTCCCGTCGCAGCGCCCGGGTCAGACTCATCGGCCCCTCCCGGTAAACGACCCGCACCGGCAGCCGCGGCTTGGTATACTTGGCGCCCTTGCCCGCATTGTGGTGGGCCACCCTGACCTTAACGTCCTTCGCCGTGCCGATGTAAAAGGTCCGATCCGCGCAGCGGAGGATATAGACGAAAGCGCGTTTGGCGGGCATGGCGTTCAGCCTCGTGAATCCGGACTTCGCGACAAGCCATTCGTATAATTTCGGCCCTTGACCCGCAGAAGGACGGGGGCTTCTTTCGGCCGCTCCTACTGCCTGGTGGTGTAATGGTAGCACAGGCGACTTTGACTCGCCTAGTCATGGTTCGAATCCATGCCGGGCAGCCAAAACTCGGTGAGTTTTGGCAACCGGGCTGGATGAAAGCCTGGTAGCGCGCCCGCACGCGGGTGGGCGAAGCCCAACCAATCCATGCCGGGTAGCCATGGCCGATTGTCGCGCCTGTTGGCGCTCGGAACGACGCACTCCGCTGGCTCATGGCCTTTGAGTCCGGCTGCCAGACCATCCCACTGGAACCGGCCAATGTCGTGGTCCTGCGGGCGATCGGCTTGGCGGGATGCTGCACCCGGGATCTCGCTCTCGAAAAATTTCCCACTAGCCGCTGCGCCGGACCGGCCTTAACCTGGGAAAACACCCGCCATGCTTGAAGTTTTCGACACCCTGCACCTCGGTCGCCCGGCCGCCATCTGCGCCGGCCTCCTGCGCGGCGACCAATTGGCCATCTTGGACTGCGGGCCGGAAACGGTATTCGAGCACACGATCCAAGGGCTCCGGTCCCGCGGGCTGAAACCGGAACAGGTCACCCATGTGCTGGCGACCCACATCCACCTCGATCACAACGGCGGCGCCTGGCGCTGGGCGGTCGAATACGGCGCCACGGTCTGCGTCCATCCCAACGGGGCCGCGCACCTCGCCGATCCCGGCAAGCTGGTCGCCAGCGCCACCCGGGTCTTTGGCGCGGACATGGAACGGCTCTGGGGCACCATCCGCCCGGTGCCCCCCGACAAGCTGCGGATCGTGCATGACGGTGAGACCATTGCCGTGGGCCCCGCCCGGGTGCAGGCGATCGAAACCCCGGGTCATGCCAACCACCATCACGCATACTGGCTGGAGGCGGAACGGACGCTTTACGCCGGTGACGTGGCCGGGGTGAGCATTGCCGGCGGACCTTGCCAGCCGCCGTGCCCGCCGTCAGACATCGACCTCGAATCGTGGAAAAGATCCCTGGCGAAAATGCGCGCGCTCCAACCCGCGAGAATCATTGCGACCCATGGCGGCTTGCTGAAGGATCCCGTCACGCCGCTGGCCGATCTCGAGCACCGCCTCGATGATTGGGCCGCGTGGGTGCTGGCGCAGCTAAACGCCGGCCAGAACGAGGCCCAGATGGTCCCGCTCTTCGAGCAAAAAGTGCTGGCCGAACTGCAGACGGCCGGCGTCACTCCTGAGATTTTGCAAACTTACGCGCACGGCAATCCGGCGGACAAAAGTGTCTACGGCCTGGCCCGTTACTGGCGAAAGTTTCATCCCGAGCGACTGACCGCTTGGCCGAAAACGACCCCGTGAGTCGATGAGGCCGGTGTTTTTCCGCGAGTTGCCGGAGTGCCGCCAAATTCGGGGAATGTGGGATTGAACATCGCCGCGATCAGCCGCACCCTGCCCCTTCATGACCGCCACTCCCCGGGTTACCCTTGGCCGCCTGCAGGTCGCGACCGTGCTGCGCGACTTCGTCGAACAACATGCCAGTGTCGGCACCGGCATCGCGCCCGCCGCCTTCTGGTCGGCGCTGGAACGCATGGTGACAGAGCTCGCGCCCCGCCTCCGCCAGCTCCTGGCCCGACGCGATGAGTTGCAGGGCAAAATCGACGCCTGGCACCGGACCCGGGCCGGCCAGCCGCACGATGCCGCAGCCTACCGGCGGTTCCTGGAGGAGATCGGTTACCTGCTGCCCGAGGGCGAGGATTTCAAAATTGAGACCGGGCGCGTCGACGCGGAAGTCGCCACCATCGCGGGCCCGCAGCTGGTGGTGCCCGTCAACAACGCCCGCTACGCGCTCAACGCCGCCAACGCCCGCTGGGGCAGCCTCTACGACGCGCTCTACGGCACCGACGCCATTCCCGCCCAGGACGGCTGCGAAATCACCGCCGCCTACAATCCCCGCCGCGGCGCCGCCGTGATCGCCTTCGCCCGCGATTTTCTCGACCAGTCCGCCCCGCTCGCGACCGGCCGCCATCGCGATGCGATCGGTTATCTGATCCAGGACGGAAAACTCGCCGTGACCCTGGCGAACAAAACCAGCACCGGTCTCGCCGATCCCGGCCAGCTGCAAGGTTGGCAGGGTGCGGCATCCGCGCCCGGGGTTGTGCTGCTCCGCCATCACGGTCTGCACGTCGAAATCCAAATTGACCGCCGGCACGCGATCGGCCGCGACGATCCGGCGGGCATCAAGGACCTCGTGCTCGAATCCGCCGTGACCACGATCCAGGACTTCGAGGACTCGGTGGCCGCCGTGGACGCCGCGGACAAGGCGCTGGTTTACGGTAACTGGCTCGGCCTCATGCGCGGTGAGCTGAGCGAGAGCTTTGTGAAGGGCGGCCGCACGCTCCACCGCACCCTCAACCCCGACCGCACCTACACCGCGCCCGACGGCTCGCAGCTGACGCTGCCGGGACGCAGCCTCCTCTTCGCCCGCAATGTCGGCCACCATATGTTCACCGACGCCGTGCTCGACGCCGCGGGCCAGCCCATTCCCGAGGGCATGCTGGACGCGATGTTCACCGGCCTGACCGGCCTGCACGACGTGCAGGGCCGCCGCGCCAATTCGCGCACGGGCAGCATCTACGTCGTGAAACCCAAGATGCACGGGCCCGACGAGGTCGCGCTCACGGGGGATATTTTCCGCCACGTCGAGGCCGCGCTCGGCCTGGCCCCTGATACGGTGAAGATCGGCATCATGGACGAAGAGCGCCGCACGACACTCAACCTCCCGGCGTGCATCCGCGCCGCCCGCACCCGGGTGATTTTCATCAACACCGGTTTCCTCGACCGCACCGGCCTCGATGGAAGCCGGCGCCATGGTGCGCAAAAACGCGATGAAGCAGCAATCCTGGATGACCACCTACGAGGACTGGAACGTGGACATCGGCCTCGCGTGCGGCCTGAGCGGACGCGCCCAGATCGGCAAGGGCATGTGGGCGATGCCGGACCTGATGGCGGCGATGCTCCAGACGAAAATCGGCCACCCGCAAGCCGGGGCCAACACCGCCTGGGTGCCGTCGCCCACCGCCGCCACGCTGCACGCCGTGCATTATCACCAGGTCGATGTGTTCCGCCGCCAGGCCGAACTCGCCGGCCGGCCGCGCGCGAGTCTCGACGCCATCCTCACGCTGCCGCTGCTCGGCGCGACCAAGCCGACCGCCGCCGACATCCAGCAGGAGATCGACAACAACGTGCAGGGCATACTCGGTTATGTGGTGCGGTGGATCGACCAAGGCGTCGGCTGCTCCAAGGTGCCCGACATCCACGATGTCGGCCTGATGGAGGACCGCGCGACCTTGCGCATCTCCAGCCAGCATCTGGCCAACTGGCTCCGCCACGGCATCTGCCCGGAGGCCCAGGTGCGCGCCGCCCTGCAACGCATGGCCGCGGTGGTTGACCGGCAGAACGCCGGCGATCCCGCCTACCGGCCGATGGCGCCGGATTTCGCGGCGAGCGTCGCGTTCCAGGCCGCCTGCGATCTGGTTTTCAAGGGGGTGAACCAGCCCAACGGCTACACCGAGTTCATCCTGCACGCTCGCCGCCGCGAGGCCAAGGCCCGCGCCTGAACCGGCCTCAAAACCCCGGGAAGGGCTTCGCGCGCTGGCACAACTGCACCGCGATCCCCCACGGACAGCGCACGACGATCAACCGCGTGCCGTCGGGCAGCGTGTCATCGGAAAAAGGCTTCGCGCCGGCCGCCACGAGCCGGGCCTGCATCGCCGCGGCAGCGGGGGCGAAAAACGCCATGTGCATCACCTGCGGGTCCGCCGCCGCATAGTCGGGATAGGGTGCCGCCGGGTTTGAATACAGTTCCAGGAACACCCGGCCGGTCTCGTCGCCGAGGAAATGGATGTGGCGGGCGTCGCCTTCCACCTGCCGCACCACCTGCAGGCCGAGGTTCTTGACATACCATTGGGCCATCGCGCGCGCGTCGGGGACATTCAGGGCGATGTGTTCAAATTTC
Organism: Verrucomicrobia bacterium Ga0077533; assembly: GCA_001464505.1. Classification (GTDB taxonomy): domain Bacteria; phylum Verrucomicrobiota; class Verrucomicrobiia; order Opitutales; family Opitutaceae; genus Lacunisphaera. Next base: position 12,003 of record LNEH01000220.1, read on the forward strand.
ATGCGCCGAGCCTGCGGGCCCGTCCCCCGCCCTGTCAAAACTTTGCCTCGGCCTGCCGTCTGTGTCCCGGCCCGAAAATGCCTCCCCGTCATCTCGGGCATTGACGCCGCTTTTCCGGCTCGGTTTCATCCCGGTTCATGCCGACCAAAGCCGCCGCCTCCGCCGTCAAGTATAAGCGTATCGTCCTGAAGCTGAGCGGCGAGGTCTTGCGGGGCAAGGGCACCGAGCCGATCGACGCCGCCACGCTCGAGCGGATGTGCGAACAGGTGAAGGAAATTCATGACCTCGGCGTGCAGGTGTGCGTCGTCATCGGTGGCGGTAACATCTTCCGCGGCCTGCAGGGCGCCAAGCGCGGCGTCGACCGCACCACCGGCGACTACATGGGCATGCTCGCCACCGTCATCAACGGCCTGGCCATCATGGACTGCCTGGAGAAGATGGGCGTCAACACCCGCGTCCAGTCCGCCATCCCGATGAACCAGATCGCCGAACCGTTCATCATGCGCCGTGCCATGCGCCACCTGGAGAAAAAGCGCGTCGTCATCTTCGTCGCCGGCACGGGCAACCCCTATTTCTCGACCGACACCACCGCCGCCCTCCGCGCCTCCGAGCTCCACGCCGACATCATCATCAAGGCCACCAAGGTGGACGGCATCTACGACAAGGACCCGAAGAAAAACCCCGACGCCGTCAAATACGACGAGCTCACCTTCGTCGAGGCCCTCCGCCAGCGGCTCAACGTCATGGACTCGACCGCGTTCTCGCTCTGCCTCGACAACAATGTCCCCATCCTCGTCTTCAACCTCGACGACCCGCACGCCATCCGGAAAGCCGTCATGGGCGAGAAAATCGGAACGTTGGTTCACAACTGACACGCCCCGCGGGTCATCCTGAGCGCCGCGAAGTATCCAGCCCTTTCACCCTCACCCTCACTTTCACTCCCCCGCCCCCATGTCCCACCCCATCCTCACCGACGCCCAGACCCGCATGAAGAAGACCGTGGACCACACGCTCCACGAATTCTCCACCATCCACACCGGCAAGGCCTCCCCCGCGATGGTCGAAGGCATCATGGTCGAGGCCTACGGCGGCATGCAGCAGCTCAAGGCCTGCGCCGCCATTACCACGCCCGACCCCCGCCTCATCCAGGTTCAACCGTGGGACAAGAGCCTGACCCGCGCCATCGAGAAGGCGCTCCAGCAGGCCAACATCGGCATCAACCCGGTGGTGGACGGCAACCTCATCCGCCTGCCCTTTCCCGATCTGTCCAAGGAGCGTCGTCTTGAGTTCGTGAAGACCGCGCACCGCCTCGCCGAAGAAGGCCGGGTGCATGTGCGCAACGTCCGCCGCGACGTGCTCGAGCAGGTCAAGAAGGCCAAGCTGCCGGAGGACGAGCACAAGCGGTTGGAGAAGGAAATCCAGACCGCCACCGACAAGGCCATCAAGGACATCGAGACCCACCTCGCCCACAAGGAGAAGGAATTGATTACGGTGTGAGGTCGTGGGAGGGGCTTCATGCCCCGACGATCCGTGGTGGAACGCGCTGACCCCAGCGCGCTTTTTTTGGAGGGCCCGCGTCCCTGCGGGCCGGCTTGCTGTAGGAGGGACTTTCGCTCCGATAGGTAGAGCGTGTTGAACCCAACGTGCTTGCCCGGCACGCATCAAACCAACGCACTGGGGTCAGTGCGTTCCACCTCAAGGCACGGCCCAGCCGGAGCTGGGCCCTCCGCTGAACGCCTTTGTTCTTCCCCCCTCTGTGTCCTCCGTCCTCTCTCCTCCTCGCCGTGCCGTAGGCACCGGACGAGTCCGCCATAGCCCAGAGTTTGTCGATGGGGCGACGGCGGATGCGCCTTGCTCTTTCTGCGCCTTTTGCGCCTTTTTGCGGCCAATAATGGATTTTGAACTGCCCACTCACAGCCCGCGTGCCGCAAAGATCCCCCCAATCGACTTTATGGCGCAGCTCAACGCCGAGCAGTTCGCCGCCGTCACCGCCGCGCCCGGTCCGCTGCTCGTCCTCGCCGGCGCGGGCTCGGGCAAGACCCGCACCCTCACCTACCGCGTGGCCTGGCTGCTCTCGCAGGGCGTGCGCCCGGGCGAAATCCTCCTCCTCACCTTCACCAACAAGGCCGCCAAGGAGATGCTCCACCGCGTCCACGACCTCACCAGCATCGAGCCGGCGCGCTTCTGGGGCGGCACCTTCCACTCCCTCGGCAACCGCGCCCTGCGCATCTACGGCGACGCCATCAAGCTGCCGAAGAACTTCACCATCCTCGACGCCGACGAGTCTGAGACCCTCCTCAAGCAGACGGTCGAGTCCGTGGACAAGCTCTTCTTCAAGGACAAGACTAACCCCCGCCCCGGCCCGCTCTTCAGCGTCCTCTCCCTCGCCCGCAACACCCAACGCTCGATCCGCGACACCGTCACGAAGAACTTTCCGCAATACGGCGAGATCACCGACCGCCTCCCCGCCTTCGCCACCGCCTACGAGAAAGCCCGGCGCGACCAGTCGGTCGTGGACTACGACGACCTCCTCGAGCTCTGGCTCAAGCTTCTCGCCGAGGCCCCCGAGGTCGGCGCGTATTTCACCCACCGTTTCCGCCACGTCCTCGTGGACGAATACCAGGACACCAACACCCTGCAGGCCCAGATCGTGGACCGCGTGGCCGCCCACCACCAGGTGATGGCCGTCGGCGACGACGCCCAGTGCATCTACTCGTGGCGCGGCGCCGACTTCGAGAACATCATGACGTTCCCCGACCGCCACGCGGGCACCGTCATCCACCGCATCGAGGTCAACTACCGTTCCACGCCCGAGATCCTCGCCTTCGCCAACGGCGTGCTCAACGCCCAGCCCAAGGGCCGCCATTTCGACAAGGAGCTCCGCTCCGCCCGCCAGCACTCCATCAAGCCCTACGTCGTGCAGTGCATGGACGACCGCGAACAGGCCGAGTTCATCCTCAAGCGCATCCACTCCCTCGTGCACGACGACGGCGTCGCCGCCAGCGAGATCGCGATCCTCTACCGCTCGCACTTCCTCGCCCTCGAGATCCAGCTCGCCCTCTCCCGCGCCGGCATCCCCTACGTCATCACCAGCGGCGTGAAATTCTTCGAGCGCCAGCACGTGCGCGACCTGGTCGCCCTGCTCCGCTTTGTCTACAACCCCGCCGACGTCCAGGCCTGGTCGCGCATCGCCGTCCTCCTGCCCAAGGTCGGGGAAAAGGGCGCGCTGAAGATCCACGCCGCCGCGCTGGACCACGCCCGGATGATGCAGAAAAACTTCATCGACGTTCTCGCCACCGACGACGTGAAGAGCAAGGTTGCCAAGGACGCGAAGGACGACTGGGCCCAGTTCTGCGAGTCGCTCACGCAGGTCGCCGACGCCATGAGCACGCAAAAACCGACCGATACGGTGACGGTCGCCATCGAAGGCTGGTATGGCGACTACCTGAAGGGTGCCTACGCCGACTACACCGACCGCCTCGAGGAATTGAAGGCCCTCGTCGGCTTCGCTTCCCGCTTCGAGGAGATGCAGGACCTGCTCGCGCAGATCGTGCTCCTCAACGGCGAGACCAGCGAACGTGAGGTCGATCCCAACACCGAGTGCATCAAGCTCACGACGATTCACCAAGCCAAGGGCCTCGAGTATGACGTCGTGTTCCTCATCGGCGCCGCCGACGGCCAGTTACCGACAAGACGCTCGATCGAGGCCGGCGACGTCGAGGAAGAGAGACGGCTTTTCTACGTCGCCGTCACCCGCGCCAAGAACGAGCTCTACATCTCTTATCCCCGCGTCGCCACCCGCGCCGGCCCCGGCGGGATGATGTTAACTCCTTCGCGGTTTCTGACAGAATTGGACGATAGCCTTTACGAGGAGTTAAGGATCAAGCGATCTTACGGCTGGTAATGCAGTTTAACACAGAGGACGCAGAGAGCGCGGAGCTGTAGGAGGGGCTTTACGCCCCGATAGTTTTCGGCCATTGGATTCGCCAGCCTACCGATGCCCATCGCCGCCAAATCCCCCGTCTGCCTTATCATCGCCGGACCCAATGGCGCCGGTAAAACCACCTTTGCCCGAGAGTTCCTGCCTCGCGAAGGCGGCATCATCGAATTCGTAAACGCCGACCTGATCGCTGCCGGGCTGGCACCGCTCAAACCCTCTATGGCTGCACTGAACGCCGGCCGAGTGTTCCTCTCCGAACTGGATCGCCTGTCTGTCGTCGGAGGGAGTTTTGCTTTCGAAAGCACTCTGAGCGGCCGCACCTACGTCGAGCGCATCAAAAGATGGAAAAGCAACAACTACCGGATCGAGATCGTCTATCTGCGGCTCGATACGCCCGAAATAGCGCTCAAACGTGTTGCCGCCCGTGTGCGCCAAGGCGGTCACAACGTGCCGGCGGCTGATGTGCGCCGGCGCTTTATACCAACGTCCCTTGATAATTAGACTTAACGCGGCAGCGCCGGTAGGGCGGCGAGTCCCTT
>LNEH01000221.1 GCA_001464505.1 Verrucomicrobia bacterium Ga0077533
TACTGAGTGTTACCTAATAGGTTGACAGACGGGATTCCTGGCTGTGTCGTGGGTGGCATGGTGATACCAAAACAACAGCAGACAGCTAAAGCGGAGCGGCGGTTGGACGCACGGCGGCTCCTGGACGAGGGCGTGGCGCAAGCGGAGGTGGCGCGGCGCTTAAAGGTCTCGCGGCAGTCGGTCAGCGTGTGGGCGCGATTGCCGGCGCGCGAGCTGGCCATCGTGCGAGCGGTGGGGCGCAAGTCCACGTTCAAGGAGTCCGACCGCCAGTGGCTGCGCGCCGCGTTAGTGCGCGGCGCTCGCGCCCACGGGTTCGCCACCGACCTTTGGACCCTGCCCCGGGTGGCGCAGACGCTGGCCCGGAAGCGAGGCCGGCGCTTCAGCAAGGTGCATGTCTGGCGGATTCTCGGCCGGCTCGGCTTTTCCTGCCAGAAGCCCGAGGGCCGGGCGCGGGAGCGCAACGAGCCGGCCATCCAGACTTGGAAACAGGCCCAATGGCCGGCCCTAAAAAAAAAGCCCTGAAGGAGCGGCGGGCCGAGCCAGAGGGTCAGGCCTTGGGGCTTGGGGTTCATGCCGAGCCACGACTGTCACGCCTGCCCGAGCCGACCGGCGCTTCTCACCCTGAGCCCGTCGAAGGGTTGCCGCAGTTTCGCCCCAAGCGACCTGGATCGCCACGGCCCCGTGGGCCTCGCGATGACAAGGTATTTGAAGACTGTTCCCGCCCAGGCCCGTTTGTAACGTATTATGTTACAAACCTCCCTCCGGCCCACCTAAACCACATGTCACCTATTAAGTGACATTGGTATTTCTCCCCTTCGTGTTCATTCGTGTCCTTCGTGGTTAATTTCCAAGGCCGTCACGCCTGACTCTTTGCCGCAGTTTCGCCACGGATGACGGGCGAAAACTGCGAACAAACACCGAGCCCGCAGCAGCGGACAACGGCGCTTGCCGCAGAATAGCATCATCCTTCGCCAAGCCTTCAGCCGTCGCTCGTTGAGCTATGGCTGACAAGACGGACGACAGGCGGCCGGCAACGATGCTGCCGCAGTTTCGCCTAAACAAGGCGGCCACTCATTCATTCATTCAGTCGAATAATGTCGCCAGCGCAGACAGATGGGCATCGTCGTGCTCCATCTCGACCCCGTGTTCCCACGCGCACGCCGCAATGAGCAGATCCGTTGCCGGCACAGTGACGCCCTTTGCCCGGGCGCGCTGAGTCAGCAATCTGGCCCTGGCCCAGACCGCCTCGCCGGTGGGAAGGTTGATCACATCCACCTCCAATTCCTCCATCTGCTTTCTCTCGGCCGCACCGCGCAGTCCGTTCCATAATTCCAGCCGCACCATGTCGCACCAGGCGGCCGTGCCTGCGCGCACCAGCGCCTGAACGCGGGCCTTGATCTCCGGGTCACCGTCGCGCCGCATCGCATCGATCCAACTGGAGGTGTCAATGAGCTTCACGTCAGTGGTTCTCTCGCATTTTCCTCAAGTCTGCGCGGGTCATCATGTCCTTGAACGTGCCCAGCTTGTCCGCGAGCTTGGCCATCCGCTCGCGGCGGTTGAACTCGGCCACGGCCCGGCTCACCGCCTCGGTCTTGGTCCTGGCCTTGGTGTGCCGCATGGCTTCCGCCAGTGCCTCTTCGGGAAGGTCAACCGTTGTTTTCATGCTTCCACAAATAGCCTGAATGGAATCCTTATCAAGCCACTTCTGCTTCCAACACAACAAAGGGAAGGCCGGGCCCAGGCCGGCATGCCTGACTCCTGCCCGAGCCGACCGGCGCTTTTTTTGCCGCAGAATAGCGACGGATGACGCGCTAGTTCTACGGACAAACACCGGGCTGGCAGAAGCCAGCAACGGTGTCCGCCCGAGCCGACCGGCCCCGACCGATTCGCCATGGAAATGTGTAATACAATACGTTACACATATCCCGTGCGGCCTCTGGTAACGTATGACGTTACCAGCCACCCCGCCCCACTGTCCGTCAAATCAGGACAAGCCTAGACATCAGGTTCTCCCCTTCGCGCTTCTTCGCGTCCTTCGCGGTTACTCCCTCCCTGAACCCGGGTTTGACCTCCGCCCTCCTTCCGGCTTCATTCCCCCCATGCCGCGCAAGGTCAGTGAAATCGTCGAGGAGGCCCGCCAGCTGCCCTATGGCGAGCGTGCCGAGCTGATCGAGCAACTGATCGCCGATAGCGCCAAGAACCTCGACCCCGAGATCGAAAAGGCTTGGGGCGATGAGGCGATGCGCCGCCTCGCCGAAATGGAAAGCGGCAAGGTGAAGCCGGTTCCAACCGAGGAAGTGATGGCCCGGGCCCGCAAGATCATCGGCCGGAAGTGAAACCCGCAGCCTTCCATCGCGAGGCGGATGCAGAATTCATCGAGGCGCTGTAGCATTACACGGAGATCAATCCGGAACTGGGTGCCCGCTTCTACGACATCATCAACCGTCTGATCGCCGAAGCCTGCCAGTCGCCCGGCACCTTCCGCTTCATTCGCAAGCCCGCCCGGCGGCACTTCACCCGCGAATTTCCCTACGGCATCATCTACGTCGAACGACCGGCCGACATCTGGATCCTCGCCGTCATGCCCCTCCGCCGCAAACCCGGCTACTGGCAGCACCGCGTCGGTTGAACCTGTCCTCAATAATGAAAGCGCAATTGCAGGAGCCACACGCTGTGGCCGCTCACCTTGTAAACCACCCGGTGCTCACCATCGATCCGGCGTGACCAGCAGCCTTGGTATTCATGCTTCAGGGGCTCGGGCTTGCCGATGCCCGCAAAGGGCTCGCGGGCGATTTCCTTCAACAAAAGATTGATCCGTTTCACCTGCCGGGCATCGGTCGCCTGCCAGTGCAGATAGTCCTGCCAGGCCTCCGGCGTGAAGACCAGGTTCATGCCGGCTCAGACCTCGGCCAGCTTGCGGACCTTGCCGCGACCCTTCGCCATTGAACGGAGGGCTGAGCGCAGACGCGCGGCGTTCTTCGGACTGCGCGTGAGATAGGCCGTCTCCTCCAGCGCCTGGTATTCCGCCATCGAGATCATCACGACCGCCTGGTCCCGGTTGCGCGTGATAACCACGGCCTCGCTGTCCTCGCACACCCGGTCCATGGTGGCGGCGAGATTCTCCCGGGCGGCAGTGTAAGTGATGGCCTTCATATGGACAGGATCCTGTCCATATGGCCTGCCCGGTCAAGGCGGCAGAATTGGGCGGGGCCGAGGGCTCAGCTCCATCTGATCACCCCGTGCGCCGCAGCACGCGCACGCGCTCCTGGCCCACACGCGTGTCAAAGGCCACGTCCGGCACGTAATCCTCGACGATCTCGTAGCCCTGCGCGAAGAGCGCCGTCAGTTCGGGCACAGGAAAGGCAAACGGCGGCCCTTCCTCGCCGGGGTCAAGGTGCGGACTGATGAACCACACGCCGATCAGCAGGCCGCCGGGCTTGAGCATCAGGTCGATCCCGCGCCGGTAGTCGGCCCGCATTGAGGGCGGCAGACCGCTCAGGCAGGTGTGCTCCAGAATCACATCGAACGCGCCGCGCAGTTCCGCCGCCGGGTTGAACACATCCCCGACCACGAAGCGTTCCGCGATCTGCGGATACAGCGCGCGGGCCTCGGCAATGCCGGTGGGCGCGATGTCGAGGCCGAGGGCGTCGAGCCCGTGCGCCACGGCCAGCGCCACCTCGTGCCCGTGGCCGCAGCCTGGCACTAGCGCGCGCCCGCTAACCTTGTGCCGTTCCAGATACTGGATCATCGGTGGCGAGGGTGCGCCCTTGTTCCAGAACACCTCGCCCTTCCGGTAGATTTCATCCCAGTCCATACCCCTGAGTATTGGTTGTCCCGAGCGCGCGCAAAGCCTGTTTTTTTGCCGCAGAATAACGACGGATGACGCGCTAGCCCGAGTTCGTCAGTTCAAAAAGCATTGATATTATCGATCAACGTTTTGCGTTATTTAGACCGCGATTTTCGGCACTACATTGGAGATGAGGCGAG
>LNEH01000222.1 GCA_001464505.1 Verrucomicrobia bacterium Ga0077533
ACGGTATCAGTGTTCATGTTGGCTGATCGGGTTCAGGTTAACGGTTAACCCGCCCCAAGCCAACCCTCGGAAAATGTGCGAAACATACCGGACGTTATCGGTGAAGCCGACGCCGCCGGGGCCGAACAGATTGAACAGCAAAAGAAAGCGGGGCGGCCTTTCGGCCGCCCCGCGGAATTCAAACCAATCGGATGGACTGGCAGACTAGAACTTCTTGCTCAGCTCGACGAAGAGCATGCGGCCACGGATGTCCGTGATCGCGCGGTCGGACTGGGTTTCAAAGCTCGTCGCGACGAACGGGGGCTGCTCGTCGGCGACGTTGTTCACACCGACGATCAGGTCCGCCTCGATCTTCGGAATCTTGTAACCGACGCGGAGGTCGATCGTAGCATACGGGTCGATCTGCTTGTTGGCGTTGCCCTGCTCCGTGTAACCATCGACGTAGTTCCAGCCGGCGGAGGCGGAGTAACGGTCCTTCTTCCACGAGGCGTTGAAGGAGCCCTTCAGCTCGGGGAAGCCGTAGTTGCCGAGGGCCGAGCCGCCCGGCCAGTATTGGCCGAGGTAGTCGATCGTGCCGGCACCCGGGAAGTTCTCCTGTTCGAACGTGGTGACATACGTCCAGGAGGTTTCCACCGTGAAGCGGCCCATTGAGGTGTCCTGATAGTAGGAGGCGAAGACATCCCAGCCGTCGGTCAGGCGCTTGCCGGAGTTGATCGGGCCGACATTGCGAATCTGGCGGAGGCTGCCGTCCACGTTGAGCTCAACCTGCGCGCCAAGCGGGTTCGGGGCGCTGGGGGTGGCGGTCGGTCCGAACGGATTGGCGGGATTGGTCGGACCGGCGGCGAACCATTGGTTGACGATATATTGGTCGCTGGTGAAGGCGATGTTGTTCTCCTCGATGCGGTAGTAGTTGAAGCCGGCTGTCAGACCCTTGACCGCCTTGGGCGAGTAGGTCACGCCGACCAGGTAGCTGTCGGATTCGGACGGCTTCAGGTTCGGGTTGCTGATGAAGAACGAGGCACCGGTGGCCTGGGTGCGGATGCCAGTGACGGGATTGAAGAGCTCGGTGAAGCTCTGAAACGGCCCGCTAAACAGCGTGGACGGGCCCGGGGCGACGAAGCCTTGGGCCCAGGAACCGTGGACGTTGAGCTCGTTCCCGAGCGGTTTCCAGCTGAAGGAGACGCGGGGCTTCAGACCCGTGGTGCCCACGGTGGTGTAGTCTTCAAACCGGCCGGCAACCTGCACATCCAGGTTCTTGATGACCGGAATGGCGAACTCGCCGTAGTAGGAGACCACTTCGAAGTCGCCCTGAAAGGCGGAGACAATGTTGAAGGGGAACACCGCGCCGGTGGTCAGGTTCCTGTCCGGACGGAAGTCATCGACCTCCCGGCGCCACTCGGCGCCGATGGACATCTTGAGCGGGCCGGCAGGCAGATCCATCAGGTCACCCGTGACGTTGCCGTCGAGCTGGTTGATCACGTAGCGGCTGATCGACTGGGCCGAGTCGCCGAGGGTGGGCAGCAAGGCCGTGTTGGCCGCGGCAGTCTGGGTCAGGAACGGGGTGAAGACGAACGGATTGAAGGCGGTGGTGGCCGTGGTGCCGGCCAGCGCGTTATTGTAGACCGTGGAGAGCACGCCGCCGGTCTGGATCGAGGTTGATTTCCAGGCATCGCGCTTGTAGGCGATCTCGTAGTTCCACTTGTCTTGGATGGTGCCCTTGAAGCCGGCAGTCAGGGCCACATCATCAAACTTGTTGTAAGTGATGCGCGAGCCGAGCTCGATCGGGCGGTAGGCGAAGCCGAAGCTGTTACCCGCGGCCGTGACGGCCGGGAACACCTGGCTGACCCAGAAGTTGTTGCTGGCAACAGTGCGGCCGGCGAGCGGCGAGGGCGCGAGGGCGTTCTGGCTCTCGTTGCGCGAGATGAGCAGGTCGGCGAAGAACTTCAGGCTGTCGGAAATCGTGGTCTCCGTGGTGAAGCTGATCGAGGTAGCCTCCTGCGGGCGGAAGGCATACGTATAGTAGCCGAAGGGAAAGCCCGGATTCACGCCCGGCAGCATCACCCGATTCGGGCCGTATTGCACGATGGCGCTGGCGCCGAGCGCCGCATTGCGGGCGATTTCCTCGGCGTTGCGGGCGTTGTTGCGGTTAGTTACCGACATGCTGCTGGGCAGGGTCAGGAACACGACCGGGTTGAAGGCGGCCGGCACCTGGCTGGCCGTGGTCAGGGCAGTGCCCGGGGTGTTAACAAACCAGCGCAGCGGCACGAGGACGTTGACGTTGGTGACACCGGCCGTGTGGCCGGCATCGCCCGCGATCGTGGCGTTGGCCGCGATGCGCTGGGCCGCCGTCGAAACCGGGGTGAAGAGACCGGGGTTGGACGTGCCGGAAACCGAGTCACCGGCGGGCACGCTGACCGCACGCTCATAGTGCATCAGGAGGTTGCGCTTGGTGTGTTCGATGGCGGCGGTCAGGGAGGTCTTGTTGTTGAGCTTCGCACCCCAGACCAGACCGAAACGGTATTCCCCCACGTCGGTGTCGGTCGTGTTGGCGTAACGGGCCTTGAACTCGCCACCCTCGTAATCGCGCTTGAACTTGACGTTCACCACACCGGCGACGGCGTCGGAACCGTAAACGGCGGACGCGCCGTCGTTCAGGATCTCGATGCTTTCGATCGCCGTGGTGGGGATCATGTTGATGTCGGCGTTCGTGCGCCGGCCGTTGATGAGGAACAGCGTCCGGCTGAGCGGCAGGTTGCGCAGCGAGATCGTCGCCTGGCCACTGCCTCCGTTGCCAAAGGCCTCGTTGATCGTGCCCACACCGCCGCCGAACTGGGGCAGCTTCTTGCGGAGCAGTTCACCGAAGTTGGAGTAACCGGAGTTCGTCATCTCATCCATCTTGTAGAGGGAGACCGAAAGGCTGCCCTCAACGGCCGCGCCGGTGAGGCGCGTGCCCGTAACTTCGAATTTTTCGAGTTTGACGGTTTCGTCGGTCGGCTCGGCCGCCGGAGGCGTCTGGGCAAAAGCGGCCGAGGCCGCGAACAGGGAAAGCCCGGCGCCAAGCAGCGCCAGCGGCTTCCGTAGACTTACGGAGCTATGGTTCATAGTTCTAGGGTGTTGTGTGTTGGTAAGAAACCACCTTGACCGGCTAATTTCTTGCGGCGAACTGAACTATTGTCGCGACGAACCGCAATAACAATTTATCAATTGTAAAAACCCCAATCCGTGGAGCTTTGGCCCGAATTGCGCCCAGCTGCGCCAGCTCTCTCAAATTCATAGAGGCCTCCGGCGCCGGCTGCGGTCGGTTGAGTGCATTATCTGGCTCCAACCGAATCGCCGGGATGGACAAATTGCCTGAGCCGCCATTCGGTTCTGATGGTCCCGATGCCATTTAATACTACCCACGACCCCGCCCGCCGCAGTTGGATCGAGTCGGCCAACGCCGCCGCCACCGATTTTCCCCTGCAGAATCTGCCTTATGGCGTCTTTCGCAGCGGGGAAAACCTCACTCCGCGGATCGGTGTGGCCATTGGTGATCAGATTCTGAACCTCGCCACCGCCGCAGAGCTGGATCTGCTCCCCGCCGCCGCCCGGACGGCCTGCCGGCAGCCCAGCCTCAACGCCCTCATGGCCACCGGACCCGGAAAGTGGACCGAACTCCGGGCCCGGTTGAGCGAAATGCTCGGCGTTGATTCCTGTCCGGTCCGGCTGCGGGCCCAAATCGAACACTGCCTCGTCCCGCAAGCCGGCATCACCATGCTCCTGCCGGCCCACATCGGTGGATACACGGATTTCTACGCGTCCATTTTCCACGCCACCAACGTCGGCAAAATGCTTCGCCCCGACCAACCGCTGTTGCCCAACTACAAGTGGGTGCCGATCGGCTACCACGGTCGCAGCTCGTCCATCGTCGCCAGCGGCACACCGGTGCGGCGTCCGCACGGTCAGAGCAAGGCCCCCGACGCCCCGGCGCCGGTGTTCGGGCCGTGCAAGAACCTCGACTACGAACTTGAGCTCGGCGCCTTTGTCGGTCCGGGCAACCGGCAAGGCGAGCCTGTCCCCCTCGCCGCGGCCGCCGGCCATCTCTTCGGTGTCGTGCTGCTCAACGATTGGTCGGCGCGCGATATCCAGGCCTGGGAATACCAGCCGCTCGGCCCGTTCCTCGCGAAAAATTTTGCCACCACGATTTCACCCTGGGTCGTGACCCTGGAGGCCTTGGCGCCGTTCCGCGTGCCGGCTTTTGCCCGGCTCCCGGGCGACCCGGCCCCGTTGCCCTATCTCGCCGATCCCGCCGACACGGCGCTCGGCGGCCTCGACCTCACCCTGGAGGTCTGGCTGTTGACCCAGAAAATGCGCCAAGCGGGCATCGGCCCGCACCGCCTGAGCTCGGGCAACTTCTCCACCATGTATTGGACGCTGGCCCAGCTGCTGACCCACCACACCAGCAACGGCTGCAACCTGCAGCCCGGCGATCTGCTTGGCAGCGGCACCGTCTCGGGTGAGGCCAAAGAATCGCGCGGCAGCCTGCTCGAGCTGACCATGCGCGGAACCGAACCGCTCCACCTGCCCGGCGGCGAGGAGCGTAAATTTCTGCAGGACGGCGACGAGGTGATCCTGCGCGGCCACGCCGAGCGGCCCGGGGCCCGGCGCATCGGCCTCGGCGAGTGTCGCGGCGTGGTGCTCCCGGCCGCTTCTTGATCGCGCGCTGACTCAGTTAGGCTCTGGCCGCGGCACATCTCAATATTCTGCACCTGTAGCGGCG
>LNEH01000223.1 GCA_001464505.1 Verrucomicrobia bacterium Ga0077533
GTGTTGCACTTCCTCACCCACAGGCTCTGACGATGCCCCGGGACGGAAATATTTCCAGAACGTTCTCATTCGTGAGAACCACATACCTTCACGGATGAACCAATGGATTTATCCTTATCCGTGCCTTTATCCGCGTAATTCGCGGAAACTCCTTCCATGACACCCGCGCTTGAGTCCTTGCAACAGCAGCTGAAGAAGCTGCCCGGCATCGGCTATCGCTCGGCCGAGCGCATCGCGTTGCACCTGCTCGTGGAGAAACCCGGGCGTTTGCCCGAGCTGGTCAGCGCGTTGCAGGCCGCCGCGCAAAACGTCCGCCGGTGCGCCGTGTGTGGCAATCTTGCCGAGACGGAGCAGTGCGCGGTGTGCGCCGATGAGCGCCGCCGCACCGGCCAGGTGTGCGTCGTCGAATATGTGCCGGACCTCGCGGCCATCGAGCGCTCGGGCGCCTATCGCGGCCGTTACCATGTGTTGCACGGGAAGCTTTCGCCGATTCGTGGTGTCGCCCCGGAGGATCTCAACCTGGCCAGCCTGCTGGCCCGGATCGGAGCGGGCGAGATCACCGAGGTAATCATGGCGCTGTCGAACGATGTCGAGGGCGAGGCCACCTGTCATTATCTCACCGAGCGCCTGCCCAAGACCGGCGTGAAGGTGACGCGCATCGGTTTTGGCCTGCCCAGCGGCGGTGGCGTGCTTTACGCTGATGCCGTCACTCTGCGAAGTGCGCTGGACGCTCGCCGGGAATATTCGTGACTTGCAGCCTGACGGTTCGCGACCTTTAGTCCCGCTTCCAGTTCTTTGCGGGCGTAGTATATCGGTATTATGCGTGCTTCCCAAGCATGAGAGGCGGGTTCGACTCCCGCCGCCCGCACCAGCCTTCGCTCCACTGAGTGGAGCTACGGTTGGCAGGCCAGCTCAAGGTTGCGAACATCTTAAAATAGTCGACACAAGAAGCGAAGGCTGCGCGCCATAGCCCGCAGGGCGACGGCGGGCCGGATGTGGCCGCGCTGAAAACCCACGAGATGTATTGCGTATATCTACTCGAGTCGGTGCATACGCCCCAACAGCGCTACGTCGGGCATACCGATGATTTGAAACGCCGGTTGAGGGAGCATAACGATGGCAAGTCCCCTCATACCGCAAAGCATCGTCCCTGGAACTTGGTCAGCTATCATGCATTTCCGGACGAGAAACTAGCAGTCGAGTTCGACTGCATTATCTCAAGACGGGCTCGGGGCGTGCTTTTGCGAAAAGGCACCTCGGATTCTAGTCTTTATTTGAACTAAATGGGCTGGAGATTGTCCGAGAAAACCTGTCAACTGCCAGCCCAACTCAACCCCCAGTATAAAATGAAATCCACAAAATCCATCATTGCCCTCGTCGTGTTATCCCTCCTCACCGCAGGCTTCGCCTATGCCTCCAGTGATAAGAAAGAAGCTCCGGCTTCAAAACAGGCCGGCTGCTGCGCCAAGGCGGAAAAGGCCGGCGAAAAATGCGGCCACGGCTGCTGCGTCGAGGCGGCCAAGGACGGCAACAACTGCGAAAAGTGCAAAGGCAGCGGCAAGATCGAGAAGAAGGAAGAGGTCAAGAAGTGAGCCCCCGTCAATTTTCAACCCAACCAACCAACCAACCAACCACCTGATCATCCCATGAAATCGTTCCGATTCCTCCTCGCGCTGGCCTTGGCCGGCTTTTTCACCGCAACCCTGGTTCGCGCCACTGACGACAAACCCCAGTCAGAGGAAAAGACCTGTGCCGCTCCCAAGGACAAAGATGGCAAGGCTTGCGGCATGGACAAAGACAAGGAGAAGGGCTGCTGCTGCGCCGGGAAGAAAGGTGACAAGGATGCGGCGAAGGATACCGCTGACAGCAAGGAGCCGAAAAAATAAATGCCTGGCGGCGCGCCGGGCCTGCCTCGATTGAGCAGGCCGCGCGCGGTCCGTCGTGCCCCCTTGGCTCGCGTGTCTGCGCCCGGCCGGTTGCCGCCCGTCTTCGCCTGAACGCGGACGCCCCATGAAGGTTAACGGCCAAGCCCGGCGGACCATCTGGCCCGAGCCCGACGGGGTTTCCGTCGGGATCATCGACCAGACCCGGCTGCCGCACGCGTTCGCGACGCTCCGCCTCACCACGCTCGCCGAGGCCGCGCACGCCATCAGGGCGATGCAGGTGCGCGGCGCCCCGCTCATCGGGGCCACGGCGGCCCATGGACTTTGGCTCGCCCTGCGTGCCGACCCTTCCGATGCGGGCCTGCATCACGCGCGGACCACGCTGCTCGCCACCCGGCCCACCGCCGTCAACCTGCGCTGGGCGCTCGACCGGGCGCTCGCGCACCTGCTGCCGCTGCCCCCGACCGGCCGCGCCGCCGGGGCCCGGGCGTTTGCGGCCGCGCTTTGCGACGAGGATGTCGCGATCAACCGGGCCATCGGCGAAGCCGGTCTGCCTCTGCTGCGGGAACTTGCCGCCCGCAAACCCGCCGGCCGACCCCTCAACATCCTGACCCATTGCAACGCGGGTTGGCTCGCCACGGTCGATTGGGGCACCGCCACCGCACCCATTTACCTCGCGCACGATGCCGGCCTGCCGGTTCACGTTTGGGTCGACGAGACGCGTCCGCGCAACCAGGGAGCCAGTCTCACCGCGTGGGAGCTGCTCAACCACGGCGTGCCCCACACGGTCATAGTGGACAACGCCGGCGGCCACCTCATGCAGCACGGCGAGGTTGATGTGGTCATCGTCGGCACCGACCGCACGACCGCAGACGGCGACGTGTGCAACAAGATCGGCACCTACCTGAAGGCGCTCGCCGCGCACGACAACGGCGTGCCTTTCTACGTTGCCGTGCCGTCGCCGTCCATCGATTGGACGATCCGCGACGGCGTCCGCGAAATCCCCATCGAGGAACGCGCCGCCGGCGAGATCACCCGCCTCACCGGCCGGCAGGATGACGGCCAAATGGCCACGATCACGATCACCCCGGAAGGCAGTGCCGCCGCCAACCCCGGGTTTGATGTCACCCCCGCCCGCCTCGTCACCGGCCTCATCACCGAACGAGGCGTGGCTCCCGCGACCGCGGCGGGTCTGCGCCGGCTTTTCCCGGAATCCCCCATCGCCCCATGAACGACTCCGAACGCGCCCTTCGCCAGCAAGTCATCGACACCTGCCGCCAGCTCGAGGCCCGCGGCCTGAACCAAGGCACCTCCGGCAATGTCAGCGTGCGCTGCGGGGCCGATGCCGCCGCCGGATTTTTCCTCACGCCCACCAACCTGCCTTACGATCGGATGGTGCCCGAGGATGTGGTTCACGTCACGCTGGACGGCCGGTGCATGGGCCGTTGCCGTCCGTCGAGCGAGCTGCCGTTCCATCTGGCCATCATGCAGCAGCGGCGCGACGCCATCGCCGTGATCCACACCCACAGCACCCATGCGACGACCCTCGCCTGCTTGCGGAAGGAAATTCCCGCGGTGCATTACCTGGTGGGGCTGTTCGGGGGGAACAGCCTTCGGTGCGCGGAGTATGCGACCTTTGGCACGCCGGAGCTGTCGGCCAATCTCCTGCGCGCGCTCGCGGGCCGCCGGGCGGCACTCATGGCCAACCACGGCCTCGTGGTCATCGGTTCTGATCTCCCGCAAGCGCTGGCGCTGACTTCCGAGGCGGAAACGCTGGCCACGATCTACTGGCGCGCCCTTTGCGCCGGCCAACCCGCCCTGTTGTCCGACACCGAGATGGCCGTTGTCGTGACCAAATTCCGCGATTACGGCTATGGTCCGATGGACGCGAGCAACCCCAACCCATGAACCACCCCGGCCCCGCTTCCCGCCGTTGGTTTGTGGTGGGTGATCTCAACGGGTTCTTCGGCCTCGTCGTCGACAACCTGGCGGTGATGTCGTTTCTCGCGACAGTGCTCATCGGCCTGTTCAAATTTCCCGCCGACGTGGTTTTCCTGCGCATGTTTCCCGGCACCGCCTTTGGCGTGCTGGTGGGCGACCTGATCTACACCTGGCTGGCGGTGCGCCTCGCGCGGCGCACGGGCCGCGACACGGTCACGGCCATGCCGCTCGGCGTGGACACGCCGACGACCATCGGGCTGGCCCTGCTTGTGCTCGGACCGGCGTTCGTGAAATTCAAGCAGAGCGGACTCGACGAGCACGCGGCGGCGATCGCCACCTGGCACTTGGGCATGGCGGCGATGGTTGTCATGGGTCTGCTGAAATTCGTGCTGTCCTTTGCCGGGGCGTGGGTCGGGCGCGTGGTGCCGCGCGCGGGCCTGCTCGGCTCGATCGCGGGCATCGCGCTGATGCTGATCGGGTTTCTGCCCATGCTCGAGGTGTTGAGCGTGCCGGTGGTCGGATTTGTCGGACTCGGGGTGATCTTTTATACGGTGGTGGCGAAGGGCCGGCTGCCCGGGAACATCCCGGGGGTCCTGGCGGCGGTGCTGCTCGGCACGGCGCTCTACTATGTGCTCGGTCCGTTGGGGCTCTTGGGGCCGGGGTATCACGCGCCGGGGGCCATCACGTGGCGTTTCGCGCTGCCGCTGCCCAACCTCGGATTCCTCGACGGCCTGCCGGCGACGGTGCCCTACCTGCCGCTCATTCTGCCGTTCGGGCTGCTGATGGTGGTCGGCGGCATCAACGTCACCGAGAGCGCCCGGGCCGCGGGGGACGACTATTCCACGCGCGACATCCTGCTGACGGAGGCCTTCGCCACGCTCATTGCGGGCGTCTGCGGCGGAGTCGCCCAGACCACGCCTTACATCGGCCAGCCGGCCTACAAGAAAATGGGGGCCCGGTCCGGCTACACGCTGCTCACCGGCCTCTTTATCGGCCTCGGCGGAATTTTCGGCTACCTTTCGAGCCTCGTGGAGCTGCTGCCGCTGGCCGTTTTGGCGCCCATTCTGGTTTTCATTTCGATCGAGATCACCACCCAGGCCTTCGAGGCTACGCCGGCGCGGCACGCGGCCGCGGTGGTATTCAGTTTTTTCCCGGCGATCGCGCGTCTGGTGGCCATCAAGCTCGGTGACCCGGCCTATGTCGCGCCCGACCATTTCGCGCAACTGCTCGGCTCGACGGAGCGCGGCCTGCCTCAACTCGGCATCATCGTGGCGCTGGGCAACGGCTTCATCATCACGTCCATGCTCTGGGCTGCGTTCTTGGCCGCGCTGGTTGACCGCCGCAACGGCGCGGCCATCGCCAGCCTGTTGGTGGCTGCGGGCCTGACCCTTTTCGGGATCATCCATTCCGTGGAACCGGGGGGCGGTCTCTACCTGCCTTGGAACTTGGACGGAGTGGGGCGGACCATAGTTTGGCAATTCACGGCCGCCTACGTCGCTTTGGCGGTGGTTGTCGCCCTGCTGAATCTGCAGAAAAACTCCGGCGCAGCGGATGCGACCCGCCTTGCGGAGTGACCGGAATTTTTATCCGCGGTCGGCCGTGATGGATCCCGGCTGGAGGTTGCGCCAGCGCGCCACCACCCGGTTGAAGATGTCGTCGGGCGCCAGACCGTAAGCCGCCCGGAGGATATCGACGTTGCTGCCGTGCTCGACAAATCGGTCGGGCCAGCCGATGCGTTCCACCGCCGTCGTGCAATGGGATTCCTGCAGCGCCTCGAGCACGGCGCTGCCAAAGCCGCCGGCGAGCACGTGGTCCTCCAGCGTGACAATAAGCGGCACGACGGCGGCCTGGCTGAGCAGCAGATTGCGGTCGAGGGGTTTGACGAAACGGGCGTTCACCACGCCGACAGAGATGTGCTCCTCGCGTTCGAGGCGTTGGGCGAGTTTGCGCGCCTCGGTCACCATGTTGCCCAGCGCCCAGAGGATGATCTGCGTGCCGACCTTCAGCACTTCGGCCTGGCCGACGGGCAGGAGAGCCGGCTCGGCCTTGATCGGCGCACCTGTGCCGGCACCGCGCGGATAGCGGACGAAGCCCGGGCCGGGCAGTTGCAGCGAGGTGTGCAGCATGTCCACCAACTCGTCCTCGTCCTTCGGCTGCATGACCGTGGCGTTGGGCACGCAGCGCAGGTAGGCCAGATCGAAGAGGCCGTGGTGCGTGGGACCGTCGTTGGGCGAGAGACCGGCGCGGTCCAGGCAGAAGGTGACCGGCAGGTTTTGCAGCGCGACGTCGTGGATCACCTGGTCGTAGGCGCGTTGGAGAAAGGTCGAGTAGATGGCGCAGACCGGGCGGAAGCCCTTGGTCGCAAGGCCGGCGGCAAAGAGCACCGCGTGCTCCTCGGCAATGCCCACATCGAAGAACTGACCGGGCACTTCCTTCGCCAAAATGGAGAGCCCGGTGCCGCTGGGCATGGCGCCGGTGATGCCGAGCACCTTGGGGTTGGAGCGGGCGAAACGCGCCAGCGCCGCGCCGAAGACATCCTGGTAGTTGGGCGGGGTGCCAGGGATGGCCCGGGCGCTCTCACCGGTCTCGGGATCGTAGGGACTGGCGCCGTGGAATTTCTCGGGCGAGTTGACGGCGGCGTCGAGCCCCTTGCCCTTCTTGGTGAGCACATGGATGAGCACGGGCACATCACAGTGCCGGGCGAATTCCAGATTCTTCTCCAAGGCCGCGAAGTTGTGGCCGTCCACCGGGCCGAGGTAGCGGAGGCCGAATTTTTCGAACAGCGACGACTCGACGAAGAAGTCCTTCGTCTCGCGCTTCCACTTGTGGTAAACCTTGTTCATCTCCACGCCGGTCGGGAAGCTGGTGAAGAAGGCCTCGATGTCGTGGTGCAGCTTGTTGTAGGTCGGGCTGGTGCTGATGCGGTTCAGATAGCCGGAAATGGCGCCGACGTTCTTGGCGATGGACCATTCGTTGTCGTTGAGGATGACGATGAGGCGCTTGGTCGAGCTGACGACGTTGTTCATCGCCTCGAGGGTGATGCCGCAGGTGAAGGCCGCGTCGCCGCACACCGCGACGACATGCTCATGGCTGCCCCGCAAATCCCGCGCCGTGGCCATGCCGAGCGCGGCGGACAACGCGGTGCCGGCATGGCCGGCGCCAAAGGCGTCATGCGGACTTTCCGCCCGGTAGAGGAAACCCGACGCGCCGCCGGTCTTGCGCAGCTTGTGGAAAAACTCGCCCTGGCGGCCGGTGAGCAGCTTGTGGACATAGCCTTGGTGGGCGACGTCGAACACCAGCTGATCCTCCGGCGTGTTGAACACGCGGTGCAACGCGATCGTCAGCTCGACGACGCCAAGATTGGGCCCGATGTGGCCGCCGTTGCGGGCGGTGACCTCGATCAGTTCTTTTCGGATTTCCTGTGCCAGCTGGGGCAGCTGCCCGGGGGCAAGGGCCTTGACGTCGGCCGGGCCCTTGATGCCGGGGAGAAGGGGCGGGGTGGGCGGAGCAGCGCGCATGGGTGAGGTGTCGGGCGGTTAGTCTGCGCGCGTGGATTCAAACGGTTCGAAGGCGGCGCTGCCATCCTTGGCCTTCTTCAGCTTTTCGATCTTCAGCTCGGCTTCCTTCAGCCGGCCTTCGCAGAGCTTGAGCAACTTGCTGCCTTCCTCGTATTTGGCCAGCAGTTCGGCGAGCGGCACCTCGCCCGATTCCATCGAATCCACGATGCCCTCAAGTTTGGCGAGCGCAGCTTCAAAACTGAGTTTGGCGGTCTTGTCTGAATCCACGCCGTCAAGATGCGTCCGATGGCGGGGATTTCAATCAATCTTTGGATGGGACGGATCTGGGCGCTAGCCGGGGACTTACGTGGTTCTTCTGTAGCGGCGGTCTATGACCGTCGCGTATTGACAAGGCGGTCATAGACCGCCGCTACAGGTCCGGTCATGTTGGCAGGTTTAGGATTGGCGTTGCCTCAAATACTCATGGAGTGAGCACATGGTTTGGTTGCTCCCGGCTGTTGTCATCCTGATTATTGCGCGTCTCATCGCCCAACTGGCGCTTGAGGCCCTGAACCGCGCGGAGGCGCGACGTCATGCCGGGGCCAGGCCGACCGCGCTGGCCGGCGTCATGGACGACGCGACCTACGCCAAGTCGGTCGATTACACTCTCGCCAAGAGCCTGTTCAGTTCGGTCGAGGCGGTGTGGGAAGTCATGGTGTTGCCTGCGGTTTTATTTGGCGGCCTGCTGCCATGGTTGTGGACGAAGTTCAACGGCCTCGCGCCCGGCGCGGCGTGGAGTGGGGCGCTGTTTTTGGTCGCCACGATGATTTTGCTCGGCCTGCCCAACCTGCCGTTCGCGTGGTGGGCCCAGTTCCGTCTTGAGGAGCGGTTTGGCTTCAACAAAAGCACCCTGGGGTTGTGGGTCACCGACCAACTCAAGTCCGTGTTGCTCGGAGTTGTCATTGGTTTTCCACTGGCGTGGGCGTTGCTCGCTCTCGTGGGCTGGGTGGGAACCTATTGGTGGGTGTGGGGCTTCGCGTTGCTGTTTGGCTTCCAACTCCTGATGATTGTGCTCTACCCGAAGCTTATTCTGCCGCTTTTCAACAAGCTCACGCCATTGCCGGAAGGGGACGCGCGCACGCGGCTGCTCGCGCTGTCCGAGCGCACCGGCTTTCGCGCGCAGACCATCGAGGTGATGGACGGCTCGAAACGCTCGGGGCACTCGAACGCCTTTTTCACCGGCTTTGGCCGCTTCCGGCGGATCGTGCTTTTTGACACGCTGCTGGCGCAGCTGACGCAGGACGAACTTGAGGCGGTGCTCGCCCACGAAATCGGTCACTACAAGCGCGGGCACATTCCGAAGCGGCTGGCGACGATCGGGCTGCTGCAACTCGGGGCCTTCGCCGCGATTGCTTGGCTGGCGAATGCCCCGTGGTTCAACGACGCCTTCGGGCTGCCCGCCGGGGCCGCGGCGGCAACCTTCCTGCTCTTCGGGTTGCTCGGCGGGCTCGTTACATTTTGGTTCGCGCCGATCGGCAACCGGGTTTCCCGGAAGCACGAGTATGAGGCCGACGCCTTCGCGAGGAAGGCCATGCAGGGGCCGGCCGCGCTGGTCGGGGCGCTGCGCAAGCTTTCGCAGAAAAACCTCTCGAACCTCACGCCGCATCCGCTCTACAGCGCGGTGTATTATTCGCACCCGACGCTGGTCGAGCGCGAGCGGGCCCTGTTGCGGTGATTTATTTTAACCACGGATCAGGCCCAGATAGTTACGGATCAGGGGCATTGATTTATCTGTCTTCATCCGTGAAGGTATGTGGTTCTCACGAATGAGAACGTTCTGGAAATATTTCCGTCCCGGGGCATCGTCAGAGCCTGTGGGTGAGGAAGTGCAACAC
>LNEH01000224.1 GCA_001464505.1 Verrucomicrobia bacterium Ga0077533
TTCATCCATGAACGTCGCAGTTGCGATTTCGCCCGGGAATACTTGCCACGCATCGGCGTGACCGCCTCGGAGATCGAGGACATCTGCTCTGCCATCATCAGCACCGGTCCGCGCAGCCGCATCAGCCAGGTCACGTTCCACCGCGACGAGGCCCGCCAGATGGCCTTCATCCTGGTGACGGCCGACTACCTCGCCCAGATGAGCGCGCCGGACTACTTGGAGAAACTGCCGGTCCTTTACCAGGAATTTGAGGAGGCCTTCAGTTTCGAGCAGATCCCGCCGGAGAAACGTCCCTACCACAGCTTGCGCGAACTGCTGGAAAAAAGCCCCGGTTTCTGGAGCAATTACGTGCGCCCCTTGCTCGACTTCGAGGCTGGCGGTGTGCATCGCTATTTGGGCCAGCCCAATCCCTACTTGCAGGCGGTTGAGGACAATTTGGCGGAATTGCGCCGCCGCCTGCAGGCCGGCGCGGCCTAGGCCAAAACTCACCGCTCGCTTCCTGCCATGCTAGCCACGATCGGCTCCGCCGCACTGTTGGGCATTGATGCCGTTCCCGTGCAAGTGGAGGTCAATACCGGAGAGTCCGGCGTGCCCAACCTGATACTCGTTGGCCTGCCCGATGCCGCCGTCAAGGAATCGGAGGACCGCGTCTTCTCCGCGCTCAGCAATTCCGGACTGCGCATGCCCCGCACGCGCACCACCATCAACCTCGCGCCCGGCGACCTGCGCAAGGAAGGCGCCATCTACGATCTGCCCATTGCCCTCGGCATCCTCGTCGCGACCGGCCAGCTCGTCTGTGACAACCTAGCCGACTACCTCATTGCGGGCGAACTCAGTCTCTCCGGCGCCACGCGGCCGATCAAGGGCGGGCTTGCGATGGCGGTGCTGGCCCGCGAGACCCGGCGCCCGGCCATCCTGTTGCCGCCTGTGGCCGCCCAAGAAGCCGCTCTCGTCGAAGGTCTGCGGGTCTACGAGATCACATCGCTGGACCAGGCCGCCCGCTTTCTCGCGGGCCAGCTGCAGCTCACCCCACTTGTGGCGCCGCGCACCACCGCGAGTGTTTCCTACCGCGACCATGAACCCGACTTTGCCGACATCAAGGGCCAGCAGGCGGTGCGCCGCGCCGTCGAGGTCGCCGTGGCCGGCGGGCACAACCTCATCATGATCGGGCCTCCCGGTTCCGGGAAATCCATGATCGCCAAGCGCATTCCCGGCATCATGCCTGCGCCCACTCTGCAGGAATATCTCGAGATCCTCCGCATTCACTCCGCCGCCGGTCAGACCATGGAAGGCGGCCTGCATTTTCTCCAACGCCCCGCCCGCGCCCCGCACCACACCATCTCGGATGTCGGCCTCCTCGGCGGCGGCGCCATCCCCGGCCCGGGTGAAATCTCACTCGCCCACCACGGCGTGCTCTTCCTCGACGAACTGCCGGAGTTCAAGCGATCCGCCCTCGAGGTCCTGCGCCAGCCTTTGGAGGACGGCCATGTGACCATCTCACGCAGCGCCGGTAAAATCCCCCTGCCCTGCCACTTCATGCTCGTGGCCGCGATGAACCCCTGCCCGTGCGGCTACCTGGGCGACCCCAAGCACGAATGCCGCTGCGCTCCCGCGCAAATTCAGCGTTACCGCGCCCGCATCAGCGGCCCCTTGCTCGACCGGATCGACCTGCACATCGAGGCCCCGGCCCTCTCCATCACCGAGCTCCGGAGCGACCGGGCCGGCGAATCCTCGGCGGCCATCCGCGAGCGGGTCGAACAGGCGCGGCAGGCTCAGCTGATTCGTTTCCGCGGCACTACACTGACCGCCAACTCCCGGATGCCCCCTTCGCAACTTAAGGTCTACTGCGCCCTCGACGCTTCACTCGGCGACCTGCTCCAGCAGGCCATGGAGCAACTCTCACTCTCTGCCCGTGCCTACGACCGCATCCTCAAGGTGGCGCGCACCATCGCCGACCTGGCTGGTGCCGATCGGATCGCTTCACCCCATCTCCTCGAGGCCATCCAATACCGCAGTCTTGACCGGAACGTGTTCTATTAGCCCGGAACGACGATGATTACCCGACTCGCGACAGGAAAACACTCGTCATCCGTGTTGGGCATGACAGTCTGACTTGCGACAATCCGCTTGAGCCGTGCAGGCCTTGCTACGATCCCGCCTCTGCCCCATGTCCATCCCTCCGGCAGTAAGCGATAAATTCCAAGCCCAGGTGGACAAGGAGCTCCTCGCCTGGCCGCCGCGACCCGACCTCTGGGCCTACGCCGCGGAGGTATCGCCTAAGGAAGACAAAGCCGCCGTCCGGGCCAACTACGTCAAGTTTCGCATCGCGGAACTGCGCATGGCGGAGGTCGTGAGTGAAAGCGCGCCGTCGGAACGCGCCGAGACCCAACCCGCCACGCCTGTGGCTGGAATCACCGCCCCACCCCAAGGCCCCATCGGGCAGTTTGTCTGGCGCGCGGCCGGCCGGGTGATCACCCACGAATCATTGTTCAACCTCATCCTGGCCGGCTTTGTCGCCGCCCTGAGCTTCGGGGCCCTCTTCCTGAATAACATCGGCAGTCGCGCCTGGTGGCTGCTCCTGCCCTTGGGCCAGGTGGCCAACATGTATCTGGGTTACCGCTTGTCCGGCTACCCGTTGCACCTGCTGGCCACCACCCGTTCGGCGCAGGCACGCCTGCAGATCCTCCTGAATGTGCTGGTGCTCACCGTGCTCCTCCTCCTCTTTGCGGTGCTCATCCCGTTGACGAAACATCTGCCCTGAGCCGGCGGTGCCGCCCGGCGCGTTAAGTGGGCCTGCCAGCCGTAGCCACTTGAGCGCCGATGCCGATAAAATGCCCTCCTTCGCAAAGCCTACGGCGGGCAGCCTTCGCTCTCGCTACTCTCGGCGAAGTGCTGGTGCCCCCACCGGGAATCGCTACGCCCGGAGAGACGTAAGTTATTACACTATTCCCACAGTCCGCAGCAGCCTTACGCAACGGCTTCCCCCCGAGTAGGTCATAACCCCATGGCCCATCAGACCAGGTGGGATTACTGTATTGAATGCTGAGTCATCCCAATCCCATTCCCGCCCTGGCCGGCATTTTTACCGGCACCGTGTTGCTGGTTTCCCTGAGTGGCTGTGTGCCCGTAGGCTCCAGTCATCGCGGCGGTTTCGATGTCGGTCCATCGACTCCCTTGCAAACCGCAGTGATAATCGTTGATGACTACGACTATTATCCGCGCTACGAGGTATATTACAGCCGCCGCCGGAACGAATTTGTCTACTACGACGTCAATGCCTGGGTGCGACGCGGCAATATGGACCTGAGCGGCATCACCCTTGACATGCTCAGAGCCGGTCCATCGGTCCGCGTGGACTTTCACGACTCACCGGAATTTCACCACGGCAGAATAGTGCAGCGTTTCCCGAGAAACTGGGAGCAATCACCCAAGCCTCCGGCAAAGGCGAAAGCCAAAGAGGAAACGAATGATCAGACCGCGGAGAAGGAGAAGAAAAAGCGGGAGAATGATCGGAAAAACTGACGGGGCTGCTAACCGCCGGCCGGAGCACTGACTGCGGCCCCCGCAACACGAGTTTGGCCGGCCGAGCAGCGCAACTCTGCAAATTATTCTGAACCGCCGGTCGCGCAAACCGGCGAGCACCGCCGGCCGTTTTCCGCCCGATCTCAACGCGCCCGGAGCACGGCCGCGAGCGTGTCGGCATAGACCTCGCGGGGCTCCACGCCCAAGCCGATGGCGCGCCGGATCAGCCGCTCGGCTTCATCCAACGCCCGGCTCTGACCGGCGAGGAGCCAGGCCAGATTGTTGAGGGCCGTGGGATTGTCCGGGTTTGCGGTCAGGGCCGCGCGATAGCTGGCCTCCGCCTCGGGCAACTGCCCGCGGGCGGAGTAGACATTGCCCTGACAGGTGAGCGCGACACTGCGCTCCGGACCGACCGCCGCCCGTTCATATTCGCGCAAAGCCAGGTCCGGCTGGCCGGCATGCTCGTAGCTCAGGCCCAGCTTGAGGTGCTCCGCCGGGGTCAGCGCATCGGTCGCGCGGCGGCCCCCGAGTTGCACGCAACCGGTCAGGGCGGACCACGCCAGGAGCGCGATCAAGACGCCGGCGTGATGAGGAGATACTGTTTTCCAGCACGTTCCCATTGGCGGATGAATTTTGGTTCGGCCACCAGCGTCCCGTTGGCCCCGGTTCCTTGGCAATGCACGCCCTCTTCGCCCCAGCCGGTCAGGGCGGTGAAATGCGGCTGTCGGATAGCGCCCAGACCGAGGTCGAGCAGCACAATCGGCGGCCGGCCTGCGGCCACGGCACGTTGCAAATCCTCCGAAGTGCCGGTGCGCAGCTCGGTTTGGTAGCCCTGGCTCCGCGCGAACCAAGCCAGATCGGTCAGCAACACCCCGTGGGCCGTGGGGCTGTAGATCGCCCGGGAGATGATATCCTCCGGCACAACCGTCCCGTGAAAGGCCAGCACGGCGGCCAAGGTGGTGGGGCCGCACTGGAAGAGCGCGCTTGATTGCGGAGCCAGTCGCAGGAGCCCCACCCGACCAATGGGCGCGGCACAGCCGGTTAACCCTAGGCTGGCGAGGGCCAGCCCGAGGCGGATGAAGGCCAAGGCCCCTTTGCTCATGCGGTCCGGGCAATCCTGGAGTCGACCGCCGACACCGGCGTGGCGCTGACCCGCATGACCAGCAAGACCAGAAGCACGATGACCAGCAGGGAGATCACCAAACCGATGACTCCACCGGCCATCATCGTCTCGGATTGGGTCGCGAGCTGATGCAGCTCCGCATCGGTGGCGTGGGCCAGGCGCAGCTGGATCTCGCCGGCGGTGAAGCCGAGCTCGCCCATGCGCTGTTTGACCACCTTGTGCTCCAATGCCTGTTGGATGGTGTTGAGATCGGCCGTGCGCGCGGACCCGGCGAGCATATCAAAGGAGGAGATCGGGCCGGCCTGGGCCGACGGAGCGAGGGCATGGAAGCCGAAGACACAGGCAAGCAGCGCGGCGGTGGAACGGATCCATGACGGCAGGCGATGGGCGGAAGCGAGGGATTTCATGGAGCTGACAGAGGTTGAATGGTGGAATGAAGCACTGTTACTGGGAGCCAAGCATACCCCACTTCCCCCGTCCCGCCCATGGGGTGTAAGCCTACGGCCACGGTTCCGGAAATGACCGGGGCCGCGAGGTAGGGTAACTCGGCATGGATCGGGCCGACCGGTGGTGCTAGGATGCAGCCTGTAAATTCATCCACAATCCAACTCAACAGGACAAATCCCATGGCAAAGAAAACGATCAAGAACCGCCCCGCCGGCCGGCGCATCATGATGACCTGAACCGGTCCCTGCCATCATTGCAGAGGCCGCCGTTCCGAGGCGGCCTTTTTATTGCCATGATTGAATCCGCGCGTTGCGTCAACTGCGCCGAACCGCTGGCCGGCAAATTCTGCACCCGTTGCGGTGAAAAATGCATTGGCCCGGCCGACCACACGTCGGGGCGCTTCCTCGAACACCTCTTCGCGGCCTTCACGCACACCGACGGGAAAATCTTCCTGACCCTGCGCCTCCTGCTCACCCGCCCCGGCCGGCTCACCGCCGATTACCTGCGGGGCAAGCGCAAGCCCTACATCACCCCGCTGCAGCTCTTCCTGATCTGCAACCTCGTCTTCTTCCTGCTCCACCCGCTGATCGGCTCAAACACGCTGACCACGGACCTCAACACCCAGCTGCACTACATCTGGCACCACGGCATCGTCGAGTCCTTCGTCACCCCGCGTCTGGCCCTGCGCCAGGTGACGGTGGAGGCTTACGCCGCCGTGTTCGATCCGGCAGCGATCACGCTGGCCAAGTCGCTCGTCATCCTCGTGGTGCCCATCTTTTCCTTCGCCGTGATGGCCTTGCACTGGCGGCAGCGCCGGCATTTTTCCGCTCACCTGGTCTATGCCCTGCATTTTGGCGCGTTCTGGCTGCTGCTGATCAGCGCGACCATGGCCCTGACCTACCTCACGGTGCGCCTCCTGCGTTCCGCTGATGTCTTCCCTTCCGCCACAGCCGTCGACCGCGGCATCATCAGCGTCAGCTTCGCGTTGATGACCTTCTATCTTTTCCGCGCCGGGCGCGCAGTTTATGCCACCGAGGCCGCCTGGCTCACCCTGGTCAAGGCTCTTGCGCTCGGAATCACCTTCAACTTTGCGCTGCAAGCCTACCGTTTCGCGCTGTTTTTCATCACGTTCTGGTCCACCTGACCTCCGGGCGTGCCCCTAGCCGCTCCCGCCGGCCTGGGCGGCCAGGCCGTCATCGAAGCTGAGCGCCGGCTCGCGGAAATGGGCGGACATGCGGCCGGCCTCACAGGGGAGGGGTTCACCCCCTAGGTGCGGGACCCGAATTCGTGTAGCTTCGCTTCCACCCATGCCCGCAGCCCAACCCCCCTTGTCGGCCAAGAAGCGAATCCTCATCGTGGACGACAAGCCCAGTGACACCCGGTTGGTGAAATATTATCTGGAGGAGTCCGGCCCCTACATCGTCCAGGAGGAAAACGACGCCCGCTTGGCGCTGGCCGCCGCAGGGGTGTTCCAACCTCATCTGATCCTGCTCGATATCCGGATGCCGGGCATGGACGGTTGCGAGCTGGCCACTCATATCAGGGCGAACCCCTTGCTGGCCGGGGTGCCACTTGTCTTTCTGACGGCTCTGGTCGCGAAATCTGAGCTCGCGGGGAACGGAGGACAAAGCCGGATGACTCCGATGCTCGCGAAACCGATCATCCTGAAGGACCTGCTCGCCTGCGTGCGGCTGCAGTTGGGCATGTGAGACCAACGGCCTCCGGTTTTTGGACTGTCAGGCAGGAAGGCGAAGCGGCGACGTGTCCTCCCTAGCCCGCAAGGCGACGGAGGAAACAATCCAGCCGGGTCGTCACGGCGCGCCTCCGCCGAGCCACGGCGTGACGCGTCGCGCGCCTCGCGCTGTTTTTCATCACGTTCTGGTCCACCTGACCGCCGCGCGGCCCGGCGTGGGCCCTGAACACCCCATGGCCACGTCCCTTCGGCGTGCCCTGGGGCGCTTACAAGCGCCAGTAGCCCTCGACGTAGACGTGGCTGCGGCCCCGACGCTCCCAGTGCGCCGGCACATAGCGGTGACGCGGCGGGGGTGCTTCCCAGTAACCGGGCATCCAGACATAACCGCGACGCTCGTAGCGCCAGTAGCCTTCAATCCAGACGACATCGCGGCCGGGACGCTCGTAAACCACCTCGCGCTGTCGCGGCGGCGGCGGTGGCGGGGAGTCCACGATGATCTGCGTGGTCGCCTCGGCCTGCGAGCGATAGATGGTGCCCCGTTGGTGATCGACTTGATTGCCCATGGTGCCACCGACGATGGCCCCGCCGGCCGCGCCGAGGACCGCGCCTTGCGCTCCGTTGCCGGAGCCGGTGTTGTTACCGATCAGGCCACCGGCGATGGCGCCCAGCACGCCGCCAGACACGGCGCCGGCCTGGGTGTTGGGGCCCGAGCCGGTGCAACCGGCGCCCAGCAGGGCCATGGCGAGGGGGAGAAGAACGCGATGTTTTGTTTTCATGAGGTATTTGATCGGGAGAGGAGACGAATTTTCTTCAAAAGTAACAAGGCGGGGCCTCAGTTCTTGACCACCAGTTGCGAGGTCACGTCATGCACCCCGCTGGTTTGCAGGGCGAGCGTGACCGCCCGGGCGATATGCTCCGTTGATGTAACCGAGCCGGTCAGACTGACCGCGCCGTCGCGGCAATCCACGCTGATGGCGAAAGCCGAAAGATCCTTTTCCACCACATACTTGCCTTTGATGACCGTGATGATGCGCGCGTCATCGATCCGTTCGCCCACGATCCGGGCCTTGGAACGCACGACGCGGCCGCTCTTGGCCAGCTCCTCTTTGATATTATCAGACGTGAGATTCAGGTCGTCGGCTTTGTCGGCCACCGCCTCCTTGACGTTGCCGGCAACTTCCTTGGTCTTGTCCGCCAGCTGCTCCACCCGCTGACCCATGGTGGGATTTTGGGTGCGCTGGTAATAGCGCCAGCCCACGATGCCCAGGACGGCTCCGATCAGGAGGGTAAATACAATTTTCATAGGCGCAGTCAGTTTGAAGGTTGAGAGACAAGACCACGGTTCGGCGCACTGGTTCGCCTCGGTTGCCACCCCACTAATGGGGTGATTACCCAAGTTACCTCCTCCCGGTGGAGGAGTCTGTAACGCTGCCCCATGGCTGAAATCAAACCCGCCCCCCGTCCCCGCCGTCTCACGCCCAGATTCCACTGGCGCAACAGCGGGCAGTATTTCCTGCGCGGCATTTTGGTGCTGGCGCCGGTGCTGATCACCGTCAGCGCTCTGCTGTGGGCATTCTACAAGGTGGATGGTGTGTTGCAACCGGTTGTGACCAGCCCGGGCCTCGGCCTCGTCTTCATCCTGCTGATCATCGTGCTGGTCGGCTGGATCAGCACTTTTGGGTTCATCAAGCGCATCTTCGGGCTGGCCGGCACTGCCATCGAGCACACTCCGGGGGTGAGCTTCATCTACACGTCGGTGCGGGATTTTTTCGAGGCCTTCGTCGGCAACAAGCGGCGGTTCACCCAGGCCGTGCTGGTCAATGTGCTGGATGACGATGTGTGGCTGGTTGGCTTCCTGACCGACGAGGATCCCAGCATGTTCAATCTCGCGGCCGGGTATGTCTCCGTCTACGTCCCGCAGGCTTACAATGTCGGCGGCCAGCTTTATCTCGTGAAACGCAGCCGCGTTCGCCCCATTGAAAATCTCGCCCCGGCCGACGTGATGAAATATGTGGTGACCGGTGGCGCGGTGGAAATCGCCGACAAGGACTCCTGAATACTGAAACATTACCCGGGGCCCTGGTCGCTTTTGGCGCCACCACAGGCGGGTAAACTTGATCCGGGGAGCAGCACTGGCGGAAGGGCGGCGTTCAATCCCCTCGCAGGCACCGGCGCCGTTGCCCCGGGGCCGAGCCGGCGGAACCACGCTGCGTCTCTTCCGGGCCCGCGTTCGGCGGTTCGCGCCTTGGCGGTTGAACCCAGCCGCCGGTAGCACAAGTCCCCATATGGCCGGCCCAGGTTTACGGGTAGGCTTGGCCCATGGTCGCACTCCTTTCCTCTCCCGTCATCGTCCCGCCCACCGCCGCCGCCGAGCGCGCCGCCCGGTCCCGCCGCGAGGCGCTGCACGACGCCGGCCTCGTGCGCCGCTTCAACGCGGGTGATGAGGCCGCCTTCGTGGAGATCGTCACCCGCTACCGCACCATGATGTTCCGGGTTGCGCTCGGCCTGCTGCACAACCGTGCCGACGCCGAGGAGATCGCCCAAGACACCTTCATTCGCGCCCATCGCGGTCTGGTCCGCTTCCGCGGCGACTCCACGCTCGCCGCCTGGCTCTACCGCATCGCCCTCAATCTGTCCCGCAACCGCTACTGGTATTTTTTCCGCCGCCGCCGCCACGCGTCGCTCCCGCTCGACGCGGCCTTCGGCGAGGGCAACTCCGCGACGTTCGCCGACCTGGTCGCCAGCGACGCCCCCAGTCCGGTGCACGCGGCCACGACGAATGAGTTTGCCGCGATTGTCACCGGCTGCATGCACCAGCTGTCCGCCAGCCAGCGCGAGATCCTCACGTTGCGCAACGTGCAGCAACATTCCTACCACCGCATCAGCCGCACCCTCGGCATCCGCGTCGGCACGGCGAAGAGCCGGATCGCGCGCGCCCGGACCAACCTCCGCCTGCTGCTGGGCAAGGCCTACCCGGAAATTGCGCCCGCCACTTCACCCTCCGCCTGCTTCGAGCCCCTGCGGTGCTCCGGCCGCTTGGAAATCGCCTGTGCCTGAAACCGCTTCACTCCACCCATTTTCGGCCGGTGTCGTCGTGTCCGGGACGGCGCCACCGGTTGACCGGAAATCCCCAGCCGATGCAAGTAGGTGAACACCCCATGGGGGTAAGCCCCATTGTTGGTTGGTGTTGTCCATGATAGATAGAAGCTGATGCTCCATGAAGACCTCCCGTGCCAAATCCCCCGCCAGGGCCACGCTTTTACCCAAGTGCCCCACCGGCATCCAGGGCCTCGATGAAATCACCGACGGCGGCTTGCCGCGCGGGCGGCCCACGCTCGTCTGCGGCGGCGCCGGCTGCGGCAAGACCTTGCTGGCCGCGGAGTTCCTCGTGCGCGGCGCCATGCAATTCGACGAACCGGGCGTGTTTATTGCCTTCGAGGAGACGGAAAAGGAGTTGAAGGCCAACGTCGCGTCCCTCGGCTTTGATCTGGCGGGCCTGGTCCGGCGTAAAAAGATCGTGGTCGACTACGTCCACATCGAGCGGGGTGACGCCCAGGAAAGCGGCGAATATGACCTGGAGGGCCTGTTTGTCCGCCTCAATCACGCGATCGATTCCATCGGCGCCAAGCGGGTGGTGCTCGACACGTTGGAAGTGCTTTTCGCCAGCCTGCCCAACGAGGCCATTTTGCGCAGCGAACTGCGCCGACTCTTCCGCTGGTTAAAGGACAAGGGCGTGACCGCCGTCATCACCGCCGAGCGCGGCCGCGAATCCCTGACGCGCCACGGGCTGGAGGAATACGTGTCCGACTGCGTCATCGTGCTCGACCACCGGGTCAACGACCAGATCGCCACCCGGCACCTGCGCGTGGTGAAATACCGCGGCGCCCTGCACGGCACCAATGAGTTTCCCTTCCTCATCGGCGAGGACGGCATCAGCGTGCTGCCCATCACGTCGCTGGCGCTCAACCACGTGGCGTCGAGCGAGCGCATCGCCACCGGCATCCCCCGGCTCGACGCGATGCTGGGCGGCCGGGGCTTTTTCCGCGGCAGCAGCATTTTGCTCACCGGCACCTCCGGCACCGGCAAGACCATCATCTCCTCCAACTTCGCCCAGGCCGCCGGCCGGCGCGGCGAGCGCGTGCTCTATTTCTCCTTCGAGGAATCGCCCAACCAGATCACCCGGAACATGCATTCCATCGGGTTGCGCCTCGAGCCGCTGATGAAGCGCGGCCTGCTGCGGATCCACTCGGCGCGGCCCTCGCTCTACGGCCTCGAGATGCATCTGGCCACGATGTTCAAGGAGATCGCCACCTTCAAACCGCACGTCGTCATCATCGACCCCATCACCAGCCTGATGGATCTGGGCACCGATTCCGAGGGCAAGGGCATGGTGACGCGGCTCATCGACTATCTGAAAGCCGGCCAGATCACCTCGTTCTTCACCAGCCTGACGCAGGGCGGCAAGGCCCCGCAGGAAAGCGAAGCCGCCATGTCCTCCCTGATGGACTCGTGGATCCTGCTGCAGGACTTCGAGGGCAACGGCGAGCGCAACCGCGTGCTCTACGTGCTCAAGGCGCGCGGCATGAAACACTCGAACCAGATCCGCGAGTTCCTGATCTCGGACCACGGCATCGACGTCGTGGACGCCTACATCGGCGCCAGCGGCGTGCTGACCGGTTCGGCCCGCGCGGCGCAGAACGCCCTGGAGAAGGCCGCCGTGCTCGCCGGCCAGCAGGAGGCCGCCCAACTGGTGCGCGAGGTTGAGCGCAAACGCGCCGCGCTGGAGCGGCAGATCAGCAGCCTGCGCGCCGACCACAAGACCGAGGCCGCGGAACTGCGCCGCATCGCGGAACAGGTCGGCACGAGCACCCGCCTGCTCGGCACCGAGCGGGCCGCCTCCGGCATCCTGCGCCAGGCCGACGCCAACGTGGCGGCCGGCGCACGGGGCAAAGCCCGGCCGGGGAGAAGCAAATGATGAAATCCCAAAGAACGAGCCGCCCCGCCGCCGCGCCCGCCCGGGCGCCCAAGCCGTGGCAACTGCGGCTATACGTGACCGGCCAGACGCTCAAGTCGGTGACCGCACTCGCCAATCTCCGGCAAATGTGCGAAATCCGCCTCAAGGGCCGCTACCGGATCACCGTGGTCGACCTGCTGGAGAAGCCGCAGCTGGCCAAGGGTGATCAAATCCTCGCTGTTCCCACGGTGGTCCGCAAGTTGCCCCGACCCGTGCGCACCATCATCGGAGATCTTTCCGATACCGCGCACCTGCTCGTCGGTTTGGATCTGCGCGCCACCGGTTAACCGAGACCAAATCCCTGAAAGCCAAACCCAAAAAACGCGCGAAGCCGGCCGGCCTCACGCCCGCCACCGCCAAGGCCCGGCGCCGATTCATCCTGCGTCTCTACGTGGCGGGCGCCACGACCCGTTCGCGTCTGGCGGTCCTCCGCGTCCGGCAACTGTGCGCTGTCGAACTGAAGGACCATTGCGACCTCGCGGTGATCGACATCTACCAGCAGCCCGAACTGGCGCGCGCGAACCAGATCGTCGCCACCCCGACGCTTGTCATCGAGTTTCCCCGGCCGATGCGCCGGTTCATCGGCAACCTGCTGAATACCGCCGGCCTCGTCGTCGAGCTCGACCTGGCCGCCAAGGGCAAAATCATCCTCTGAAATCCGTGCCCCGCCCCGCCACGGGGCATTTGATCAAAACCATCCCTTAACGCCATGCACCCCTCATCCCTTCCTGTTGTAGGAGCGGCTTTACGCCGCGATGAGAACGTGATGACGCCCGCGAATCGCGGCATAAAGCCGCTCCTACAGCAATCCAAGCCGGAGCCGTTCGACTCCGCTCACGATCTGCAACCAGCTCCGGGGTATCAGACCCAAAGAGAGTGAAACCAATCCCAAAAAACCGGCGGCCGGTGCGGCGGAAATCCCCGCCGGACGGCGCGACCGCCTTGCGGCAACTGACCGCGCGCCTGGCCGTGGCCGACGAAACTCTGCGCGCGATCCGCAGCGGCGAGGTCGACACCATGGTGGTGGCCGGCAAGCAGGGCGACCGGTTGTTCACGCTGCAAGGCGCGGAACACGTCTACCGCCTGCTCATCGAGTCCATGAACGAGGGCGCGCTGACACTGACGACTGACAAGACCATCCTCTACGCCAACCAGTGCTTCGCCCGGATGGTCAAGTGTCCGCTGGAGCAGCTGGCGGGCAGTTCCTTCCGTCGCTTTCTCTCCGCCCCGGACCGGGCTTCACTCCGTCCCCTGATGAAGCGGGCCGCCAAAACCGGCTCCAAACTGCAGGTGCAGCTTCTCGCGAACGACGGTTCGCAGATCCCGGTGCAGATTTCCATCCGCCTGCTGGGGAAGAACGGCTTCAACCAGGCGCCCATCGGCATGGTGGTGACGGACCTGACGGAGGCCCGGCGGGCCGAGGAAATGCTCCGGGCCCTGACCCACCGCGTGGTCCAGGTGCAGGAGACCGAGCGCAGCAACGTGGCCTTGGAACTGCACGACCACATCACCCAGGAGCTGATCGCCGTGCTGTTCAGCAGCCAGGCGCTGTCGGACAAATTGTCGGCGCGCGAGGGGCCGGCCCGGCGCGAGGCGATGAAACTCCGCGGCATGCTCGGCCGGATCGCGGACGAAGTGGAACGCATCTCCCGCAACCTGCGGCCGAGCATCCTGGACCAGCTGGGCCTGTTCGCCGTCATGCGCTCCACCACCACCGAATTTACCGCCCGCACGGGTGTGCGCGTCAAGCTGCGCGGCGGGTCCGTGGTCGCACTGCTGCCAGCCGACACCGTGCTGGCGCTCTACCGCATCTTGCAGGAAGCCCTGAAAAATGTCGAGAAACACGCCCACGCCCGCCACGTCACGGTGTCGCTGCGCCAGCCGGGCGGCTTTGTGCAGCTGGTGATCAGCGACGACGGGATCGGCTTCGACGCCCGGCATCATGCCGCCCGGCGGAAAGGCCATGGCGTCCTGGGTCTGGTCGGCATGCGCGAGCGGGCGGCCTACGTCGGCGGCACCCTTACCGTCAAGTCGGGTCCCGGGGCCGGCACGGAGATCGCGGTGCGCATCCCCCTGCCGCCCGGCACCGCGGCGGCCGCGGCCTGAGGCCCTCTCCGCCCGAAGACAGGGTTTTCCTTATCGCATTTCATGGATCCCGGGTATTTAATCACGGAAAACGGAAGTTTCGCCCCCCAGACGAAGCACAGCCCGTGTTGTTCACTGTCTCCCGACGGTGTCCGGCTGGCCGCGTGCAACTGATCAAAGACCCCGCCTCATGAGAAAGATTGCCCGCACCAAATCTCCCGCGTCCGCGCGGCCCGGGTGTCCGATTGTCGGCATCGGTGCGTCGGCCGGAGGATTGGAGGCGTTCACGCAATTGTTGAAACAACTGCCGCTCGACACCGGTTTCGGGTTCGTCCTGGTGCAGCACCTCGACCCGTTGCATGAGAGCGCGCTCTCGCAGCTGCTGGCGCGGGCCACGGCGATGCCGGTGCGCGAGGTGACGAACAACCTGCGCGTGCAGGCCAACCGCGTCTACATCATCCCGCCCAACGCGAGCATGGGGATCGCAAACGGCCGGTTGAAGCTGCAACCGCGCGCGCGGAACGGCTTGCCCGCCCGGTCCATTGATTTCTTTTTCGAAGCGCTGGCCAAGGACCAGCAGGAGCGGTCCGTCGGCGTGATCCTCTCCGGCAAGGCGAGCGACGGCACGGTCGGCCTCGAGGCCATCAAGGCGGAGGGCGGGCTCACCTTCGCGCAGGACGATTCGGCCAGCTATGACTCGATGCCGCGGAGCGCGGTGGCGGCCGGCTGCGTGGATGCCGTGCTTTCCCCCGCGCACATTGCCCGGGAACTGACGCGGATCGCCAAGCACCCCTATGTCGCGGGCGGGAACGGGGTGAAGTCCGGCGGCAACGGCCGGGTGGCCCCCGGATCCGGGGCGGCCGGCCGGCCCGAGCCGGATGCCTACCGGAAAATCCTGCTCCTGCTGCGCAATCATTCCGGGGTGGATTTTTCCTTCTACAAAACCACCACCATCCACCGGCGCATCTCGCGGCGCGCGGTGCTGAACCACCATGCCTCGCTGGAGCACTACGCGGGATTCCTGCGGGGCAACGCCAGGGAGCTCGACGCGCTTTACGCCGACGCGCTCATCAGCGTGACGAGTTTTTTCCGGAACGCGGACGCCTTTGCCGTGCTCAAAACCAAGGTGCTGGCCCGGCTGCTCGCGTCGCGGGGCGACGAGCCGTTGCGCATCTGGGTGCTCGGCTGCTCCACCGGGCAGGAGGCCTACTCCCTCGCGATGCTTTTCGCCGAGGCGGCGGAGAAAACCCACCACCCCCGCAAACTCCAGGTGTTCGCCACCGATCTCAACGAGGCCAACCTGCAAAAGGCGCGCCACGGGCTCTACCTCAAGAGCGCCGTGGAGGATGTCTCGCCGGAACGGCTGCGGCGGTTTTTCGTCGCGGAGGAGGGCGGTTACCGGATCATCAAGACCCTGCGCGAGCAGGTCGTGTTCGCCCGGCACAATCTCATCAGCGATCCGCCGTTCTCACGGATGGATCTGATCACCTGCCGCAACGTGATGATCTACATCGAGCCGGGCCTGCAGAAGAAGGCGCTGCCCGCCTTCCATTATGCGCTGAAGCCTGAGGGCTACCTGTTTCTGGGCGCGTCGGAGTCCGTCGGCGGGTTCACCGACCTGTTCGCGCCGGTGGACAAGAAACAGAAGATCTTTGCCAAGCGGTCGGCGCCGACGCTGACCTTCCCTCTGCCGGTGAGAAACGAGCACGGGCATCACCGCGCCGCCGGCGCGGCGGGACGGCGGAGGCCTTCCGGGGTGAACTCAACGCGGAGCGCGAGGCGGACCGCGTGACGGTCAACCAGTTCGCCCCGCCTGGCGTGCTCATCGATGGCGACCTGCAAATCCTGCAGTTCCGCGGGCCGACCGGCGTATATCTCGAACCCCCGACCGGCAAGGCGCGCTTCGACCTGTTGCTGATGGCCCGGGAGGGGCTGATGCTGCCGCTGCGCGCCACGATCAACCGGGCCCGGAAGGACAACCGGACCGCGCGCACCAAAAACGTGCCGTTCAAGCTGGACGGCAAAAACCGGACCGTAAACCTGGAAGTCGTCCCGCTGAAGAACCTGAAGGAACGGCGCTACCTCGTTCTGTTCGAGGACCCGGAAAAACGGGGCCCGCTGGAGCCGGTGGAGGCGGCCGGGACCGCGCACCCCGCGAGCAAGCGGGAAGAATCCCGGCGCATCACCGGGCTGGAGCTGGAGCTGGCCGAGACGCGCGATTATCTGCAGGCCATCGAGGAGCAGCACGAGGCGGCCAGCGAGGAGCTCCAGGCCGCCAACGAGGAGGGCCAGTCCGCCAATGAGGAGTTGCAGAGCCTCAACGAGGAGCTGGAAACATCCAAGGAGGAGCTGGAGTCCACCAACGAGGAACTGACCACCGTCAACGAGGAGATGGTCAACCGGAACAACGAGCTCAACCGCCTGAACAGCGATCTGACCAATCTCCAGACCTCGACCAAGCTGGTCATCATGCTGCTGGGGCGCGACCTGACCATCCGCCGCTTCAGCGCGCAGGCCGAAAAGCAGTTTCACCTCATGGCGGGCGACCTCGGGCGGTCCATCCGCGGGGTCCGGCACAATCTCGACCTGCCCGACCTGGAGGGCCTCGTCACCGAGGTCATCACCAGCGTGCGCGAATGCGAGCGCGAGGTGCGGTCCCGGGACGGGCACTGGTATTCGCTCCGCGTGCGCCCCTATCTGACACTCGACAACAAGGTGGATGGGGCGGTCCTGGTGCTGGTGGACACAGACGCGGGCAAAAAGGCCGAGCAGGCGGTCGTCTCGGCGCGCGATTTCGCCGAGGCGGTCATCAGCACCGTGCGCGACCCGCTGCTGATCCTCGATGCCGGTTTGCGGGTGCACAAGGCCAACCAAGCCTTCCTCACCACCTTCCGGATTTCCGCCGCCGACGTAATGGAACACAAACTGTTCGTGATCGACGCGGGCCGCTGGAGCAACCCCCGGCTGCGTGCGCTCCTGCTGGGGATACTGCCGGCGAACACGACCTTTGACAACTTCGAGACCACGCACCACGTCAAGGGCCGCGGCCGCCGCACCTTCCTGCTCAACGCCCGGATGTTGAGCCAGGACCCGGGCCACCGCGAGAAGATCCTCCTGGGCTTCCAGGACGTCACCCAGCGCAAGCAGCATGAGGAGGCGCTGCGCAAAGCGCAGGCCAGGCTCGCCGCCCATGCCGGACAGTTGGAAGGGGTTGTTGCCCGGCGCACCGCCCAGCTGACGTCGAGCAACCGGCGGCTGGCGTCCGCCCTGACCTCCACCCGCCTGGGCGAGGAACAGAACCGGGTCCTGCTGCTCGAGTCGCAGGATATGCATAAAAAGC
The DNA here is from genome assembly GCA_001464505.1 of Verrucomicrobia bacterium Ga0077533. Taxonomy (GTDB): domain Bacteria; phylum Verrucomicrobiota; class Verrucomicrobiia; order Opitutales; family Opitutaceae; genus Lacunisphaera. The sequence continues at coordinate 17,225 of LNEH01000224.1, forward strand.
TCCGCCACCTGACGCACCAGATCCTGACGGCCCAGGAGGAGGAGCGGAAGAAGATCAGCCGCGAATTGCACGACGAGGTCGTGCAGGCCCTCGTCGGCATAAACGTCGAACTCTCCGCCCTCGTCCACGGCAACTCCCCCGACGTGAAAAAGCTGAAGGACAAGATCGCCCGCACCCAGCGCCTGGTGGAAAACTCGGTCGATGCCGTGCACCGGTTCGCCCGCGAACTGCGGCCGGCGGTGCTGGACGATCTCGGCCTGATCCCGGCCCTCCACGCCTACTGCAAGAGCCTCGCCACACGGAAAAAACTCAAGATCAAGTTCACCGCCTTCGGCGGCGTGGAGAAGATCACCAGTGACAAGCGCACCGTCCTGTTCCGGGTGACCCAGGAAGCCCTCACCAATGTCGCCCGCCATGCCCGCGCCACGCGGGTCAAATTGAGCATCAGCCAGATCCCGGGCGCGATCCGGCTGGAGATCAACGACAACGGCAGATCCTTCCCGGTCCGGAAGATTCTCCAGAAGAAAAACAAGCGCCTCGGCCTTGTCGGCATGCGCGAGCGCATCGAGATGGTCGGCGGCCGCCTGACCATCGAATCCACCCCCGGCAAGGGCACCACCGTGCGCGCCGAAATTCCCTTCACCCCCGGAAAAACCAAACCATGAACACCCCCCATCCGATCACCGTCCTGCTCGCCGAAGACCACGCCATCGTGCGCCAGGGCCTGAGCGCGCTGCTGAACGCCGACGGCGGTTTCAAGCTGGTCGGGGAGGCCCGCAACGGCCGCGAGGCGGTAGAGCTCGCCGCCCGGCTCAGGCCCGGCGTCATCCTGATGGACATCGCCATGCCCGTGCTCAACGGCCTCGAGGCCACCCGGCAGATCCTCGCCGCCAATCCCGCGGCCCGGGTGATCGTGCTCTCCGCGCACAGCGACGACGAATACGTCGAACGCATGCGCGAGGCCGGCGTGGCCGGCTTTCTCGAGAAACAGACCTCCGCCGAGGTTCTGACCAAGGCGATCCGCGAGGTCGCCGCGGGCCGCAGCTACTTCAGTCCGTCCATAACCAAGCGGCTTGTCGCCGCCGGCAAACCGCGGAGCCGCGAGGGTTTTGTGAAGGCCAACGGCAGCCGCCTGACCTCCCGCGAGTCCGAGGTGTTGCAACTCGTGGCCGAGGGCCGGGCGAACAAGCAGGTCGCCGCGGAACTGGGCATCAGCATCAAGACGGTCGAGAAACACCGGCAGCATCTCATGGACAAGCTCGACATCCACGAGACCGCCGGCCTGACCCGCTACGCCATCGCCCACGGCATCATCGAGAGCAGCGTGCAGCTGACGATCATCTAGGATTTTCAAAATCCGGGAAGGGGACCGCTAGGCAGTGTCTTCAAACCTCCCGAACTGCAGAAGATTGACCACTGATGCTTCGCCTACCGGCTGCGCTTGGGAATGCCCTTCGCCTGATCGGCTCCGGAATCGGTTCCGGGGAGCGGCTAATCGCCGCTTGGGATAAGGGTGACGTAGGTAACAGGATTTTGGAATCGCACTCCTCTGTCGGCGATAAGCCGACGCCCGAAACCCACCAAGGAGCCGATTAGGCGGAACTCACTTTTAAAGCGCAGCCGGTAGGCGGAGCATTCGTGGTTAAAACCGGATCGGTGGTTTTCTGTCTCGGGGTTCGTTCGCTTGATTCGGAGGTTTGAAGACTCTCCCTAAAAGGATTCCGCCAACGGCGGAATCTACTTTCCCCGCTCCGCCAAAATTTCGCCGTTGGCGAAATTCCATCAGTGGTAGCCCTGTCTCGGTTTGGTCGGCTTGGCGTGACCTCGGCGTCTCTGTTCCAGAGCTTGAAGGACCGTCCATAGGGGCGCGGAGATTCTGGCGGCGGCAGGTCTACACCCCATGGCCGGTGCCGCCCGCACCGGCTACCCTCGGGGGCAACCTATGGAGCTACCCCTGATTATCCCGAGCAGCGGCCTGATCACCGCCACGGCGGCGGCGGAAACCCCCTCTTTCCCGCACCCCACCGCTCCCGCGCCGTCACGCGCCCGCTACTCCAGCCACCTGCTGGAGGAACTGCTGGCGCTGAACGAGGACATGATTGAGCAGCTGCACTTGGAGCGACAGAGCGAAACAGGCACCGCCGACTTTCTGAACCGGATGATCCAGCAGCACGAAAAGGCCGCCGCGCTGCTCAAGTCGCAGCTCGCGGAGCCCGGCGACGTGACGTGAGAACCGTTTCCCTCCCCGGAGAATAGGCGCTTTGGCGGGCGGACGGTATGGAGTCTAACCCACCGCAACGCGCGACGCCTCGCCGTGTTCGGCATTCAGACCGACCCAGCTGTTCAGGAACCAGGTGCGCATCCCGCCCTTGCCCTTGACCTCGATCTCACCGCGGTCCTCGACGACAAACCCGGCCCCCAGCCGCTGCCGGGAAGTATCCGTCAATTGGATCCGCCCGGACACGCCATGCGATTCCATCCGGCTGGCCGTGTTCACCACGTCGCCCCACAGGTCATAGAGGAACTTGCGCTTCCCGATGACCCCCGCCACCGCGGAACCGGTGCCGATGCCGATACGCACGCTGAGCTGGTAAGGACTCCGCTCGTTGAAGCGGGCCATGACCTCGAGCATGTCTAGGGCCATGCGCGCCGTCCGCGCCGCGTGGTCCGCGACCGGCACGGGCAGCCCGGCCGCAGCCATGTAGCAATCGCCGATGGTCTTGATCTTCTCCAGGCCGTGGCGGTCGGCGATCTCGTCAAAACGGGTGAAGATGTCGTTCAGCACGTTGACCAGCACTTCCGGGCTCAGGGTCTCGGCGAACTTCGTGAACCCCACGATGTCCGCGAACAGCACCGTCACCTCGGGAAAACTGTCCGCGATGAGTTCGGGAAAGGTCGCGCCCGCGATCTCGGAGCGCTTCTTGAGGCGCTTCGCGATGGACTGAGGCAGCACGTTGAGCAGCAGCCGCTCCGCCACCTTCTGTTCGGCCACGACCTGCTCGTAGAGCCGCCGGGTCTCCTGATGCAGCAGGCGGACCTCGATCAGATTGTGCACCCGCGCCAGCACCTCGCCGAGATCGAAGGGTTTGCTGACAAAATCCCGCGCCCCGGCCCGCAGCGCGCGCAGCTTCTGGTCGGGCTGGGCAGTGAGCACGAGCACGGGCAGATAGCCGGTGGTCTCGTCCTGCTTCAGTTGCTCCATGACCTCGAACCCGTCCATGCCGGGCATCTGCAGGTCGAGCAGGATCAGGTCGTAGCAATGCCGGCGGTGCAGGGCGCAGACCTCCCGGGGTTCCTGCGTCGTGGTGAGGGAGACGTAGCCGGCCCCCCGCAACATCTGTTCCAATAGGACGACATTGGCCTCCTTGTCATCCACGATCAGGATGCGGGCCTGCAGAATGGCGGCGGCACTGTTGCTGGCATCGTCCGTGGTCATCAGCCGGCTCCCCGGGGGGGTTCCGCCGCAGTCAGCGCGGCGTCAAGTGTGCCCATAAACTCCGCGACCTTGATCGGTTTCGTCAGATAGCTGAAAAAACCCGCCGCCAGTCCCTTCGCAATATCGTTCGGCATCGCGTTGGCGCTGAGGGCCACGACGGGAATGTGGGCGGTGACCTTGCACTCGCGCAGGAGTTTCAGGGCGTCGAACCCGCTGATGCCCGGCAGATTGATATCCATCAGGATGACATCCGGCCGCGCGCTTCTCGCCAGCTCGAAGCCCAGCGTGCCGTTCACGGCGGTCAGCAGCTTCAGGTCGGCGCGCCGGGCGATGATCTGCTCGACCAACTTCATGTTGGCCGGGTTGTCCTCGACGTAAAGCAGCGTGCGGTCGCGCGCGCCGGTCGCCGACCGGGCTTTTGCCGGGGTTGCCGCCACCGGATCGTCCGAGAGTTTGGCCGGAGCCGTGGTCGCGCGCAGCTCCACCCAGAACACGCTGCCCTCGCCCGCCGTGCTTTCCACGCCGACCGCGCCTTGCATCAGCTCCGCGAGCTGCCGGGTGACGACCAGGCCTATGCCGGTGCCAACCACGCCGCCCGCCTCTTGTCCGAGCCGGTTGAACGGCTGGAAAAGCTGGGCCATTTTTTCCGGGGTAAGGCCCGCGCCCGTGTCCCGAAAGCTGATGCGCACCCGCTCCGGCGCGACCGCGGCACATTCCACGACCACGCTCCCTTGGAGCCGGTTGTATTTGATGGCATTGGACAGCAGGTTGATGACGATCTGCTTCAGCCGGGTCCGGTCCGCATGGACGAAGATCGGCGTGTTGAGCCGGGGAAAGCTCATGGTGATGCCGCGCGACTGCGCCTGCGGCGCCATCATGGCCTGGCATTCCAGCATCACGTCGGCCAGCGACACCGGCTCGACCGAGAGCGACACCTTCCCCGATTCGATCGTGGCTAGGTCCAGGATCTCGTTGATCAGGTTCAGCAGGTGCCACCCGGCCTTGAGGATCTGGGCGATGCGTTCCGCCTGGAAGGCGGTCGGCACCGGGGTCGAGGCCGACTCCATCAGCTGGGCGAAGCCGAGGATCGCGTTGAGCGGGCTGCGCAGCTCATGGCTCATGCTGGAGAGGAAGTCGGATTTCGCGAGGTTCGCCTTTTCCGCGGCGATCTTGGCGCCCACCAGCTCGATGTTCTTTTCCTGCAGCACCTGGTCGAGGCGTTTGCGCTCGGTGATGTCGCGGGCCGCGGCGAAGACGCCCTGCAGCCGCCGCTCCCGGTCGTAGAAGGTGGTCGCGTTGTAGGACACCACGGTCATCTTGCCATCCCGGGCGCGGGCGGTGAGCTCATAGTCGGTGACCTTCTTTTCGCTCAGCACCAGCTTGATGCCGGCTTCGGCCCGCTCGGGGTCGGTGAAGTAGTTTTTGAAGGGCGCGCCGATCAGCTCATCGCGCGTGCACTCGGTGAGCGCCTCCATCTGCTTGTTCACGTCGGTGATGATACCGAGCGGGTCGGTGGTCATCAGCGCGTCGATGTTCGACTCGATGAGGGAGCGGGTGTAGAATTGCTGGTCGCGCAGGCGCTGGTCGAGTTTCTTCTGCTCGGCCTCGACCTGCTTGCGGGCACTGTTGTCGGTGCCGATGAGCAGGTAGCCGATGATGGCGTTCTCCGCGTCGCGCAGGGCCGTGACCGACACGACGGCGGGAAAGCGGCTGCCGTCCTTGCGGATGTAGGTCAGCTCGTAGATGTCCTCGATGCCGCGCGAGGCCTTGAACACCAGCGCCTCGAACCCCGGGGTGATCGGGGTGCCCAGCTCGGCGCTCAGCGCCTTGGCACGCACTATCACTTCCTGGGGATCGGAGATGTCGGCCGGTGTGATCTTGTTCATCACGTCGGCGGCGGCGTAGCCCAGCATGCGCTCGGCCCCGACGTTGAAGATCTGGATGACGCCCTTGGCGTCGGTGGCGATGCTGGCGCCGCCTCCGCCTGCTTGCGCGCGGTATTGTCGGTGCCGATGAGCAGGTAGCCGATGATGGCGTTCTGCGCGTCGCGCAGGGCTGTGACCGACACGACGGCGGGAAATCGGCTGCCGTCCTTGCGGATGTAGGTCAGCTCGTAGATGTCCTCGATGCCGCGCGAGGCCTTGAACACCAGCGCCTCGAAGCCCGGGGTGATCGGCGTGGCCAGCTCGGCGCTCAGAGCCTTGGCGCGCGCGATCACTTCCTGCGGGTCGGAGATGTCGGCCGGCGTGATCTTGTTCATCACGTCGGCGGCGGCGTAGCCCAGCATGCGCTCGGCCCCGACGTTGAAGATCTGGATGACGCCCTTGGCGTCGGTGGCGATGCTGCGCCCCGGCCTTGAGCAGGGCCTCCTCCTGCCTGACCTCCGTCGTCCCGGCGGAGGGGACTGCGGACCGGGATGCACTCATGGCTGCGACCGCCGGGTTATTGTCGGGCATCCCGGCGCGGGGCCGGGCACTTGGGGGAGTCTTCAGCGTCATGGGAGGAAATGATTGCGCAACGGCTGGCGGAACATCCGCCGTCGTGGTGGGCAGGATGAGCGCAAAATCCCAGACGAACAATGGGGTGTAACCCACCTCCAGCCCGGCCAGCCGGTCATCAGACCTGCCCTGAACACCCCATTGTGCACGGGCGGAACGGCTGTCATGCTGCGCCGTGACGAGTCATCGCCAGATGCAATCACCCGCCCGGGGCGACGAGGAGCCATGAGTGTTCCCCTGTCTTCACGAGCACCCTGCGTGCTGACCATCAACGGCGGATCGTCGAGCATCCGCTTCGCGGTTTATGCGACCGGGGTAAAGCTGCAGTGTCTGCTTGCAGGCAGGATTGAGCGTATTGGGCTGTCCCGCACGCAACTGATCGTGAGTGTCGCGGAAGGTGGACCACCGCATGCACGCTTGATCACCCGCGGCACCCCGGCCGCCGCGACGGTATTTTTGCTGCGGTGGCTCAAAACCCAGTCGGTTTTCCCAAGGGTTGCGGCCGTCGGCCATCGCGTGGTGCATGGCTGGGAGCATGCGCAACCCGTCCGGGTCACCACGAGGCTGCTCGCGGAACTGCGCCGCATCACACCCTGTGCTCCCGAGCATCTTCCGATGGAGATCGGATTGATCGAGGCCTTTCGCCAGCGCCATCCGCGCCTGCCGCAGGTGGGCTGCTTTGACACCGCGTTTCATCAGACCATGCCGCGCGTCGCCCGGCTGCTGCCTATTCCCCGGCGTTATGCGGCCAAGGGCATCGAGCGCTACGGCTTTCATGGCCTGTCCTACTCGTATCTCTTGGAGGAACTCGTCCGCCTCGGTGATCCTGCGGCCACGAGGGGCCGGGTGATCCTCGCGCACCTCGGCAACGGTGCGAGCCTGGCCGCCGTGCATCGGGGCAAAAGCATTGATACCAGCATGGGATTCACGCCGACCGCCGGCCTGGTCATGGGCACCCGCTCCGGCGACCTCGACCCGGGGCTGCTGTCTTTTCTCGCCCGGAGCGAAAAGATGACGCCGGCGCAATTTGACCGGATGGTGAACCACGAGTCCGGATTGCGCGGAGTCTCCGGCACCAGCTCCGATGTGCGGGACCTGCTCGCACGGGAAGCCCGCGATGAGCGGGCGGCGGAGGCTATCGCTTTGTATTGTTACCAGGCAAAAAAGTGGATCGGCGCCTATGCCGCCGCGCTCGGGGGATTGGACACGCTGGTCTTCGCGGGGGGCATCGGCGAAAACGCCCCGGTCATCCGGGCGCGCATTTGCGCCGGGCTCGGCTTTCTCGGCGTGAAACTCCACCCGCGACGCAATGCAAGGAATGCGCCGCTGATTTCAGCGGACACCGGTCGCGTCAAGGTGTGCGTCATCCACACCGACGAGGAACTCATGATCGCGCGCGCGGTGTGTCGCCGGCTCGGACTCGCCGGAACGGAAGTAGGTTAGCACCCCATGGTGTCACGGGTCGGTTCCGGGCAACATGGCGCGGCTCCCCTTTCGCTCGAAACTACAACGGACGATGCGGCGTAGCACCGACCCCCATGACCAAAATCCTGTTTACAGTCGAAGCGGCTTCCCAGAGCGGACGATACGGGACCATTGAGTCTCCGGACCGGCTGCTGAATATCACGCTGGGAAATCCCCTGGTGAATGGCGCCGAGAAGCGCGGTCCCGGTCCGGAGCTGCTGTTTGCCGGCGCCTATGCCGCCTGCTACCATGGCGCGCTGGCGGCGGCCGTCAAAAAGTCCGGCACCCCGGCGGTGAACGCGACGGTGCGGGCCCTGGTGAGTCTGGTCGAGGAGGAATCGGGCGCCTACCGTCTCGCGGTCGAACTGCATGCGCAGCTTCCGGGCATCGATCACGCCCGGGCCCAACACCTGATGAATGAAGCCCACCAGACTTGCCCTTATTCCAAGGCCCTGCGCGGTGACGCCACCGTCACGCTGGTGGCGGACAAACCAATCCACGCATAATCCAGACCACTTTTGCGGCCATCCCGGCGGCAAAGCATCACAAGGAAATCACCCCCATGAACAAACTCGAAATCAAGGGCGACTGGAACATCACCAAGGGCAAACTCAAACAGAAGTGGGCCTCGCTCACGGACGACGACCTGCAGTTCGTCGCAGGCATGTCCGACGAATTGCTGGGCCGGATCCAGAAACGAACCGGCGAAACCCGGGAAGCGGTCGAAAAAGCGATCAAGTCAGCAGCCGGCGCCTGCGATTGCTGAGCAACGGACAGCCCCGGCCAACCCACATGAAAGACCACGTCTACAAGCTCATAGAACTCACCGGCACGTCCTCCGCTTCCATCGAGGATGCGGTCGTCAAGGCCATCCGGCGCGCGAACAAAACCATCCAGCACCTGTGCTGGTTCCAAGTGATCGATACCCGCGGCAGCCTCCGCAAGGGCAAGATCCACCACTGGCAGGTGACCATCAAGGTTGGCTTCGCCGTGGACAACTGAGCCCGGCCGCGACAATATTTATGAACCCAGAACCACCCAAAAACGAAAAAACCTTCACCAAGGATATGAAGACGTTCGAGCAACTCCCCGCCAAGACCAAGGAGCTGGAACTGCTCATGGACCGGGCGGAGAAGGCGACCGGCAAGGAGGGCCTGGCCCTCAACAAGCTCATCCGGGACAAATCCACCCAACCCTTATGAAAACCATCCTCGTCTCGGTCGATTTCTCCGCTGCCAGCAGCCAGGTCACGGCCGAAGCCGTCAAGCTGGCCCAGGCCGCGGGGGCGCGGCTCGTTTTGCTTCATGTGGTGCAGCCGCCGGCTGTGACCGACAACGATCTCGGCTACCAGATGAGCGCCGAGTATGCCGCAATGGCTTCGGCGTCGGCCGCAAAACAACTGACCGCGCTGCAAAAGCAGCTCCGGGCCAAGGGCGTCGCGGTCGTCACGAAACAGGTGTTCGGAAATCCCGGGCAACACATCGTCGCCCAGGCGGCGGCGCTCGGCGCGGACTACATCGTGATGGGGTCGCACGGGCACGGCGCGTTCTACGAACTCATCGTCGGCAGCACCACGAGCCGCGTCCTCAAGCGGACGCGCTGTCCCATTGTCGTGGTGCCGTGGGAAATGAACCGCAAGCGGCCCAACCGCACTGCCGGGAAAAGGGGTCGAACAGGATTTGCAGGCAAAAAGTCGAGATGAGCGGGGACATCGAAGGAAGACCCCCCAGGGTAAGGACCGGGTGGACCAAGACCCCATGTCACTTGCCAGTGCGGCAGCGTATGATCGCGTAAAGTCCGACTCAGCCCGAGCGCACTGAGGTGCTGTGCAGCTATGGTAAAGCCGACTTCCTTCTTCTCACGCCGCCAACACATCGCCGGCTAAAATCCCGCCGCGAGCAAGGGATGATTCAGCTGCAAACCATGAAAACCACCCTCCTCTCCCCGGAACTGCTCCGCCAGCTGGATGCCTGGTGGCGCGCCGCGAACTACCTCTCGGTCGGACAGATTTATCTCTTCGACAATCCGTTGCTGCGAAAGCCGCTCAGGCTGGCGCACCTCAAGCCGCGCCTGGTCGGCCACTGGGGCACAACGCCGGGACTGAACTTCATCTACGCCCACCTGAACCGGGTCATCAAGCAACATGACCTGAACGCCATCACCATCACCGGGCCGGGCCACGGCGGACCCGGCCTGGTGGCGAACGCCTACCTCGAGGGAACCTACAGCGAAGTCTATCCGGATATCGCGCAGGACGCCGCCGGGATGCAGCGGTTGTTCAAACAGTTCTCCTTTCCCGGCGGTATCCCGAGTCACGTCGCGCCGGAGATCCCGGGGTCGATCCACGAGGGCGGCGAGCTGGGTTACTCGCTGTCGCACGCATTCGGCGCGGCCTTCGACAACCCCGGCCTGCTCGTCGCGTGCGTCGTCGGCGACGGCGAGGCGGAGACCGGCCCGCTGGCCACGAGCTGGCACTCGAACAAGTTTCTCAACCCGGTCCATGACGGCGCCGTGCTGCCCATTCTGCATTTGAACGGCCACAAGATCGCCGGCCCCACCGTGCTGGCGCGCATTCCGCATGACGAATTTCGTCGAGGGTAGCGACCCGGCGAAGATGCACCGGCTCATGGCCGCCGCGCTCGATGCGGCCGTGGCCGACATCCGGCGCATCCAACGCGGCGCCCGCGCCCACGGTTTCAAGCAGCGACCGAGCTGGCCCATGATTGTTTTGCGCTCACCGAAAGGTTGGACCGGCCCAAAGATGGTGGACGGCAAGAAGACGGAAGGCTCGTGGCGCTCGCATCAGGTGCCCATGGGCGACATGAGTCATCCGGGACACGTGAAGATTTTGGAGAAGTGGCTGAAGAGCTATCGCCCGCAGGAGCTGTTCGACAAGACCGGCCGGCTGCGGGCCGAAATCGCGGAACTGGCGCCGAAA
>LNEH01000225.1 GCA_001464505.1 Verrucomicrobia bacterium Ga0077533
CGGGTCGAGGAAGCGGATGGTCGCCGGGTAGCCCTTGAGCGCCTTGAAGATGCCGTAGAAGTCGGCGCGCTGGTAGGGGAGGAGCTTGGCGAGCGCGGCCTCGCGGGTGCCGAGCGAGTCGGCGAGGATCATCTCGCGCATGGTGTCGATGCGGTCGCCCTCGAAGAACATGTGCTCCGTGCGGGTGAGGCCGATGCCGACGGCGCCGAACGCGATGGCCTGGGCGGTCTGCTCGGGCGTGTCGGCGTTGGTGCGGACGGAGAGCTTGGTGGCCTGGGCGCACCACTTCATCAGCTGCACGTAGCTCTTGAATTTCTCGGTGGCCTGGGCGGCCTTGTCGCCGTGGAGGAGGCCGGTGATGATCTCCGACGGGGCGGTCTTGATCTGGCCGGCGTAAACCGCGCCGATGGTGCCGTCGATCGAGAGGAAGTCGCCTTCGCCGTAAGCATGGCCGGAGATGGTGACGGTCTTTTTGTCGTAATCGACCTGCAGGGCGGCGGCGCCGCACACGCAGACCTTGCCCATCTGGCGGTCGACGAGCGCGGCGTGCGAGGAGACGCCGCCACGGGCGGTGAGGATGCCCTCGGCGGCAATCATGCCGCGGAGATCCTCGGGGGAGGTCTCGACGCGGACGAGGAGGACTTTCTCGCCCTTCTCGGCGGCGACGACGGCGCGGTCGGCGTTGAAGTAGATCTTGCCGGTGGCGGCGCCCGGGCCGGCGGGGAGGCCGGTGGCGATGACCTTGGCCTTCCTGACTTCGGCGAGGTCGAAGATCGGGGCGAGGAGCTGCTCGAGCTGGTCGGCCGGATTGCGCATCACGGCGGTGCGCCAGTCGATGAGCTTTTCCTTCACCATATCGATGGAGAACTTGAGCGCGGCGGCGGCGGTGCGCTTGCCGTTGCGGGTCTGGAGCATGAACAGCTTGCCGTCCTGGATGGTGAATTCGATGTCCTGCACGTCCTTGAAATGTTTCTCCAGCGTCGCGCGGACCTTGAGCAGCTCGGCGTAGGACTTGGGCATCTGGTCCTTGAGCTTGAGGACGGGCTCGGGCGTGCGGACACCGGCGACGACGTCCTCACCCTGGGCGTTGATGAGGAACTCGCCGTAGGAAGGCGACGCCGGAGCCGGAGGTCTCGCCGGTGTTGCCGAACACCATGGCCTGCACGTTGACGGCGGTGCCCCACTCGGTGGGGATGTTGTATTTGCGGCGGTAAACGATGGCGCGGTCGTTCATCCACGAGCCGAAGACGGCGCCGGCGGCGCCGCGGAGCTGCTCCCACGGGTCGTGGGGGAACACATGGCCGGTGCGCTCGAGCACGAGGGCCTTGAAACGCTTGACCAGCTCCCGCTGGTCGGCGGCGGTGAGCTCGGAATCGACGATGTCGCGGTGGTATTTCTCGTGCTTGTAGCCCTCGATGACGGTCTCGAACGGCTCGTGGTCCTCGCCTTCCTTCTTCTGCACGCCGAGGACGACGTCGCCATACATCTGGATGAAACGGCGGTAGCAGTCCCAGGCGAAGCGCTCGTTCTGGGTGGCGCGGACGAGGGCGACGACGGTCTCGTCGTTGAGGCCGAGGTTGAGGATGGTGTCCATCATGCCCGGCATGGAGTCGCGGGCGCCCGAGCGGACGGCGACGAGGAGCGGGGTGCCTTCGGTGGCCCCAAACTTCGTGCCCATGATCTTCTCCATGTTGGCGATGCCGGCCTGCATCTGGGCCGAGAGTTCCTTCGGGTAGGTTTTCTTGTGGGCGTAGAAATAGGTGCAGACCTCGGTGGTGATGGTGAAGCCGGGGGGCACGGGCAGGCCGATGCGGGTCATCTCGGCGAGATTGGCGCCCTTGCCACCGAGGAGGGCTTTCATGGAGCCGTTGCCGTCGGCTTTGGCGGCACCCCACGTATAAACGTATTTGGTGGCGCGGGTGGCAGGTTTCTGGGAGGAAGTCGCCTTGCGGGCGGGTTTTTTGGCGGTGAATTTCTTGGCCATGGGAGTGGGTTATAAGCGAACGATAGGAGCGTTTAGCGCACAACAGGCGCCAAGCGGTGTCAACCCCTTCGACAAGCTTCCTCCTTCGCCAAGGCTTCGGAGGACAAGCAGGGCCGGCGGTGGAGGCGGGGGCGGCATGATACCATTTACTCATTGGATTTGGATCATAGCGAAAGTGCCTTGTGGTAGGGCGGAGCGGCCC
>LNEH01000226.1 GCA_001464505.1 Verrucomicrobia bacterium Ga0077533
GATTCCTTTCCCGTCATCTCAAGCCAGGACATTGCCAGTGTGCCGTCGGCCAGCATCACGCTGTCCACGCGACCCTGCGGCCGGCCGAGATCCACGCGCACCACCGGACCGAAAGTTTCGCCGGCGTTGTCCGACACGCCGGCCAGCACACGCGCCTGGTTGTCCGCGGCCGTGAACCAGACGGCGCCGACCAGGTCGCCGCATTCGGCGAGTTGCGGACCGTTGACCGGGCAGCCGGCAATTTTCCAACCGTCGGCATGCAACCCGATGGGGCGGCTCCACTTTCGGCCGTCGAAGCGCGCGAGCCGGATGTCGCGGATTTCGTCCTTGGTGCGGCCGCGGTAGGCGAGCAGGGCGCCATCGTCGGTCGTGGGCACAAAGGACAACTGGCAGCAATCGCACACCAAGTCGTCCACCAACATATCCGGACCCGGCGCACCCAGCATGCGGGCGTAGAGCGTCTGCCGGCCGTTGACGGTTGCCTGAGCCCGGCCATCAAGCCAGGCGGCGAGCAGCCGGCCGTCGCGCAACGGCTGCAGGGCGACAAACTCGACCGTAGCGGACTCGTCACTCACCGGTAGCTCGGGGCTCCAGGTTGCGCCGCCGTCGCTGGAGCTGCTGTAGACCGCGCGATAACCGGCGCCGTGGTGGCCGGGTGTCGCGTGATGGGCGGGATTGTCGACGAACCACACGGCGGTCAGCCGGTCGGGCTGCACGGCCAGCACGGGGAAATCAGCCCAGTTGACAAAGAAGCCGGCGCCTTGCGCGATAAGGCGGGCTTCGCTCCAGGTCTGGCGCGCGGCGTCAAAGCGGCTGAACTTCAGCGCCCAGTTTTCGCCACCGGCCGGTTCGAGCCACGAAAGAAACGTCGTGCCGTCGGGCCCCTGCGTGAGGGACGAGCCCATCGCACCCGGCGCGGCGGACGTGGGGATACTGCGCACTTCGATGGCGTGGGCGGTGACGCCAAGCGTCAGGGCCAGACCGATGCTAGTTGTCCAGTTTGAAGACATAGAGAATTCCTTTTTCCGTGCCGACGGCGAGGAGGGAGTCGTCGTGCCGCCACGCGAACTTGGTGGCGGCGGAAGGCATCCTCACCTCGGCGATCATGGGATTTTTGCGGGTCGGGCTCCACAGCGTGAATGTGCCGCTCGCGTCGCCGGTGGCAAGCAGGCTGTGCTGGTTTTGAAAGGCGATGGCGGTGGTGCGCGCGGTCTGGGGCAATTGCAGCGGCTCGCGGCCCTCAGGGCCGGCGCCGGCGCAGTCCCACACGCAGACATCCTTGCCGCCGCCGGTGGCCAGCCACTTCGAGTCGTGACTGAACGAGAGTTCCTTGAGCCGGGTCTCGTAGCCGCTCATGTGGAGTTCAATATCCTCGGCGGGCACCCAGAGGTGCACGGCGTTGTCGTGGCAACCGGCGACAAGCCAGCGGCCATCGGGCGACCAGGTCAGTGCGTAGATCGCGTTGCCGTAGGGGAATTCTTTTTGAAGGCCGAACGTCGTGGTATCCCACACCGCGACATGACCAAAACAAGCGGCAGCGAGTAAGGTGGAAGGTTGTAAATTGAGCGTTGAGGCACGAATGGCCAGGGCAGAAATGGTCTTGGGGGCGTCGGGAAATGTATGCGCTGGCACGCCATCAGGGCTAATAGCCATCAATTTTCTCCCAGCGGCAGCAAACAATGGAGCGGAACTGTGCAATGGCGACCAAGCGAGATGCTCCACCCAGGCATTGCCCAGCTTTACCTTAGCGGTTTGCTGACCAAAGTTTGCCTGCCAGATTCGCACGCAACCATCCTGTCCGCCGGTGGCGAGCAGGCCGTCCGAACCCCACGCCAGGGCGTTCGCGCCATTTTCATGGCCGGCGAGAGAGTGTTTCACTGCGCCGGTCGTTGCCTCATAGAGCGTGACGCCGCCCGCGGCGGAGGCGACCGCGAGGAGAGAGCCGTCGGGTGACCAGGCCAGGTCGATGGCGTAGTCGTCGAGGGTCGCGGCCCAGTGCTTGGCGAAATTCATTTTGGTTTACACAAAGGACGCAAAGAAAGCGAAGGCAGACAAGCTGCAGATTACTTCCCCGGTCTTGGATTTCTTTGCGTTCTTCGTGTGAGATCAATTCACCAAACAGGCCCTGAAGCCCTCGGTCAGCGCGGCGCGGTTCAGGTTCTTGCCGATGAAGACGAGGGTGTTGGTGCGGTTCTCGCCGTCCTTCCACTCGCGGTCGAACTTGGCGTCGAAGAGCATGTGCACGCCCTGGAAGACGAGGCGCTTCTTCGTGCCCTTGACGACGAGCACGCCCTTCATGCGGAAAATGTCACCGCCCTTCTCGGCGAGGAGCTTGGAGATCCAGTCGTTCAGCTTCTTGCCGTCGAGCTCGCCCTCGACCCTGAGGCCGACGGACGACACCGCCTCGTCGTGCGAGTGCTCGTGGCGGAAGGTCCGGTCCCAGCCATAGCGGATGATTTTCCCTTCCGGCGAGTGCAGATGGGTCGGCACGTCGTGGCCGGTGAAGAGGACGTAGTGGCCGGCCTTTTCGATTTTAACCGGGAAGCGGCCGCTCTCGTCGTGGAGTTTCAGGCGGTGCATCTTGCCGTCGGCGGCGATGGTCTCGCCGGCCGGAGTGGCTTTCTCCCAGTCGGAAAAAGCGATGACGGTGGTCTTGATGATGGTCTCAAGGTCGGCCGGTGCGGCGGAGCGCACCCGGGGCGCATTCGTGGTGATGCTCCTCCTTCGCCAAGGCTTCGGAGGACAAGTCGTGGTCGTGGCCACTGTGGTCGTGTGTGCCAATGGCGACCTCATGAGGGCCGGGTTGCAGTTCGTAGGCACCCGCCCACTCGAAGGGATATTCGGTCTCGAGGAACTGCGGGTCGACCTCGACGGCGCGGTCGAGATTGAAGCCGCCAACGTTCATAATGTTCGTAATACGAACATCGGCGTTCTGCGTCCGGTGAATCTTGGCGACGGCGTTAATCGTGTGCAGGCGTTTCTCGAGGGCGTCGAGCTCGGCGGGCGTGACGAGGTCGGTCTTGTTGAGGATGATGACATCGGCGAAGGCGATCTGCTTCATGGCCTCGGGCGAATCATCGAGGTGCAGGAGGATATGTTTGGCGTCCACGAGGGTGACGATGGCGTCGAGGGCGAACTGCTCTTTCATCTCCGGGTCCGTGAAAAAGGTCTGGGCGACGGGCGCGGGGTTGGCGAGGCCGGTGGTCTCGATGAGGATGGCGTCGAGCCGGTCCTTGCGCTTCATGAGCCGCCCGAGGATGCGGAGGAGGTCGCCGCGCACGGTGCAACAGATACAGCCGTTGTTCATCTCGAAGATTTCCTCGTCGGTCTGGATGACGAGCTGGTTGTCCACGCCGACCTCGCCGAACTCGTTTTCGATGACGGCGATCTTCCTGCCGTGTTGCTCGGTGAGGATGCGGTTGAGCAAAGTGGTCTTGCCGGCGCCGAGGAAGCCGGTGAGGACGGTGACGGGAATGGGGGGGAGGGACATTCGGAAGTGAAAGTGACCCGCCTACGCTCTGGCGAGTCAGGGCGAGGTAAAGGTGAAAGTGGCGGAGGTGGAAGCAAAGTCGTCCATCGCGGGTTTGCAACCCGGTGGATATGGCCTGTGCTGGAGGCATGAAAGACGCGCCGCCCAAGCCCGCCGAGCCCCGGCCGGGGCTTTACCGTCACTACAAGGGCAACGACTACCGCGTGACCGGCCTGGCTCTGCACAGCGAGACGCGCGAGTGGCTCGTGGTCTACGAGGCACTCTACAGGGACGGCGGGCTATTCGTGCGGCCGGCCGCGATGTTCAACGAGACGGTCAAGGTGGACGGCAAGCGCGTGCCGCGGTTTGCGCGGGTGGGGGACTAGGACGAATCATCACGCCCCCGCTTCCCGGAGGATTTCCACGCCGCCTTTGACGACCACCGCAGCGATGGCGCTGCCGACGATCAGGTCGGGCCAGCGCGAGCCCGTGAGCCAGACCAATAACCCGGCGAGGATCACCCCGGCGTTGGCGATCACATCGCTGCGCGAGAAGATCCAGCTGGCCCGCATGTGCACTTCGCCGTGCCGGTGTGTTTGGAGGAGCGACAAACAATACGCGTTCGCGCCCAGCGCCACCGAGGCGATGCCCATCATCAACCCCGATTGCGGTTCGCTGCCGTAGACAGCCCGGCGGACCACATCGCCCAGAATGCACAGGGCCAGCCCGAGTTGGAACATGCCGCTCCACCGGGCCGCCCGTTGCTTGAGCGCAGCGGCCCGGCCGATGGCAGCCAGCACCACTCCGTAAACCAGCGCATCCGCCAGCATGTCCAGTGAGTCGGCGATGACGCCGGAGGACTGGGCGAAGATCCCCACGATAAACTCGGCGACAAACATCACGCTGTTGATCGCAAACACGGTGAGCAGCACCTTGCGTTGCTCCGCGTCGCGCGCTTCGAAATGGCAGTCGCAATCAGTCATGGTTGGACAGAGTCAGGCTCAAGAAAATGAGAGACGCGAACCATCGTGAGCGCAAACTTCGATCCCGACGCAGCGCGACGAGAATCGCACCGACCAAACCGAATAGCATGCGTGGTGGTTTCATGGGATCAGATTTCAACTTCCGTCACGTCACCGTCGCGGTGCGCCATCCGGTAGAGCGCGGGCAGCACGACCAGCGTGAGCAGGGTGGAGCTGATGATGCCGCCGATGACGACGGTGGCCAGAGGGCGCTGCACCTCGGCGCCGGCGCCGGTGGCGAGCGCCATGGGCACGAAGCCGAGGCTGGCCACGAGCGCCGTCATCAGCACCGGGCGCAGACGCGTAAGACAGCCTTCCTCCACCGCGACGTCGATCGGGGTGCCTGTAGCGCGCAACGAACGGATAAAGGAGATCATCACGAGGCCGTTGAGCACGGCCACGCCCGACAGGGCGATGAAGCCTACGCCGGCGGAGATGGACAGCGGGATGTCGCGCAACCACAGGGCGGCGATGCCGCCGGTGAGGGCGAGAGGCACGCCGGTGAAGACGAGCAGCGCGTCCTTGGCGTTGCCGAAGCTCAGGAAGAGCAGACCGAAGATGAGGATCAGCGTGACAGGCACCACAATCTGCAGGCGTTTGGTCGCGGAGATGAGCTGCTCGAAGGTGCCGCCGTATTCCAGCCAGTAGCCGGCGGGTATCTTGACCGAGTCGCGCACGCGCTGCTGGGCCTCGGTGACGAAGCCGCCGAGGTCGCGCCCGCGCACGTTGGCGGTGACGACGACGCGGCGCTTGCCGTTCTCGCGGCTGATCTGGTTGGGGCCGGGCGCGATCTCGATGGTGGCGACTTCACGGAGGGGGATGAAGGACATGAACATCTGGTCGGTCGCCGGGTGGCCGCCGGCGCGGAGGAGCGCGGGCAGCACGCGCGCCTCATCGTCATGGAGTTTCGGCAGCGGCACGGGGAGGTCGCCAAGCGCGTCGAGATCGGTGCGGAGGTTTTCCGGCAGACGCACCACGAGGTCGAAACGGCGGTCGCCTTCGAACACCTGGCCGACGCTCGTGCCGCCGAGCGCGGTCGAGATGATTTCCTGCACCTCGCTCACGGCGAGGCCGTAGCGGGCGATGGCTTCGCGGTCGAGTTGCACGGTCAGCAGCGGCAGGCCGGTGGTCTGCTCGATCTTCACGTCGGCCGCGCCGGGCACGGATTTCAGCACAGCTTCGATCTCGGCGCCGGTCTTGTTCATCACGTCGAGATCATCGCCATAGACCTTCACGGCCACGTCGGAGCGCACGCCGGAGATGAGCTCGTTGAAGCGCATCTGGATGGGCTGGGTGAATTCGTAGTTGTTGCCGGGGACCTTTGCGGCGGCGGCCTCCATCGCGGCCACGAGGTCGGCCTTGCTTCGCTTCGGGTCGGGCCATTGTTCGCGGGGCTTCAGCATCACGAAGGTGTCGGCCACGCTCGGCGGCATGGGGTCGGTCGCGACCTCGGCGGTGCCCATCTTGGCGAAGACCTTGTCCACTTCGCCGAAGGATTTCATGGCGTCCTCCACCGCGGCTTGCATCTTGAGCGACTGGGTGAGGCTGGTGCCGGGGATGCGCATCGCGTGCAGGGCGATGTCGCCCTCGTCGAGACTCGGAATGAATTCCGTGCCCATCTTCGAGGCGGCGAGCCCGGCGAGCGCGACCAGCACGACAGCCGCGACGGCGGCGGCGGGGCGCACTGACATCGCGAAGCGCAGGACCGGGCGGTAGAGCGCCTTGGCCCCGCGGATGACGGGATTGTCCTTCTCCGACACCTTGCCGGTGACAAAGAGCGCGACCGCGGCCGGCACGAAGGTGACCGACAGGATCATCGCGCCGAGGAGCGCGGTCACGACGGTGAACGCCATCGGGTGGAACATCTTCCCCTCCACGCCGGTGAGCGCGAAGATGGGAATGTAAACGACGGTGATGATGAACACACCGAAGAGGGACGGCTTGATGACCTCGGCGGTCGCCTCGGCGGCGAGGGCGAAACGTTCCGGCCTGGTCAGCAGGCGCTGCAGCCGGTGCTGTTCGTGGCCAAAGCGGCGCAGGCAGTTTTCGATGATGATGACGGCGCCGTCCACGATCAGGCCGAAGTCGAGCGCGCCGAGGCTCATGAGGTTGCCCGAAATCTTGTTGGTCACCATGCCGGTGATGGTGAAGAGCATCGCGAGCGGAATGACAGCCGCCGTGATGAGCGCGGCGCGGATGTTGCCGAGCAGCAGGAAGAGGATCGCGATGACGAGGAGCGCGCCCTCGATCAGGTTTGTCCGCACCGTGGCGATGGTGCGGTTGACGAGCGCGGTGCGGTCATAGACGGTCCTGGCCACCACGCCCTCGGGGAGGCTGCGGTTGACCTCGACCAGCTTCGCGGCAACCCGGGTGGAGACGTCGCGGGAGTTTTCGCCGATGAGCATGAACACCGTGCCGAGCACGACCTCATGGCCGTTTTCCGTGGCGGCGCCGGTGCGCAGCTCCTCACCGAGGATCACGTCGGCCACGTCGCGCACGCGCACGGGCTGGCCGCCGCGCTGCGCCAGCACGATGGCTTCGATCTCGGCGATGCCGCTGACCTGGCCGGGCACGCGGATGAGGTATTGTTCGCCGTGGCGTTCGATGTAACCCGCGCCGACGTTGGCGTTGTTGCGCGCCAGGCCGTCCATGACATCGCGCAGGGTGAGGCCGTAGGCGATCAGTTGATCGGGGCGCGGCGTGACGTGGAACTGCTTCACAAAGCCGCCGATGGTGTTGACCTCGGTGACGCCCTGCAGATTGCGGAGCTGCGGGCGCACGACCCAGTCCTGGATCTCACGGAGGTCGGTGGGCGTGTAGGCGGTGCCGTCAGGCTTGCGCGAGCCGGCGGACTCCGGCTCGACGGTGAACATGAAGATCTCGCCGAGACCGGTGGAGATGGGCCCCATGGACGGCTCCAGGCCGGGCGGGAGCTGGGACTTCACCTCCTGGATGCGCTGGTTGACGAGCTGGCGGGCGAAGTAGATGTCGGTGCCGTCGTTGAAAATGACGGTTACCTGCGAGAGGCCGTAGCGCGAGATCGAGCGGGTGTAATGGAGGTTGGGCAGGCCGGCCATCGCGGTCTCGACGAGGTAGGTGACGCGCTGCTCCGACTCGAGCGGGGAAAAGCCCGGGGCCTCGGTGTTGATCTGCACCTGGACGTTGGTGATGTCGGGCACCGCGTCGATGGGCAGATGTTGGAAGTTATAGGCGCCGAGCGCGCCCATCCCGAGGGTGATGATCAGGACGAGCCAGCGATGGCGGATGGAAAAATGAATGAGTTTTTCGAGCATGACGGGCGTGATTTAGAGGGCTTGTCCGGCGGTCTCGCCGGTGCGGATGCGGATGACGCGGGCCACGTCCTTCACGGTGATGAGGCCGTCGCCCTTGTTGCCGGTGCGCGCGGCCTGGGCGATGGCGGCGACGACGCTGTCGGCGTGCGCGGCGTCACAGGTGACGAGGAGCACGGTCTTCTTGTGGAAGGTGAAATTGTCTTCCGAGGGCCGGAAGGCTCCACCGGTCCCGCGCCCGCGGCCCTGGCCGTGGGCATCGAGCAGGGTGACGCCGGGAAAGTGGGGCAGCGCGTGGAGCGCGTGCATGACGTGCGACAGCGTGTGCGGCTGGATGATGGCGGTGATTTCTTTCATGGGGGTGGTCTCCGTGGCTCAGTGGTCGTGCGCGGCGCCGGACTTGCCGATGTCGGCCTTGATGAGGAAACTGTTCTCCGTGACGTAGCGTTCGTCGGCGCGGAGGCCCTTGAGCACCTCGACGTAGCCGTCGCCGCGGCGGCCCAGCTCGAGCGGCCGCGCCTGGTAGAGGTCACCGTGCTGCGAGAACACCACCGTGAAATCGTAGAGCGTCTGCAAGGCGGACTCCTTGACGGCCACCGGCACGCGCGCCTCGGCGAGGCTGATCCGGGCCTTCACGAAGAGACCGGGGCGCCAGCGTTGGTCCGGATTTTCGAGCACCACGCGGGCGACGAGCGTCTGCGCCTCGGCGGAGCTGACCGGGGAGATCCACGAGATGGTTCCCGTGGCATCGGTCCCGCCGTCGTCGGCGTGGATGACGGCGGACTGGCCGGTTTTCACGCGGGCCTGGTCGCGCTTGGGCACGTTGAGATCCACCCACACGTCGGCGAGGTCGGCGATGGTGTAGAGCGCCGTGCCGTCCGGGACAGTCTCCCCGGCGTTCACGTCGCGGTCCACGACGATGCCGGCGATGGGCGCCTTCACTTCGATCGTCGCGAGGGACTGGTTGGTCTCGACGATGGCGACGACCTCGCCGGCGGCGACCGTGTCGCCGAGGGCCTTGCGGGCTTCGCGGACGATGCCACCGAAGCGCGGCACGGCGCGCGCGACCTTGTTGGCGTTGAGCTTGACCTGACCGTAAACGGAGAGCGTCTCTCTCATGGTGGCGGGACCGGCGAGCTCGGCGACGACTCCGGCGCGCTCGGCGGCCTCCGCACTGATGGTCGTCTGCATCTCCGGGGCGGCAAACGCCCAGCGGTGGGTGCGGCCCGCATGTTCGGCCACGACCGTGTAGTCGAACGAATGCGGCTCATAAACCTCGGCGTCGCCGCGAAGGTAATCGCCCTCGGGAGTAAAGCGGTAGGTGTCGGTGACGCTGCCGGGGCGCTGGAGTTCGACGGTGAGTTTTACCGCGGACAGCGCGACCGTTTTCCCGGCCTGCGTGAACCAGGCGCGGAACTCGGGCGGCACGCCTTGTTCGAAGATGGCGAGTTCGACGGTGAAATCGCCATCTTTGAGGAGGCGGCCGCCGTGCCGGCCTTTTGCGCCCTCCTTTTCGGCGTGTTCATCGTGGCCTTCGGAGCCGTGTTCGTCATGGCCGCCCCCAGTTGTGCTGCTGTGCGCCGGGCGGTCTTTGACGAGGTAGTAGGCCATGCCGCTGCCAAGGGCGAGGATGGCGAGGATCGTGAGAGGAAGTTTCCAGTTCATAGCAAGGGAAGTTTGAGGGAGAGAAGGGTCAAGGCTGGCTGATGAGGGTGGTGACAGTGGTGTAAGCTGGGTCGGTCAGAGCCGCGATGCGGGCGAAGGCCGCGACATAGGCGGCCTCGGCTCCGAGGAGTTCGCGGCGCAGGGCGACGAGGGCGCGCTGGGCGTCGAGCACGTCGATCAGCGGAAGCACGCCGCGTTCGTAGGCACCGCGCACCACAGCGTAAGCCTCCTCGGTGGCGGGCAGGGCGTCATGCCGGAGGTTCTGTGCCACAGTGTGCGCCGCCTTGAGATCCTGCCACGCCGCAGTGAAGGCCGTGCGCAGCCCGATTTCGACGGCGCGCGCCGTTTGCTCGGCCCCGGCGAGGGTTTCGCGGGCGGCGCGGATGTTGCCCTGGTTTCTGTTGCGGACGGGCAGCGGCACGGAGACGCCGGCGACGAAGGCGGCGTCGGAGCCGTCCCGGAGAAAGCGCACTCCGCCGCCGACGGTGACATCCTGCACGGCCTGCGCGTGCTCCAGATCGAGCGCGGCGCGACGACCGCTGACGACGGTTGCCTGGAGATCGAGGCGCGGATGGCCGGATATATTACCCAGGAAAGCTTCCTCCGCTGGAAGCGCATCCGGCACATGCAGCTGGCCGGAAAGAGCCGGCACGTCGGTGGGACGTCCGCCCCAAGTCGCGGCCAGAGCCAACCGGGCGGCGAGGAGTCCGGCCTCGGCGCGCGCGTATTCCGCCTGGGCGGCGGCGAGCGCGGCGCGGGCGCGGGCGGACTCGGCGGGCGAAGCGACAGCGGCCTTCACACGGACATCGACGGCGCCGACTGTTTCGCGCGCCAGCTTGAGCGGCTCGGCGGCCAACGCGAGGCGCTGTTGGGCCGCGAGGGTATCGACAAAGGCCGCCGCTGTGGTGGCCAGCACCTCGGCCCGGCGCACGGCGTATTCCTTCGCGGCGGCATCGCGCTCGCGGCCGGCGAGGGTGACACGCTTGTCGCGCTTGCCGCCGCGCTCCAAAGTCTGGCTCGCCTGCACCGTGCTTTCGAGGCGGTCGATGCCACGGTGCGTGCCGGTGCCGGCGAAGTTTTCGAGGGCGACATTGAGGGTCGGATTGGGGCGGAAGCCGGCCTGCTCAATGAGCGCCTCGGCGGCGCGCGACTCGAACGCGTAGGCCTGGAGGGAGGGATTGTTTTGTAGCGCCGTGGCCAGCGCCGCCGCCAGGGTGAGGGGTTCACCTGGTGGAGCGGAGGCCGACAAGCAGACGCCGGTGAAAAGAAAAAGAGCGGACGTGGAAATTTTCATGAATGAACAGAGGTTGAGCAAACGGACGGACAGAGCGCGGCCACAGGCCGGCGAGGCACCGGTAGGTGCGCGTGGAATGAGGCTCTCTCCGGTCGGGGGACCGGCCGAGAAGAACTCAGGTGTTCAGCGCAGGCGCCCGCGCAGGCGGCGCGGCGCGGAACAGAAACTGCCAGGCGACCCTCAGTTCAAGAGGCGGTGCGTGGCGGGCGGGGGAAAGGGGAGGCTCGACGCAAACGGAGCTGGACCCGACCAGCGCAGCGAAAAGGGCGGAGAGCGAGTCGGAGGGAGGCGGGACTTTTAGCGACGGCGTGCTGGCCGTGTAGGCGGTATACTCAATGGCATGGCCGGCTTCTTCGCCGTCATCGTGGCCGCCGGTAGGAGCATCATGGTGATGCTCGTGACTGTCGTGCGTGAGGAAGGCAACGTCCGCTGACTCCAGCGCGCAATGCAGCGTCGCCGGCAGCCAGAGGGCGACCAGGAACAGCGCGGCGAGTTTGCTCAGACGGGACACGGCGGCACCATTTGCGGGCGGCGAAGGATTGTCAAGCGGCCGGAAAACTTGGTAGTGACGCAATTGGTGTAGGTCGGGGTTTATCCCCGACACAATGTGGCTGAATGTCGGGCGTAAAGCCCGACCTACAGAACTGGCTGCGACATAAAAACCAAACTGAACCACCACCGGTGGCTTAATACCGGAACGTCCACGCGGCTTTCAGCGAAGTGTCGTTCTGCGTGGGGCGGAAGCGGTCAAGGGAGGTGTCGTAGCCCTGGTTGACGATGAAGAAGACCTCGTTGCCGGGCTGGACGATCCACTTGAGGCGGAAGTTCACGCCGAGCCCGGCGGAGAGGTTGTCGTATTGGCCGAGCACGCTGACCTGCAGGTCGGGGCTGAAGGTGTAGACGACCTTGGCCGCGGCGACACGGACATCGAAATGCCCCTGCGGCAGGCTGATGTGGGTGAACCCGAATTCGGCGGCGAGTTCCAGGCGGTTCGAGGGACGCCAGCCGATCTCGGTTTCG